>DATIKE010000435.1:0-6118 GCA_035477895.1 Phycisphaerae bacterium
TGATTGCACGCAACACCCTCTGGTGGCTCGGCCAGGAATCCCGCCAGATCCCCGTCGGCGTCATCACCAGCCTGATCGGGGGCACCTTCTTCATCTACCTGCTCGTCTCCGCAAGAACCAAGACCCTGGCTTGATGGTCGCACCCCGCGGTGAATTCGTCGAGAGTGGCATCGAGCATGTGCTGCGGTTGTGGTGAATTGCTTATCACATCACGTCATTGTAGAATGCCTGGAGCGACGGGTTTTGGGGCGTCGGAGTCGTGGAGCGGGGTGCAAGCCGACCTTCAGGTCGGCCGATGGCGGGTTTCGATACGCGTGGAGCACGACGAGCACTCGCCATGGATAACCCTTGATCTCAGAGTCGTCTGTTTGTTCTAAGGGCGCGTGAAGAAAAACGGGGGCCATTTGGCGCGAGTCCCCCGGTTTTCTCGGGGTTTATCCATGGGCATTCATGTCCGGCTTGCTGTCTATGCTCTCTTCCTGCTCTCGGGCTGCGCGGCTCTCGTGTACGAGGTCGTATGGATCCGTCAACTCGCGCTGTTGTTTGGGGGGACAACCTACGCAATCACAACGGTGATCGTTTCTTTCATGGCTGGTCTGGGGTTGGGCAGTTATCTCGGAGGGCGGTGGGGCGGCTGGGTCCGCCGGCCTGGACGGGCATACGCAGGCCTTGAGATCGCGATTGGACTTTATACGCTGCTGGTGCCGGTACTCATGGGAACGGCCGAGCCGTTTTACCGCGGCCTGTATCCACACGTCGTCGACAACCCCTGGCTGCTGAGCACTGTACGGTTCTGTATAAGTGCCTTGATCCTGATCGTGCCGACGACATTGATGGGCGCGACGCTGCCTTTGTTGGTCACGTATGTCATGGGTGACGGCCGACTGCTGGGGCGCTCCACAGGCTTGCTCTATGGGGTGAACACGCTCGGAGCCATGCTGGGTGCCCTGTTAGCGGGCTTCCTACTCATACCCTTTTTCGGCATGTCGCTGACCACACAGATCGCCGCTGGCACGAACCTGCTGGTTGGCCTTGTTGGGTGGCGGTTTCTGAGTGGTGAGCGGTCGACGGCTCCCGAGAGGTTGGCACGTGAGAAGGGGGGGCGTGATCCGACGGTCGCGGTCTCTGCGCTGGATCTGCCGCCCGCTTCAGGGGCGATTCTCACCGTTGCCTTCGTCTCCGGCCTGGCAGCCATGATCTATCAGATTTCATGGACGCGTGCCTTGATCATGTCCGTTGGCTCGAGCACCTACTCGTTCACATGCATTCTGGCGGCGTTCATCTTGGGCCTGGGGCTGGGCAGCCTGGCGGCCGTTCCATGGATTGATCGCTTCCGGCGGCCGGTTCTGCTCCTGGCGATGCTGGAATTCGGCATCGGTCTGACGGCCGTGCTGATCGTGCCCATTCATGGGCGGGTTCCGAGTCTGGTTCGGCAACTGGTGATCAGCTACCACGAAGAGTATGACAAGCTCCTGACGCTGACGTTCTCGTTGATTATCGCGGTCACACTGGTGCCGACGCTGCTGATGGGTATGGCTTTTCCTCTCATGACCAGGCTTGTCGGGATGAGTCGCTTGAACGCGGCAACGGCCGTCGGGCGCGTGTATGTGGTCAATACGGTCGGCGCTATCGTGGGAGCTCTCCTTGCGGGCTTCGTGTTGATCCGAAGCGAGGTGCTGGGCACTCAATACTCGATCGTGGCGGCGGCGCTGGCCAGCGGCCTTGCCGGTGCATGCGTGTTGCTCTGGGCCCCGCCAGCAGGCTGGTCGGGCATGCGGGCCAGGGCCGCCGTTGGCGTCGGACTGTTTTCTATCGCCTGTGCGGGTTTTTCGTTTTCGAAGTGGGATAAGGAACTTCTGACGAGTGGCCCTTATTACAGAATCGATGATGCCTCTCAAGAGCGGCATATACTGTTTTTCCGTGAGGACGTCGACATCACCGTCTCGGTCGCCCGGGCGGCAGGCAACAAAGACCGGCTTTCTCTTGTCGTAAATGGCAAGACGGACGCCTCGACCGACGTCAGGGACGTTCGGACACAACTGCTTCTGGGGCATTTGCCTGCGATGCTGGATCGCGGGGCGAAGCGGGCGTGTATCATCGGACTTGGCTCCGGCATGACCCTGAGCGCCATTGCTCGCCATCCCTCCTATGAGCGGCTTGACTGTATTGAGATAAGTGACGCGGTGATTGAGGCCGCCAGCTTCTTTGCGCCCTACAATGACAACATTCTTTTTTCCGACCCGCGGGTCCGACTCTTTCGCGCCGACGGGAGGAACCACCTGCTGCTCACCGATCAATGCTACGATTTGATCGTCTCGGAGCCGTCAAACCCCTGGATAGCGGGTGTCGCGAATCTATTCACTCGCGAGTTCTTCGAGATCTGCAAGCGGCGCATAACACCCGATGGCCGCGTGGCGATCTGGATGCACAGCTACGCCATGTCGCGCGATGACTTCAGGATGGTCGTTCGGACCCTCTGTGAGGTGTTCGAAGATGTGTCCCTCTGGCAAATCATGGATACGGATTATTGCCTGGTGGCGGGCAACACGCCTTCACCCATGTCGGCCTCTGAAATGATGGCGCGCTATGCCCAGCCCGCGGTGCGGGCGGACCTGTATCATGCCGGTATTCGTGATCTCGCGGGGATTCTGGGCACCTTCGTCGACGGCGGAAAACGCCTGCGGGAATGGGCTGCGGGGGCCGCGGTGCACACGGATGACCTGCCCTCATTGGAATTCTCCGCTCCGCGATTCCTGTACCGGAACGAGGCCCTGGCAATTGGCTTCGATCTTGGGGCTCTCCAGGGTTCTCCCTGTGACGAGGTTCTGGTTTGCGAGCCCACGGATCCGGTCGTCGTCCAACTCCAAGATCGGGTTGCCACCGTGATCGATGCCAGACGGGCCGGTCGTGAGGCCCCCGTTCTCTGGGGGGAAAACGCATACGCCCAGGCCGCGGAGATGCTCATGGGCGGTTACGAGTGTGATCCTGGCAACATGTGTCTGTATGATGCCCTGCGCCAGGTCCGGACGCTTCGGGGTAACTGGGTACGCTCCTCGGCGGACAGCGAGGCCTTCCGACAGTTCGAGGAGCGGATGGATCGCCTGCCAGCGCCTGCGGTCGTTTTCCCGCGAGGAGGGGCTCCGTCCGAGGTCGCCGATGCACTCAGGTCCATGGCAGACCCGTACCTGCGCAGGCAGCTATGGTACCCAGCGGTTTTTTACCTCGAGCAGGCTTATTCCCTGGCACCCAACAACGGTCGGATTGCGGGCCAGTTGGCACTGGTACTGCTGAAAAGCAAAAGGAGGGATTGGGCACAGTCGCTTCTCGACGACTTTCTAACACGTTTACCCGAGGATGGCTGGGCGAATTATGCTGCGGGTCACTTGGCCGTATCACTCAACCTGTCGGACAAGGCGGTCAGCCGATTTGAGCAGGCGCTGAAGTCGGGCGAGGTGAATTCGGGCCTTCTCGTCAACGATCCGTCCCTCGCCCCCCTCATGGCCCTCGACGGTTTCGTGAAGCTGCTCAGCCAATACCCTCCCTGAGAGAGAAGGCAGGACTACCGGGCCGACGGGGGGAACGGTATCATTGCGGGCATGGATCACAAAAGCATCCAGAGTTGGAGTGCGGGATGAATTACACGCGGCCGCTCCTCAAGGACATCCTGGACTGGGACGTCCACACATGGAAAAAGGCCATCTTCCTGTGGGATCGTTGCGCCCCGGAGGTGGCCGGGGCCCGGGTTCTCGAGCTTGGCGCAGGCCGGGGAGGCCTCTCGCTTTATTTTGCGCTGCGGGGAGCCACCGTTGTCTGCTCGGATGTGCAATGGCATTACGCATCGGTTCCGGCGCTTCACGAGCAATACGGCGTTTCGAGCCGCATCACGTACGCCGCCTTCAGCGCGACCTCGATACCGGAGCCCGATGCCTCGTTCGACATCGTCTGTTTCAAATCAATACTTGGCGCCATCGGGCAGGATGACAACTTCCCCCAGGCACAGCGGGCCGTCGGCGAGATGCATCGCGTTCTCAAGCCTGGGGGCCGACTCCTGTTCGCCGAGAACGTCACGGGGACGCCGCTCCACGGCTACCTGAGGCGCAAGGTGGTGCCTTGGGGGTCTCGGTGGAAGTATATGAGACCCCATGAGATCTACAAACTTCTTATGCCGTTCCGCGAACACGATCTGCGATTCACCGGTGTCGTGGCCGCGCTCGGCCGGTCGGAGTTTCAACGGTCCATTCTTCACGCGCTCGATGTGGTCGTTCAGCCGCTTACGCCGCGATCCTGGAGATATGTTGTCTACGGATGGGCCCGCAAGTAGCAAGGCGGAAAAGGGGTTTGCGCCAGGCAACCCACGGAAAGAGGATGTGAATGAGCTGAGTCGCTGAAATCTTTCAGAGAGGCCCTGTGGGCCGAACCCACCCTGGAGAGCCCGGCCAGCACCTGGAAGCGAGTCTTGCGTTGTGCTGGGGCAGCCCGGGCGGCGAAGCGAAGACAGCAAGCCTGGAAGCCATGCGGTCGGGTATCAGGACTCCAAAACGCAGCGACCGGCCGGCTCAACCGGACCGCTCGACCGCGACATAAGATCTTTTTAACGTCTTTCAGATCCAACGGTGCCCGAGGGCGTTTCGTCGTAGGGTCGGCCGGCGGCGAAGAGGTCGCGGCGGGCGCGGATGGCGTCGGCCAGGGCGGTCTGGCCCTGTGTCAGGGCAACCTCGACGGCCTTGTCGGCCATGGCGACGGCTTCGGCGAATCGGCCCGCGCGGGCGTAGGCGACGGCGAGGGTGTCGATCGTGGCGGCTTGCCGGTATTGCGTCTGCTCGCAGGCCCGGGTCGCGAGCGCGACGGCGTCGGGTATTCCGGCAGGTGGTTCAAGGTTGTTGGCCGCCAGGGTCCAGGCCAACTCGTTGTCCACACGCGGGGAGGGCCGGGTCTGGGTTTGGATGGCCCGGGCGTAGTGGGGGACGGCGTCGGCGGGGCGGTTCTGATCCACCAGAAGGCCGGCCAGCCTGAAGTGGGCCGTGGTCAGATCGGGCTGAAGGTCCAGGGCCTTGCGGTACTGCTTGGCGGCGGCATCGGGGTTGCCCGTGCGGGCCAGTGCATCGCCGAGGACGGTTCGGGTCTCCGCGTTGCGGGGGTTGAGTTCGACGGCCTTGCTGATATAGGGCAGGGCCTGATCGGGTTTTCGCTGTTGCATCCGGTTACGGCCGGCCAGCTCGTACCCGACGTGGTTGTCGGGCTCGAGCTCGATGATCGTCTTGGCGTACGTGAGCGCCTGATCCCACTCATCCTTGGCCTGATAGGCGTTGACGAGGCCGTTGTAAGCATCGACGTATCGCGGGTGGATGGCCAGTGCCTTGCGGTAATTCTCGATGGCATGGTCGGGCCGGTTCCGAACGGCCTCAATCCACCCCCGGCTGTAATACGGCAACGCGAAGTTGGGCTGCAACTCGAGGGCCTTCTGGATGTAGAAGATGGCTTCGTCGTATCTGCCCTGGCGGATGAGGTGGGAGCCCATGTCGTTGTTGAGCTGAGGCGAATTCGGCGCGAGGGCGTACATGTGGTGGATGAGTATGTCAGAGTCTTTCCATTGACGAAGGTACTGCCGGGTCGCGACGCCAAGCAGGGCGGCGACGGCGCAGACGGCGGCAACGGTGCCGACCCATCGCGCGCGGGCGGCGGTCGATCCGCCTGACGCCAGGCGATCGAGAAGCCAGGCGAGAATGAGCAGCAGGCCGACGGCCGGCAGGTATGCGTACTTGTCGGAGGCGACGACCCAACTGTAGCCGACGAAACCCATCGTGGGCGCCAGGCCGAGGTAATAGACGGCGGCCCCGACCCAGATGGCGGGCGTGAAGCGGCGCGAGACAAGAACCGCGACGATCAATGCGATGGCCGCCCCGACGGCCAGGACGACGGTGGGGTTGGCGAGCGAGAGGGGGTCGGGAAGCATGTAAACCGACGAGAGGTTCGTCGGCCAAATGATCTTGGCGGGGTAGAAAGCGATGAGCCAGGCCAGTCGCAGGGGCAGGTGCAGGGGAGCCTTGGCGGCCGGCAGCGAAAGGGGATTGACAAGCTCCTCGCAGACGCAGGTGAGGACGGCGAAAACGCCGGCGAG
>DATIKE010000436.1:0-6183 GCA_035477895.1 Phycisphaerae bacterium
AGCGGGTCGACCGTCAGGTGGTTTTTTCCGATCACCACCGGGTTCACCAGGCGCATGCGCACGGCGGGCATGTTCTCCGGACCGAAGAGCAGGTATCCGTAGTTCTTCGGGGTTTCGTAGTTGGTCAGTACCGGCGCCCAGGATGTGCGGACCTTGGTGAACGGGGCCTCGGGCGTGGCCTCCTCCGTCTTGAATGCCACGTTGCGGAAGAAATTCGCCGCCCAGGCTTGTCCCGGCTCCGGCATTTTGGCCTTGAGCGCCGCGAACGGGATGCCGATCGTGACCGACCATCCCTTGTCGTCGGTGGCGGCCTTCGTGACCAGCTTGGCGTCCCATTTTCCCTCCTTGTTGTATGCGTCGTAGACGTTGCCGGTGGAGTTGACCACGATGTGATAAACGTTTTTGCCCATTCCGGTAGGGTCGACCATCACCTCGACGCTGTCGTCCCGCCAGACCTTGCCGTCGCGATCGGCGATCTCCTTTTTCAGCTCGTTGCCGTGCTGGCCCTCGCAGCGGAAGGCCACCCAGAGCATTGTGGGATTATAATAGAGGTATACCCAGGTCGGCTGGGCGGCGGGCCTGGCCCCGACCCCGGTGTTCTCGTACAGCCCGCTCACGGCGGCGGCCCGCTTCCACGGGTCGGCCGACAGGCTCATCGGCGGGCGCGATGCCCCCTTGAGCATCGGCAGCGCGATGACATGACTTGCGTCCGCCGGCAGGCCGGGCGACGACGTCTCTTCCTGCGCCTTTCCCGCGGCCGCCTTGCCCGTCCGGGCCTTGGCGGCCGCACCCCATGCGGGCACCGCCGGCACTGCCAATACCAGCGCCAGCAACGCGCCCGCGATCAGCTTTCCGGTCATCCGTCGTGTTCCCTTGAATCTCATCAGGAGTCCCCCCATGTCTGGTGGTGAACGGTCGGCGGCGGATGCCGCACTTGGCTCGAGCGGTCTGCCTCGTCAGCGGATGCTCGACCGCAACTCTTGGCGTTCGTGGACGGGGCAGTATACTTGCACGCTGCCGTGTCGGCCAGCGCTGGAAGGAGGCCTGCCGTGAGTCGTCATCCGGTCGCCCTCGTGGGATGTGGGGCATTCGCCCGAAGCTTCCTGCTGCCCAATATCGTGGCCAATCCGAGGCTGGAGTTGGCCGTCACCTGCGATATCGACGCCCAGGCCGCCGATCAGTGCCGACAGCAGTTCGGCGCCCGCCGGGCCTGCTCGGACTGGCAGGAGATCGTGGCCGACCCGGATATCCGGTTGATCGTGATGGCCACGCATACCAACCTTCGAGGCCGGCTTATCCTGCCGGCCCTGAAAGCGGGCAAGGCCGTCTACGTCGAGAAACCGTTGGCCAACACCCAGGAGGAAATGCTCGAGATCGTCCGCGCGGTGCGGTCCACCGGCGTGCCGGTCTGCGTCGGCCACAACAAGCGGTCCAGCCCGGCGATCCTGGATCTGAAAAAGCTGATCGAGAAAGCCCGCGGCGGCGAGGGCGGCTGGCGACCGTCCGTCGATCGTACCCAGGGGCGGCGACAGCGAATCCCCGAGGAAAGCCAGATGCAGATCCTCATGCGGGTCAACGACGACTGCCGAAGCTGGGTCGACTGGATCTTCTGGGACCCCGAGGGCATTCTTTTTGCCGAGATGGTTCACTTCGTGGACCTGGCCCTGTGGTTCAACCCCGCGCCGCCGGTCCGCGTGTTCGCCGAGGGGTCTGCCCGGGGCAATTTCGCCCTGGTCATCAAGTTTCAGGACGGCTCGTTGACCACCATGCAGCAGACGCTCTGCGGCCACTTCGATTCGCCCAAGGAACTCTACGAAGTCAGCCTCAATCATGTGACCCTGAACGTCGATCACTACGTCGAGCTGCGGCAGCGCGGCCTGGCCGACGAACCCTTCCGCCGGACCTATGCCTTCAAGCATGAGGGCAATAATAAAGAGATGGGCGGGATCGAGGCGTTCCACCGCGCGGTCACCGAGGGCTATGAGAAAGCCCGGTCCACCGGCGGCCCGCCGCCGTTCATCATGCCCGACAAGGGCCACGCCGACCACCTGGACCGTTTCGTCGACTGCATCGAGAGTAAGGGGCCGAACCCCTGCGAGGTGACCGACGCGGTCATCGTGACCCGCGTCACGCTCAAGCTGCTCCAGTCGATCCGCCTCGGCCTGCCGCTCAACCTCGGCCCGGAGGACTACCACATACCCGCGTCATAAAAAGGGGATATCCCCTCTTATTTTGCGTGTGCCGTTTACACTCTTGCGAGCCCGAGCATCCTGGACAGCGACTTCAGGGCCTGCCCCAGCGTTATGGCCGGCGGATTGGACGCGTTGTGATGCATCACGATCAGCGTCTGATCGTCATCCGCATCGGCTCCACCCCGCCACCCGTCCACGCGCTCCAGAAGCCGCCCGCCCAGGCGCGGCGGGTCCTCCGGCCCGGCCTGGCGGGCCAACTCCAGCAGGCCGGCCTCGCCGAGCATCTCGCCATTTGCGTTGCGGGCCTCGATCAGGGCGTCCGTGTACACCAGGGCGAGATCCCCCTTGTCGAGCTTCACCGCAAACTGCACGTAGTCCGTCGGCTCGATGACCCCCAGCGGCAGGTTCGAGACCGGCTTGAGCAGATAAGTCCCCCGCGCCTGGCGGATCGAAGGCCCCGCATCCGGCAGATCGGCGTCAAGCAACTGCCACTCGTTACGCTTCCGGCTGTACCAGATCGGGCGCGGATGGCCGGCGTTGCACACGATCAGATGATCCGTGGGCGCAAAGTACGTCGTCAGGAGAACCGTAGCGAAGTAATTGGCCTCCGCCCCTTGCGTGAACTCCCGGTTGATCGCCCGGGCAAAACGCGTCTGGTCCAGGAGATTAATGTGCTTGCGCATCAAACCTCGAAGCCAGCGGGCGACCTGGTTCATCCCCGGTCCATGACCGGAGATATCGGCGACCGCCAGGCGAGTGACCCGCCCCGAACCGCACATCGAGAAGTAGTGAATATCCCCGCCGACGTTGCCGGCCAACGGCCGACTGTCCAGCCAGATGTCCAGGCCCGGTGAGGAAATCGCGCTGTGGACCGCCTGGTTGCCGCCGATGATCTCCATGCACTGCAGCGCATGGGCGCCCGGGGGCTCTCCGGTGGACGGGCTGGGTTGAACGTCGGCAGGCACGATCCGATCCTCGCAGATCAATGACGCACCGCGAACAGGCATACCAGGATATCGCCGGATCCGTCGACCAGGAAGCCCCGGGCGGTACAATGTGGGTACGTGACAGAATCGGAGGGCGGGCCGAAGGGTTCGGGTGCCCGGTCTTCACAAGAAGCCCTGCCGATGAAAGACATCAAACGCTATTTCAAGCTGGACCGGCTCGCGAACCTGCCGGGCATCGAGATCGTGGAGCGGTGTTCCAGGGCACCGCGTACCGGAAGAACCAAGCGCTGACGCCACCCGCGCCGGCGGGAACGGCCTGAGAAGCACCGCCTGTCTTCGGAAGAGAGAACCCGAGGCGAGAGGCGCGTCGAAACCGTGGCGCCGATCGCCGCCCCGTGATTCCATTTTTCTGCGTGCCGACCGGCGGCGGGCATCTTTACATCCGCTGACCCACGGTTATGCTGTTTGGCATCGGGCGTTCCGTTCTTTCGACGCGATAACGCGCACAACACAGGTGACAAGACCATGGACGTCCTGCTGCTCTCCCGTCTCCAGTTCGCCTTCACCATCATGTTCCATTACCTCTTCCCGCCCCTGACCATCGGGCTGGGCGTGATGCTGGTGATCCTGGAAGGGCTTTATCTCAAGACCCGTGACCCGCAGTACGAAGCCGCCGCCCGCTTCTGGACCAGGATCTTCGCCATCAATTTCGCCGTCGGCGTGACCACCGGAATCGTCATGGAGTTCCAGTTCGGGACCAACTGGGCGGCCTATTCACGTTACGTCGGCGACGTGTTCGGCTCCGCCCTGGCCGCAGAGGGCATCTTCGCGTTCTTCCTGGAATCCTGTTTCCTCGCGGTTCTGGTCTTCGGCTGGGACAGGGTCTCGCCCCGAATGCACTTCTTCTCGACGGTGATGGTCGCCCTGGGGTCGATTTTCTCCTCGATCTGGATCATCGTGGCCAACTCCTGGCAGCAGACGCCCGCCGGTCACCACATCGTGGAACGGCTCGTCAACGGCCAACTCCAGAAGCGGGCGGAGATCACCGACTTCTGGGCCGTCGTATTCAACCCCTCGACCATGCATCGCCTGGTCCACGTCTGGCTCGGGGCGTTCATCCTCGGCGCGTTCTTCGTGATGAGCGTCACCGCGTACTACATCCTCAAGAAACGGCACGAGGACATTTCCCGCAAGACGTTCAAGGCGGCGCTGATCGTGGCCGCCGTCTCGTCTCTGGGCATCCTGGTGTCGGGTCACCTACAGGCCAACAACGTCTACCGCCATCAGCCGGCCAAGCTGGCCGCGTTCGAGGGCCACTTCCACACCGCGGGAAACGCCCCGCTGCATCTTTTCGGCGTGCCCGACGAGCAGGAGCAACGCGTAAAATACTCCGTCAGCATCCCCGGCGGCTTGAGCTTCCTGATCCACGGAAAAACAAGCGACCCGGTGAAGGGCCTGGCCGAATGGCCGCGAAGCGACTGGCCGCCCGTCGGCCTGTCGTTCCAGACCTACCATCTCATGATCCTGCTCGGCATGGCCTTCATCACCCTGACGCTGTTCGCCCTCCTGATGCTCGCCATCGGCCGGTTGTTCCGAATGCGCTGGCTGCTCTGGGTGTTCGTATTCGCGGTGGCCGGCCCCTATGTCAGCAACGAGGCGGGATGGGTCGCCGCCGAGGTCGGCCGCCAGCCGTGGATCGTCTACGGACTGCTCAAGACCTGCGACGGCCTGTCGCCCACCGTCAAGGCCGAACATGTCCTGGGCTCGATCATCACCTTCGGCCTCATCTACGCACTGCTGTTCGCGGTGTTCATCTACGTACTTCACCAGAAGATCCGCCAGGGGCCGATCCCCGTCGAGGAAGCCCGGCGGGCCGAACGCAAAGGCTTGCACAAGGCGGCGCGCGAACTGATCGGGCGGGACGGGGCTTCACTCACCGATGCCCATCCGGATGACCGCGCCGGCGGGCGGGATGGCAAATAGCGAGGGTTCGCCGCCATGCAATTGAGCCACGACCTGCTCTGTGAAATCTGGTTCGTGCTGCTGGGCGTACTCCTGACCGGCTACGCGATCCTGGACGGCTTCGACCTCGGCGTGGGCATCCTCCACCTCGGGGCCCGCACCGACCACGAACGCCGGATCATGATGAACTCGATCGGGCCGCTCTGGGACGGCAACGAGGTCTGGCTCGTCACCTTCGGCGGCGCCCTCTTCGCCGCCTTCCCCGACGCCTACGCCACCATCTTCTCCGGCTTCTACGTGGCCTTCATGATCCTGCTGTTCGCCCTGATCTTCCGCGGCGTCTCCATGGAGTTTCGAAGCAAGACCGACTCACCCGCGTGGCGGCGGTTCTGGGACTACAGCTTCTTCGCCGGCAGCGCGCTGGCGACGCTCCTGTTCGGCGTGGTCGTCGGGAATATGATGATCGGTCTGCCCATCGGCGCGGATATGGAGTTCCAGGGAACCCTCCTCGATCAGCTCCGCCCCTATCCCCTGCTGGTCGGCGCCTTCACCGTGGCCATGTTCGCCATGCACGGCGCCATTTACCTCTATCTCAAGACCGAGGGCGAACTCCAGGGCCGGATCTACAACTGGATGTGGACCGCCTTCGGCTCATTCCTCCTGCTGTACATGCTCACCACGATCTTCACCTTCGTCGCCGTGCCCAACGCCGCCGATAGCTTCCAGGAGCATCCCTGGGCCTGGGTCGTCGTCATCCTCAACGTGCTGGCCATCGCCAACATCCCCCGGGCGATCCACCAGGGCCGACCCGGATACGCCTTTATCTCCTCCTGCTGCGCGATCGCGGCGTTCGTGTTCCTGTTCTCCGTCGAGCTGGCCCCCAACCTCGTCACCGCCACCCGGCTGGAGTACAGCCTCACCATCTACAACGCCGCCTCGTCCGCCAAGACCCTGACCATCACGCTCATCATGGCGATCATCGGCATGCCCTTCGTGCTGGCCTACACCGGCGTGGTCTACTGGGTCTTTCGCGGAAAGGTTCGGATCGGCTCGCACAGCTATTGATTTTCTTCGGAAACCCC
>DATIKE010000437.1:0-1569 GCA_035477895.1 Phycisphaerae bacterium
CGGATGCTGGACACATGGCGGGCTTCAGCCCGCGAGGCCGCCTCGGCCGGGCCGCACGCCGAAGTCCGCCAGCATCTCGACGACCAGCTCGATCGGCAGGCCGACCACGTTGCTGAATGAGCCTTCCACGATCGTCACGAACTCATCGCCCTCGTCCTGGATGCCGTAGGCACCCGCCTTTCCTTCCCAGGCGCCGCCGCGGAGGTACTCGTCCAGTTCGGCCGGGCTCATCGGGCGCATCCGGCACCTCGTGGTCGCATGGCGGATGATCTGCCGACCGCCGGCCGGCTCGTGGAGGGCCACGCCGGTGATCACCCGATGCGTCGTGCCGAACAGGCCGCACAGGATGCGCCGGGCGTCGGTTTCGTCCATCGGCTTGCCGAACATCCGGTTTTCCAGTGCTACTACAGTGTCCGCCCCAAGGATCACGCGATCCGGATGGTCCTCCGCGACGCTGCGGGCCTTGGCGATGCTCACTGTTTCCACGTAGCAGATCGGGTCCGAGGGCCAGGAGGCCGGATCGGGCTCGTCGTAACGCGGCGGGACGGTTTCGAATTCAATGCCCGCGTCGCGCAGCAACTCCCTGCGTCGCGGGCTTTGCGAGGCGAGAACGATTTTTCGCTCGTTCAACGTCGGGCTCATGGCTTGGGCAAGTCTTTGCTCTGAAGACGGCCGATCTTTCCCTGTGCGAGTTTACCAGTTCATTGGTGACCGCCATGCGTCGGACAGCTTCTTCAGATCGACCTCGAAGCGGTCGGCGCCCTTGGAATCATCGGCACGCCAGGTGAGTTTGTTGCCGGACGCGGTTCGGCCGATCCGCGTGACCCGCACGCCCGCAAGCCGCGAAGGCAGTGCGGTGATGTTGTCCGCCTGGTCGGCCTTGACCTGCAGAACATACCCGCACGGGATCGGGGCCAGCGGTTCGGGATCGGTAAACGTCGCCTCGACGCCGCACTGACCGGCGAATGCCATCTCAGCCAGCGTCACCAGAATGCCCTCGTCACCGCAGTCGTGGGCGGCCAGCACCGCGCCGTGGCGGATCAGCTCTGTTACCTTCCGATGCAGGGCAGCCGCCTGGGTGATGTCCGCCTCCAGCCAACTGCCCGCCCGCAGGCCGACGAAAAACACCGGTGTGTCAACCACCGACTTCAGATCCATCGTAATGCACGCCCCCACGTCCTCGATGATCCCAATCGCGCTGATCAGCAGTGTCTCGGGAATCCGGATGCGGTTATTGAACAGCGGTATGCGATCGGCCAGCCGTTTCGCGTCCGCCGGGTCGAGGGCGAACTCGTTGTTCAGTGAATCCTTGCCGGAGATGAACGGTGTGCCGTAGGTGACCGCCGCGTCGTAACACCCCTGGCACGCCCGCACCAGCGCCCCCATGGTCCGCGGATCCTCGCAGTTGCCCCAGCAGAAGTTGTCCAGGATGGCCGTGCGGTCCAGATTTCCGCCGACGCACACCAGGTTGCGGATCGCCTCGTCGATCCCCGCGACCGCCATCCAGTACGGATCGACGTCGGCCAGCGCCGGGGCGATGCCGTTGGTGATCGCCACGCCGCGCGGGCT
>DATIKE010000438.1:0-3284 GCA_035477895.1 Phycisphaerae bacterium
CCCGCCGGTCAGCGAGCCCGCCTCGTCCGTGCCCATCTTCCATCCGGGCAGGTAAACGGCACACTGTACGGTCTGTCCCGCCTCGAGCCGGCCGGTCAGCGAGAGTGTTCCGTCCTGAGTGGCTGCCTTGAGCGAGCCTCCCTGCTCGATATCTATGCTTCCCAGCAGTCGGCCATCGAACTGTGCGTTCACCCGGCCTCCGGCCCTCTGCATCTCCGCCGGCTTCTTGCTCTCGGCGTCGCCCAGGACGTCCAGCCGCAACAAAGCGTCCGCCGGCGACTGGCCGGTGTTCTCGATCACGTAAGCGGCCACGAACAACGGTTTGGGATTCAGCCAGGGGTTGTCCACCGTGGCTTCTCGATCGAAGGGCACCACGAACGCCGTCTGGCGATAGCGGATTCCACCGTCCTCGATGGTCACGACGGAGACCGGATACCATCCGCCGTCCAGGTGCCGTTCGAGTTTCTCGTTCCTGCCCGACCCGCATACCGAGCGAACCATCGAGGGGTAGGTCCCGACGTCCGGCGGCGTCGGCTTGTCCGGGTCCGTCGGCACAGAAAAAGCCACCACCCCGTCGCGATGCACGATGAACTTGTTATTATCGCAGGCCAGCGACAGCATGGTCGGCTGGCGGTTCTGCTCGACCCGGTGCACCTTCTCGATCGCCTGGGCGAAGGTCTGGTCCGGCAGACGGCGGACCTGCTGCAGAATAGTCTCCTTGCCGGCGATCTGTTCCCGGCAGGCGGCAAGCGTCAGCCCCGCGTCGGCCAGGGACACCATCGCCCGGTGCTCGGGCACGTAGACGGCCTTGTTCTTCAACACATCGTCCAGGCCGACGGCAAACGATCCCTCCGGCCGGTGAATGCGCAGCACCGCGCGGTCCGACTGCCAGGAACGCCGGTCGATGTGACGGATCTTCAACGGGATGGACTCGGCCGCGTCGATCCGGGCCCGGGTCTGGCCCGCAATAGTTGCCGGTTCGACGAACTCGCCGTTGTACATCTCCACTTCGACCTGACCGATGGCGGCCGGCGAATCCAGATGCAGCAGAAGATTATCCGTACGGATGGCCGAAACGGAATACGCCTGCAAGCGACGAACGACGACCTTGTCGCCGGCCGGTATCACCCATCGAACCTTCCACGTGCCATTGTGAAAACCGGGGTTCTGCCGTCGGTCGACGCGGATAGTCCAGCGGTCGGCCCGGGCCACGAGCACTCCGTTGAGCGTATTCCACGACCCCTGGTAAGCAGAGATTCCGGCCCAGAACTGCACCTCGGCCGACTCGGCCTGCTCGGAGGACGGAGCCTTGTCGAACTCGATCTCCAAGGCCCGAATCTGCCTCCGCTCGATCCAGCGCAGCCCGATCGCTCCGCGTCCATCACTGCCGGCCGGCACCTCGTAACGCCCCTGCTCATCGGGATACAAATCGGTGTCGAGATAAAGGTCGTCGGCCTGGTACTCCTGAATGCGCGTGCTGCGGGCACCGTCGATCCGGTTCGGATCGCTGGTCACCACACGCGCGAAACGGACAACATCGAAATCATCAAAATGCTTCGACGATCCTCCCGTCCCGTCGCGAATCAGCCGGGGCTCTGCCCAGTTCGCGCAGTCGCTGATGAGACCGTCACCGGCATCCGTGACGACCAGTCGCATTTCCAGGGCACCGGTCACGGAAACCGACACAGGCTTGGGCGCATCCCCCGCCCGCAGCACACCGCTGTCGAATGCCGGCCGATCGTCGACGAAGATCTGAAACACAACGCTTCCGGCAGCACCCGCGTTGGATTGCACTCCAACCTCGGCCTCAAACCGCGCATATTGCCTTCCCAGGTCGACGACAAGTTCGCCGGGCGCATGGTGCCCCAACCCCTTGGGGTATTTCTTGTCGCCGATCCGCAGTTGCAAGCCGACCTGGTCGCGGGCGTGGGCGGCACAGTCGATGCCCAGCCGGCCCCAGCCTTGATTCATGTGCATGATCAGGTCCTTGCGGTCGCTCAGATAATCAGCCGCCTGGCCCGATGCAATGCCCGACAGCAGCAAGGAAAACGACAAGCCTGTCCATATTGCGCGCATGTTGATTCCACTCCCCGGCGAACTCCAAAAAACTGCCGATCACAGGAACGGCAGGCCGATGAAGAAGCTGAAGACACGGGTGTCGTCGTCGTCTTCCTTGGCGAGCGGGTAAGCCAAGTCGAACTCCATCGGCACGGTGCCGAAGATGTCGAGCGTGAGCCGGATACCTCCTCCGACCGCCGCCCGCCAGCTCTTGATACCGAATTCCTTCTCGACGGTCCCCATGTCGCTGAAGAACACGCCTCGCACCGCCTTGGCAAACAGCGGGAAGGAGTACTCCGCGCCGGTGAGCAGCATGAAGTCGCCGCCGACGCGGTTCTGGCGCAGTCCGTCGCGCGGGCTGATCCCGCGGAAGTCAAACCCTCGCAGCGACCCGATGCCGCCGGCGTAGAGCCGCTCGAAGACCGGAGCGTCGCCGAAGATCTGCCCCGCCCGGGCGTACGTACTGACGACGCTCTTGCGTTCCTGCTCGTCCACCGCGACCGTCCAGTGCCGGGTGTAGGCAGCCGTCCCCTTGCCGAAGAAGAAGTCGCCGCCCATCGCTCCGGCCTGCTCGTAGGACACATTGAACCGATGGCCGGTCGAGGGGTTCAGCCGGCTGTCGGTCGTATCGTGCAGCAGTGAGAGTTTGATGGAGGTAAGGAAGCTTCCGCCATCGACATCGCGGATGTCCTTGGCGGCGAACGCCTCACGGTCGCGGACGTCGATGTACTCGGTCCGCAGGGCGATCTCGCCCACCCAGCCGGCCAGCAGGCCGGACTCGAACGCCCGGTCGAAGCTGACGTTCCCGCCGAAGCGCATCTCGTCGTAGCCGTCGCGGCCGCGCTCGAACAGATAGAGGCTCGTGCCGAAGCCGATCCGCTTGTCCATCAGGTAGGGTTCGCGGAAGTCGATGCGGAAGCGGTTCAGCTCGGTGCCCGGTTCGAGCTGGATGCGGAACGTCTGGCCCGCGCCGCGGAACGAGCGGCCCTTGAAGAACTCCTCGAAACTCCGCGGCCAATCGAACAGATCGAAGTTCGTGTTCTCGAGCACGATGTTGCCGACGATCCCGCTGTCGCTGCTGGCCCCCACGCCGGCGATGAACTGGGTGGTCTGCGGGTTCTCGGTCACCGTCACCAGCGAGTCGCGGACGCCGGCCTCCTGGCTGCCCGGCTCGATCGGCTCGATCGTTGCCTCGGTGAACAGACCGGTTTCCTTGAGCCGTTTCT
>DATIKE010000439.1:0-11449 GCA_035477895.1 Phycisphaerae bacterium
GGCGCAGGAGTTGAGCGACTCGGATGTGGACCCCAAGGCCCTGCAGCGCTTCCTCGCCGGCATTGGCGCGAACACCACCGGCCCGAACAAACCGATCGACGCGCCGGCCAGGAAGTGAACGACGTGCCACAGGCATCGCTCGAACACATCTGCCGGGGGCCGTGACGGCTCGGGCGGCCACAATGTAGGGCGGTGGTCCTCCCGGCAACGCCGGGCTCGAACGAGAATCCCTGCCTGCCTGTGCGTACACGCAGACAGGCGGACACGCACAGGCAGGCAGGCCTTCTCGTTCGTTCTGTTCGGGAATCCGTTCCCCCAGTCGATGGGCTGGGAATCCCAGGAGCAGAGGGACCGAGATGGGAATCTCGGTCCAGCAATTCACCTGCCATCTGAAGAAGGCAGGTCAACCCCACTTATCACCGCCCCATCTGCCGCGACCGGATCGGAGGTGCTTGATCGTCCATCTCCGTGCCCGTATGATCCCGTCTGCCGCGCCTGTGTTCCGCTGCCGCTAACCCCCGGTGGATTGATGCCGTCAATGACCCGCAAACGAAGTTACCCCATCATCCGGTTTCTGATCCGGTCGTTCTACGGCCTGGGCATCCTGATGCTGCTGGGCGGCGTGGGCCTGGCCGTGTACGCGTGGCTCCGGGCCGAGGCGCTGCGCGACGGGATTATCCTGGGCGGGCCGCTGGCGGACGTACTTCACAAGAACACCTCCAGCGAATTGTATCTGCTGGCCGCGGCGCTGGCGGCCATCGGCCTGGTGGGTTTTCTGCTGTTCGGCGCGGTCGGCCAGATCCTCGCCATGCACCGCGACCGGGCGATCGACTCGGCCCTGCAGGTGCTGCTGCTGGAGGACATCCTCGAATTGAACGAGGAGGCGGCCAAGTCGTCGCACCGCGGCCGGGTCGACCTGTGCGACGGGTGCGGCCGCCTGGGGGCCATTCAGGCCATCGAGTCCGGGCAGTGGGTCTGCCGGGAATGCCGTCGGCAGATGCGGGAAGCGTGAACATCGAAAAGTCAAATCGTCAGCAGTGGAAAGCGGAACGGGGCTACATGACGGATTGGCAGTACGCGGTTGATGTGTGTGACGTTCCCCCGGGAAAGGCGGCGCGGGTGTGCGTGGGCGGCGTCCGGTTGGCGATCTGCAACGATGCCGGCCGCTTTGTCGCCGTCGATGATTCCTGCCCGCACGAGGGCGGATCGCTCGGGCGCGGACATGTGGCCGACGGCTGCGTCGTTTGCTCGGTCCACCACTGGCCCTTCGACCTCAAGACCGGGCTGACGGATCCGAAAATGCCGATGGTCCGCCTGAAGTTCCATCCCTGCCGGGTCCGTGACGGAAAGGTCTATGTCGATCCATCCCATCCAATCCCACCGCGGATTTCGGATCTCATCGCAGAGTAGTGCCGGGGGAAGGGCGCCTCAGGGCACATCAATCAACATCAATCGCCCTTCGTTTGCGCATCGGATTCCGGCGGTTCGTGGAGGATCACGTTGCACTTCGGCACGGCGCTGAGGAAAAGTCGGCCGTAGCGCCGGGTTTTGACTCGCTTGTCGAGCACGACGACGCGACCGCGGTCGGTCCGGGTGCGGATGAGCCGCCCGAAACCCTGCTTGAACTTCAAAATGGCCTCTGGAAGCTGGTAGTCAAAGAAAGGTTTACCGCCGGCGGCCTGGATCTGCTCGATCCGGGCCTCGGTCAGCGGCCGATCGGGTACGGCAAAGGGCAAACGGACGATGATCACGTTCACCAGCGCGTCGCCGGGGACGTCGACTCCCTGCCAGAAGCTGTCGGTGCCGAAGATGACCGAGCCGGCCTCGCGGCGGAAGCGCTCCAGCATCAACGAGCGCGGCAGGCCCTCGCCCTGGACCATCATCCTGAGACCCGCCCGCCCGAACGTCGGGCGAAGCTCCTCGGCCATTTCCTGCATCATCCGGTAGCTGGTGAACAACACGAACGCATGCCCGCCGGTCTCCAGAACGTGTCGCTCGACGGCGGCACGGGCGACCGGGAGAAAACCGTCTTCTTCCGGGTCCGGCAGCGACATCTCGATGTGCAACTCGGCCTGTTCGGCGTAGTTGAACGGCGAGCCGACCTGTAGTTCGTCGCAGTCGTCCAGGCCCAGCCGCGAGCGAATGTACTTGAATCCGTCGGAACGGCCGATGGCCAGCGTCGCGCTGGTAAGGATGATGCTGTCGGTCTTGTCGAAGAAGAACTCGCGCAGGGCGTCCGCGACAACGATTGGAGCCTCGATGAGTTCAAGATTCGGCCTGCTGCTGCCGGTGACCTCGATCCAGCGGACGGACTCAGGCGAGTCGCTTTCGAGAAGAACCTTCAGCTCGTCGGCCATGACGGCCGTGCGGTCCATCAGGCTCGACAGCTCGAAAAGGTCCTCCTCGTGCTTGAGGTCGTGGCGGACAGCCTCGAGCTCGGATCGCAATGCCTTCAGGGCTGGTGTGAGGTTGTTGGGGGTATCGATCCGGCCGACGATCCGCCCGTTGGGCCTCCCGTATTGGTCCTGCCAGTCGCGCAAGGCCAGCCAGAAATCGTCTGAAGCCCGGCGGGCCTCGTCCACGGCCTCGATCGCCCGCCGGCTCCCGTGGATACGCAGAAAACCGCGGTTGGTCCGGTCGTGGTGCAGGCGGTTGAGCAGGTAGCGGACCGAGCCTTGCGAAACGCTTCGGCCGAAGTACTCGGCGGCAACCGACTCGAAATTGTGGGCCTCGTCGATGATCGCCAGATCGTAGTCGGGCAGAATCGAGGTGCCCTGACGGCGCAGCGCCAGGTCGCTCAGCAGCAGAGCGTGGTTCACGACCAGGATGTCGGCGTTCTCGGCCCGGCGGCGGGCCCGCTGGTAGAAGCACTTGTTGTAGTACGTACAGCGCCGGCCGAGGCAGTTGCCGTGCTCGCTTCGCACCAGTTCCCAGATGAGCGGGTCAGGCGCGGGCGAGAGATCGGCCAGCGAGCCGTCACCCGTCTGATATGCCCAATCCTCGATCCGCCAGAGCTCCGACTTGTGTGACGGAGCGGCCAGCAGCAGATCCTGCCGCTCGCTGGCCTGGCGAAGCCGGCGGATGCCCAGGTAGTTGTGCCGGCCTTTGACCAGGACGGCGGTGAATTTGTCCGGCCAGATGGCACTCAAGAAGGGAATGTCCCGCTCGATGAGTTGTTCCTGAAGGGCGATGGTGTGCGTGCTGATGATGATCCGCTTGCCATCCAGAGCCTTGGTGATGGCCGGAACGAGGTAGGCGAAGGATTTGCCGACGCCGGTGCCGGCCTCGGCAAGCAGGTGGCGCGAGCCCTCGAACGCCCGCTCGACGGCGGCGGCCATATCGAGCTGCTCAGGCCGGTGCTCATAGTTCTCCAACCGACGGGCGATCAGGCCATCCGGCCCCAGAATGTCGGCAACCTTCATCGCAGCAGATCCCTGAGGAACTGGATGGTAAACAGAATGGTCAGAACCGAACAAAGTACTGCCGTCAGCGTGATGACCACGGTGATGAAAGTGGGCCCGCGGATCCAGCTTCCCTCGGTCATGGTGGCGATGATGTGGGGCCGGGCCAGGATCAACATGCAGATGACCATCGCGCCCTGCGTGGGCCACAGCGAGATCGAGTGGATATAGCTGTAGACCCAGACCCACTTGGGGACCGGGCGATCGCGGCCGTCACCGGACCGGAGAAAGTGGCCGCTGATGTAGTACTGCTCCGTGGTGTTTCCGCGGTCGTCGCGCACGGCTTCTTTCCAGCCGTTCTTGGCGTCGCCCCCCAGCTCGGCATAGAAGATCGTATAGGCCAGGAAGTTGATCAACCCGCCGAAGATGACCCAGATGCAGATGATGTTGCGAGTTCGTCGCTGCAAGGCGGTTTCTCCGACGGGCTGCGATTGCCGGTCCATTGTTGCGGCTGTGCCGCCGCGAGGCAAGCCGGGGGCGGCAGGTGTTGAGAGTGCGTCCCGGAAGTGGCCGCTCACAGGTCAAAACCCAATGAAATCAGCCCCCTTTCGATGACCGGGCGCCCGAAAGCCTCAAAAACAGGCACCGGGTCCAAGAAGTGCCCTCGTTTCCGAAGGTTCTCGGCGATGCCCCCCGTGAACGGTTACCCTTCGGCCACAACCCAAACATGCGCGAATCGCGCGCCTGTTGCACGAGGCCTGCGTGGACTGATGGGCGGGACGTGGTGGCCTGCTATGCCCATGCTTCGACTCAACGGGCTGGGACTCCAACAAGCAGGATGTGGGTAAAACCAAGTGACCCGCGTGGGGCGATTCCGACACCCGCTCTCTACTTGGAGCGGGCCGAGGCGATGACGCCTTCCGTCGGGCTGGAGGCGGTTGCGTAGAGCCGCTTGGGGATGCGTCCGGCCTTGAAGGCCAGTCGGCCGGCCTCGATCGCCTGCCGCATGGCATGCGCCATCACCAGGGGGTCCGCCGCCCCGGCAATACCGGTGTTCAGCAGCACGCCGTCGCTGCCGAGCTCCATCGCGATCGTGACGTCGGAGGCGGTCCCCACCCCGGCATCGACGATCACCGGGTACTCCGGGTCGTCCTCCTTGAGATACTCGAGAATGATGCGGATGTTGTTGGGGTTCAGCACGCCCTGCCCGCTGCCGATCGGCGAGCCGGCCGGCATCACGCTGGTGGCGCCGGCGTCCTTCAGTCGCCTGGCCATGATCGGGTCGTCAGAGGTGTACACCAGGACACTGAGACCCTCCTTGACCAGGGTTTCCGTAGCCTGAAGGCTGCCGACGGGGTCTGGCAGCAGGGTCCGCTTGTCGGCCAGCACTTCGAGCTTGACCCACTGGGCGCCGGGGTTGTCCAGGCCTTCAAGCAGCTCGCGGCTGAGCCGGGCCGCCCGGACGGCGTCGACCGCGGTGAAGCAGCCCGCGGTGTTCGGAAGGATCGTGTAGCGGCTGGTGTCGAGGGAGTCGAGCATGCTCTTGGGTCGGCGTCCGCCTTCGGGTGTCAACACGTCACGGCGGACGGCCACCGTGACCACCTGGGTGCCGGACGCCTCCAGGCAGGTATTCATCTGCTCGAAATCAGCATACTTGCCGGTCCCGACGAACAGCCGGGACTTGAACTCGAACGGGCCGACACGGAAGCTGTCCTGTTGCATCAACCGCCTCCCACCAGGGTGACAATCTCGACGCGGTCCCCTCCGCGCAGCGCGGTCGCGTCGTAAAGCCGCCGTGGCACCAGTTCCTCGTTGACCTCGACCGCCACGTGCCGGGGGTTGAAGCGGAACGCGGCCACGAGACGACCGAGGGTCGCGTCGGGTTCAACCTCCTGTTCCTGTCCGTTTACCTGGATGGTCATGGTTTCAACCCGGAAAGGCGCGTTCGCCGAAGCACTTGCCATCGGCTTGCGGCTAAACAGGATTACTCAGTCCGGGGACGATTATAGGAATGCTCAGGAGGGGGGTCAACGCAATTGCCGCACGTCCGCGCCGGTCGTGGAACCCGCGCGGCAACATCCACCGCACCGAATCCGAATACCGACGCGCAAACGGAACCCCCTTGCCGGGGAGGAGGAGAAGGACCCGGCGAGGGGGTTCTCGAAGAAAGACCGACAGATGCAATCGGACGCCCGGCGTTCGGGGTGCAGCCGGTTCATGCAGCCAGGTAGTCGTTCTCCAGGATCGTCTTGATCTTGGCCAGCGCCTTGTTTTGAATCTGACGCACGCGTTCCTTGGTCACGCCGACTATCGCGCCGACCTGTTCGAGCGTCTTGCCCTTGCCGTCCGGGGCGTCGCTTTCCAGGCCGAACCGTTCGCGGATCACGGTCTGCTCCACGTCGTTCAGGGCGGCACGGTTCGAGGCGAGGATGTCGCGGATATCGTCGATGCAGGCGGACTCGGCGTCCCCGTGTTTGCGGTCCATGGAATCGCTCTTCTCCATGGCCGGGTCGAACTCGGTAGGAAACCGCAGCCGATACCGGCTGGTTCTCATGGCGACGCGGGAAAAGCTCTTGAGAATCGCCCGGCAGGCGTAAGTGCTGAACTTGAACCCGCGGGCGCAGTCAAACTTGTCCACACAGCGAAGCAGAGCGAGGTTCCCCTCGCTGATCAACTCGTTGAAATCCAGGCTGTTCAGCCGGGTGCGCTTGGCCATGGCCAGGACCAGCGGCATGTTGGCCTGCACGATATGAGCCCGGGCATTGATCGCCCGGCGGGCCCAGGTGACGAGTTCCGGCACCTCCGAGACGGGCATCCTCTGGCCACGGTGCCGATCGAGTATCCGGGCAACCCGCATTCGGGCATAGTTGAGCTGCTGAAAAATCAGGATTTCCTGGGTTCCGGTCAGCGTGCATTCAATACCGCCGTCGGCCCTTTCCTCGCTGTTCAGACTACAGCTGGCCGGAAGGATTTTCAGCGCCGCTTGCCCGAAAAGAAGCTTCTCCGCCGAGGTCTTGCGGAACAGACCGTGAGGCACGTACTGCCACGGCTCCTCAAAGAGCCGTCGCAGCAGGATTCGGTCGACCTCGCTGAGGGCGGCAAGCTCGGCCGGTGTCGGTGGACGAGCTTCCGATGACTGGAGGACTGCCTCCGCAGGGAGCAGCTGCTGGGATGTGGTTGAACTGGTCATGGCACTTACTCCCCGAGACTCCATGTTTCTCAGGCTCGTTCGGCCGTCGGCGTTCGGCCAGCCCCACCTATTCTTACGATACACATGGGGGGCCGTGCGCGGTTTCCGTCGGCTGAAACCACCTGCCGCGACTTTCACACCGGCCCGGCACTAAGGACGCGAGGAGCACGCCCGAAAAAATACCGTGCGCGATGATCCCTGTTCGGTTGTCATTGGAGTCACAAGGCGCTGCCGCTCTATCCCTCAGCGACCTCGTTCGGGGAGAAGCAGTGTGGGGACCACTGCCTCTCTTAGTATAACACACACCAGAAGTCGCGGCCAATAAATCCGGTCGATAAGTCGCCCGGGAACACGTTTTTTTTGGGGCGATCCCCGCGACACGGGGCCTGTCGATGGTTTTGTGTTCTCCTGACGACAATGAAGTGAACTTGTGAGCCTATTCACAGACAAGGATTTCCCCGGTCGGCCGGCTCCAGCCCTCCGGCCCCGGAGGAACAGGGTGCTCCACTAGGTGGTTTACTCGTGTCGAAGGGCCTCGATGGGGTCCAGGCGGGCCGCCGCCGCGGCCGGGTAAATGCCGAAGAAGACGCCGACGGCCACCGCCAGCCCGAAGCTCACCAGAATCGTCCACTCGTGGATGACCGTCGGCCAGCCAACCCAGTAGGTGATGATGGCGGCGCCGGCGGCCCCTGAGATCACACCCAGGACGCCGCCCACGGTCGTCAGAACCACCGACTCGATGAGAAACTGGATGGTGATGTGTCGCCGCTTGGCCCCCAGTGCCCGGCGGATGCCGATCTCCCGGGTCCGCTCGGTCACCGTGGCCAGCATGATGTTCATGATCCCGATCCCGCCCACCAGCAGCGAGATCCCTGCGATGCAGCCCAGGGTGATCTGACGGCGGCGTTTCTCGCTCTCGGCGATCTGGAGACGTTCGAGCGGGACATTGACGCTGTAGTCGACCTTGGCGTGCTTCTTTTCCAGGGCGGCCTTGAGCATCTGGGAAACGGGAAGGACGTTATCGAGTTCGTCCACCTCGACGTAGAAGTCGCTGAAGCTGACCTGGCTATAGTCCCGGCTGCCACTGGTGATACGGAACTGAAGGTCGCTGTAGCGTTTGTCGGCCGTGTTGAAGGGGATGAAGATGTCGGTGTTGAGGTTCCGCTCGCCGAGTCCCCGGGCGGGCAGGCCCGCGGTATCCACCCGCTTCAGGACGCCGACGACCTGGAACGGGATCTCACCGGCCTGGCTGCTGACCGTGATGGACCGGCCGAGAGGATCTTCGAAGGCGAACAGCCGTTGCCGGATGTCGTCGCCGATAATGCAGACCTGAGTTGCGGCACGATCATCGAGATCCGAGAGCAATCGGCCGGTCGCCAGCTCGATGTGAACCAGGCTGAAGAAATCAGGCAACGCCCCGACCACCGTTCCCGGGAAACGGACCGCCCCGTAGGTCACTTCGAAAGCGACTTCCCGGAGTGGGGATACGCGGCGAACGTGGGGGATGGTCTCCCGGATAAGATCCAGGTCGGCCTGCGTCAGGCCGTACGTCAGAAGCTGGGACCGGGCTTCGGACACGTCTTCCCCGCCCTGGGGCTTGACCGATTTGATGATGATGTTGTGCGTGCCCAGCAGGCGGATCAGGGCCAATTCCGCCTCCGAGGCCCCCTCGCCGATCGACAACATGCAGATCACCGCGCCCACGCCGCAGATGATGCCCAAGGTGGTCAGGAAGGAGCGCAGTTTGTGTAGCCGGATATTGGTGATCCCAAGGCGAATGGTTTCCAGGCCCAAACCGGCGAACATGCGAACCCCCGCAGACGGCGTCGTTTTCAGGTTTTCCCAGACCCGGCGGCCCGACCCCGGACCTTCAGGCGGCAGGCCGTGCCCGCGGCAGGCGGGGCCGCCGGTCCGCCGCCGTGATGCGGCCGCATTGTAGCCGACCGCCGGCCGGTCGGTCACGAGGTTGATCTTAAGACGGATAGGGTAGTTGCCGAAATAGATGGTGGGCGCGTCCGGGCTGCGATCGACGGACGCTGTCGGCCGATCGGATTTTGAAACCTACACTTTAACAGAGAGCCCCGGGGACACCCATGCTCACCAATACACTCATCTCACAAGTGGCAGAGACACACGGTCCGCTGACCTTCGGGGCGGAGCGGCGAACGCATGTTCGCGTCGGCTTTGACTGCCCGGTTCGGTGGGGCGGCGCGGGACAGGAGCATTTCGGATGGGCTAAAGACGCCAGCGAGTGCGGGGCGGGGTTTCTGGTGCCTGCGCACGGCGCCCCGGCGGTCGGCGACCGGATCCGGGTGGTGTTTCGGCTGGACAACTGCTGGGACTGGTTGGTTGACAAGAACGCCTCCGTTAGATGGTCTGTGCCAGTAGATGGTGGGCTCTATCACGTGGGCGTGCGGTTCGCGGCCAAGCCGCGCGGACCGGATGAACCGGAACAGGGAAGCGGAAAGCCCTGCGAATCCAAGCCCGGGCATGCATGAATGGACGGTCGGCCACAATCGAGGATCGGTGAACACGCCCGCGAATGTCAGGGCTTCATCCCGGGCCGTGCGTGCCACACATGGAGGTCGGGAGGGGTCATACGGTAATCCCGCGGACGCTCAACACTCCAGTCGTTTGAAGTGCCGGATCCCGACGGCCAGGGCGGCGGCGGCCGTGGCCACATTCAGGATAACCACAAGCCCGACACATGCGAGCATCGAGGCGGTGACGGTATCACCGTATCCCGTCCTGGTCGCCTGAAGGCTCATGATCCCCATGACCGCCAGCGAGCCGACCATCAGGCCGACGGACAGCAGCAGGTTGACCGTCCCGCCGAAGCCGCCGGCGATCCGGGCGGGGTTCCGTTCGTGAAAGACGGGCATGCGCGCCCCCATGCCGATGCTCACGCCACACAGGCCGACGCAGGCCGCGGCGCTGGCGATCAGGTGCGCCCCTCCCAGCGGCCCGGGCAGTTCCAGCCTCAGGACCGAGATCCCCATCACGCCGATGGCGGTCGCCAGGGTGATCGTCAGGGCGAACAGGTACTTGCCCAGGATCATCTGCGTGCGCGACAGCGGCAGCAGGCCGAGCAGCCAGATCTGCTGACTCTCCAGCGATACGATCGGAAACACGAAGCGGCTGGTGAAGGTCGCCAGGATCAAACAGACGGCCGTCAGGTTGAGGAAGGCGATCAGCACCTGCAGGCTGGGCTGGGCCAGGTCGGTCCACATCCGCTGCACGTTGGCGACGTACAGGGCCAGCAGCCCGATGAGAATCGCCATCTGCGACCACTGAAGCGGATCGCGGAGGAACGTCTTGAGGTCCTTGGCGGCCAGCAGTCGCTGCCGCCAGGGCAGATACGCGAACAGAATGTCGGACAGGAACTGGATGGCTTTGCCGGTGCGGCGGATGCTGCGGGCGCCGGAGACCTGTGCCCGGGCGAAAGCCCGCGTGAAACTGCCGGAGACGATACCCACGGCGACCACGGTGGCGAACAGGGCGTTGGCCAAGGTGACGAACAGATAGAAGCCGGCCTGGGCGGGCTGGCCCTGGATGGCGCAGTTGATGCCCTTGGAAACCCATGTGTGCGGCAGAATAGCGTTCTGCACGAGCGAAACGCGGTCGTAGAAGTTCTGCAGCCAGTCGCTCGACGAAACCGGTGTGCCGACCGCCGCCCGCAACCACCACGCGCCGACGGCACCGAGGATCACCGCGACCAGGATGATCATTCGGCGGGGCGTCTTGGGAAAAACCATCGCCACAAACCAGGCCATCAGCATCCCGGCCGCGCCCGGCATTGGGATGAACAAGAGGAACAGGCCGAGGAACAGCGGGTAGAAGGACCACGGTTCGTCGAAAACGTAGGCCAGGGCGATCATGAGCGGCACGCCGAGCAGCCCCAGCGACCAACCGGCCAGCACGAGACTTTCCATGAAGCGCAGGATGACCACGTCGCGCGGCAGGAACGGCCCGGCCATCAGATAGGTGCTTTCGGGCCGCCGGAAAAGGCCCCCGTAGGCCAGGATGGCCGTTGAGAAGGCCAGCATAGCGCTGAGAGCCAGGAAAAAGAACGTGAAGATGAGCGGCGTCGCGACGATCCCCTCGAGCACCGGTTTGTTCACGATCCGGAGGGTCTCGATCAGCAGGACGCAGAGCCCGCCCCAGATGAGCAGGATCGAGAACGCGGTGGCGACGACCTTGTGCGGCCGCTCGCGGGCCGCCTGGCGCACCGTGTTGGCCAGAGCCTGCCCATGTATCCTCAGTAGTAGCGACAACCCGCCCATATCCGCTCTTTATCTTTCGACGTTTCGGCTTTCGGCGTTTCGGCGTTTACCTCGGTATCGTCTCCGGCGACTGGTCGGTGTCGTCGGCGGTCAGGGTCAGGAATATCTCCTCAAGCGTGCTGTTGCGCGACGCCCGGCCGCGGAGTTCGTCCAGGGTGCCCACGACGACCAGCTTGCCGTGCCGGATGATCCCGATCCGATCGGCCACGCTCTCAGCCACCTCCAGTGTGTGGGTGCTCATAAAGATCGATCGTCCCGCCCGGATCATTTCGTTCATCAGGTCCTTGACCGTGCGGACGGTCTTGGGATCCAGCCCGACCAGCGGCTCGTCGATGACCAGCACGACCGGCTCGTGCAGCAGGGCGGCGGCGATGACCGTCCGCTGCTTCATGCCGTGCGAGTAGCTCTCGGTGAGCTGGTCGAGGAAAGGCCGCATCTCCAGCCGCTCGACCAGTTCGCCGGTTCGTCTCGCGGCGACCGGGGCATCAAGGCCGTACATCTGCCCCACAAAGCCGAGGAACTCGCGCCCGGTGAGCTTTTCATAGAGGAAAGGCTGGTCCGGGACGTAGGCGAGT
>DATIKE010000440.1:0-6725 GCA_035477895.1 Phycisphaerae bacterium
AACCTGATTCTCCCTCGCATCGAGGAGCTTCCTGTACTCGCCGATGGCCGCGAGGTCGCCCACCAGCACGGTGCCGTCATCCTGCCGGATCAGGTCGGCTGTCTTGCGGGGCGGGATGACCTTATCGGAATAGCCGGTGACAATCCGGGCTTCGCCCCACTGGCCGTCGGGCAGCCTTTCCTGTCGCTCGGCCTCAACACCGGCCACGATGACATGCTGACGATCGAAGGCGTACTGGGCCTGCTCGAACTTGGCCCGCTGTTTCCTGCGATGGACCGCCGAGAAAACCGCGACCCAGTTCCAGTCCTGGGTTACCGCGGTGGAGGGCTCCTGCGTCGGGGCGCCGCTCTGGGAGATGTCGCTCGGCGTGGCCAGCTTGGCGTAGGCTCGACCCGACGTCGCCGCGATCGGCCCGGGAGGCAGGATCTCCGCGAGGCGGATCTTGCCGCGCTGTGCGCCCTTGATCATCGGAACCTCCGGCGACAAGGGAGCAAAGATGATCGTGAACTCCCTGGGGATATTCTCCGAATCGTACGGGCTTCGCTGGTTATTGATGTCTGGAATGACCAAGTCGGCGCCGCCCGAGTCGTCCGGCGGCTGAGCCTGCCGCATCTGCCGCAGGGTCGTCTCCGCCTGCTCGCGGATCGTGGCGTAGAGTTCCTGTGGCCCCACCCTTTCCCCCTGAACCTCGACCGAGTGAGGATTGCTGACAAGATAGAGGACCGCCGTCGCCAGAAGAACCGCGCCGGTCACACCGACGACGATTTTCTCCAGGTGTCTCTCGACGAAGGTCACATTCTGCTTGGCCATTCTGGCTCTCCTGCGTCAAGGCCGACAATGCCTCGCAGTTCTTCTATTGATCGTCCCTGAAGCCGCCGGGCACGCCCGGACGTCCGGGGGGGGTAAAGAGCCTGCCGCCGCCCGCCGGGGAGGCCGGCGCGGCGCCGCTCTGCTCGAATCTGGAGTTTCCGGCGGCGATCGCAACCTTCACACTCGGTGGCAGCCATTTCTCATAGTTGGCCCGCGTGAAACAGCCATCGAAATCCAGGATCACATTGATCGTCGGGGCCGGGCCGTAAATGTGCCCCACCCAGTTCTCGTTGGCCTCCACGGCCGAGTAGTTGACCATCAGCAGCGTGAAGAAGCCCGCCTTGCAGATCTCATCGATGACCGAAGGCAGCAGCCGGGCCTCGACGACCAGTTCGACAGTGAACTGGATGACGTCCACCTGCTCACCAACGGACGGCCGGGTATAGAAGGCGGGAATCATGTCACCCGGTTTGCCGGCGGAGGTGGAGGATTCGCCCGCCGGCACCGTCCCGGACGAAACATAGCCGTTGATCGTGATTCTCTTCAGGTGTTTGACCGGGAGGACGCCGACCCAGGGATCCTCCTGGCGGGTCTTGATCGCCTCGGCGACGCGGTTGTTCAGGCTGGCCAGGGCTTTGACCACGTCCTGCTCGAGCCAAAGCCCCATCTGGGCATACCACATGCTTTCGACGGACGGATCCTGGCTTCCGGTCACGCCGGGCCAACTGCCGAAGACATCGGCCTTCGAATCCACGTAGCAGTAAATGCTTCTGGCTCGGCGGATGCTTGCGCGGACATCTCCGAAGGTCTCCGCCAGTTGCTCCGGGCTCAGGCCCTGGCGCTGCTCCATGTCGACGCGCCCGGTCGCGCCGATCGACGACCGCGGGCCGGGAGCGGCTATGGCCGGAGTCGGCGTCCTGCCCGCTGATTCCGTGACCCCCAGCCCGGCGGCTCCGGCCGCCTTGAGTTTCTGATCGTCGATGAACGCCTGCTCGTCCGTGTATTCCTGCTGCGTCGGGCAAGGCCCCGCGCGAAGCAGGGCGATCATCTGATCCTGGGCCTCCAACAGCAGTTGTTTGAAGCGAAACCTTGCTCCCGGATTGGACTGGTTGATGGCCGGGAATACATCCTCGATCAACGGCTGATAGCTGCCCAACTGGGTAAGTTGCTTGTTCATGGTCTCGATCTTCGCGGCATTCTGCTCGAGGATCTTCTGGGTGAGCTGGATGACGCGCTGATTGACCGGCCTGGCGCTGGTGAGGTTCTGAACCACGCCGGCGCCCCGGGCCAGAGCCTCCTGGACGTCGGACATCATGATCCCCAGCACCATGAGGACAATGGCCGCCACGCTCACGGCCCCGCAAACCACAATGGTCAAATGCGCCTTGATCCACTGCATTATCATCACTCCCGCCGGACCCACCACGGTCGGCGACGCTCAGCCGTATTTCGCCCGCCGGAGTCCCCGGGTTCCCGGGCCTTACTGCGGCGGCGGCGCCGCGACGCCCGGCTCTTCACCAAGCTGGGCGGCCGGCCTGTCCCCCACCACCACCGACACCAGAAGCTGGAACTGCCAGTCCTTGGACATCAACTCGCCGGTGACGGGATCTCTGAGTTCCTCGGCCTTGGCGGCCGACGCGGCGCCAACCGACCCCATGCCCGACGAGACGGCCCTGCCGCCTCTGATCCCGCCACCCGAGCCGCCGGGATCGCGGACCGACACCGGAGAACCCAGGTAGCGAACCTCGTCCAGGTAGACGCTCTTTTCTTTCTGGCCGGCCCTGTACAGATTGGCAACGAAGACGTTCTGAATAAAGGGCAGCAGGCCATCCAGATTGCCGCCGGAGAAGGGTGTCCGGCAAACCAGCGCGAGCACAAAACCCTTTTTCACCCCATCTTGACCGGATGTCGGGGCAGCAGACGCCCCCAATGGGCCGGGACTCGGCGTCCCGGGATTCGCACTCATCTTCTGGTCGATCGTCGCGGATACATCCTCGGAGTACTCCGCCTTGAACTCCCTGATGAAAACCTGCTTCCTCTTGGCTCGCTCGTACTTCGCCGGATTGCCGGCGATCAGGGCCTTATAAGCCTGCGGGCCATCGGCCATCGCTCTGGCCAGCTCGGACTCAGGCGACGGCAACGCCGAGTGAATCATGTTCAGAATCTTGGGCCAGACCGGCTTGTTCGATTGGAGACCCTTGATCGCCTGGGCCTGGGCGACTTGTTGCTGGATTTCGCTTTCCAGCCTCGATTTCTCATCATTGAGAACCTGTACCGCCTGCAAGACCTCCTCGGCGTAGGGCTTGGGCGCCAGGGTGCCCGGAGGACCGTTCTCGATGATACGGACAGCCCTCGAGACGTCTCCGACCGAGCCGCCGCCGCCATCACCGACCCCGGCGGCGACCGCACTGGAATCCGACATGTTCCGGCCCCAGATCAATACCGCCGACAACGCCAGGCAGGCGGCGGCCCCGTAGAACCAGGGGGTTTTCTTCTGCCAGATGACCTGCTTGGCGATTTCAGGCGGCAGCAGGCTGCTGGTGATCGGGGCCAGATCGAGCCCCTGCAGCGCCAGGCCGTAAGCCACGCCGAAACTCAGCAACTGGTCCACCAGTTGCGGCGCGTTCGGAGCCCCGCTGGCTGACAAGCGATTAAACATCGTCGGCCTGACGACTTCCATCCCCAGGTTCTGCTGGATGAACTTGGGCATCCCGGGCAGCTTGAAAGCGTTGCCCATGGCAATGAGCTTGTCCAGCTTGACGCCCCGACGCGACGACGTGTAGAAGCCGACGGACCGCTGGATCTCCGCCACCAGGTCGGCGAACACCGGACGCATCGCCTGGAACACCTGACGGGCGTACTTGCTGCTGCCCGCCGATCGCTTCAGGTTCTCCGCCTTGTTGAACGAGAGCTTGAACGTGTGCAGCAACGCCTCGGTGAAGCGATTCCCCCCGATCGGGATATTCCGCGTCCACAGGCTGTTGCCGTCGACCGCCAGCAGATCCGTGTTCTCGGCTCCGATGTCCAGAATCGCCACCGGCTCGCCGCCGATGAGCCCGTCGTACCGCAGGGCGTTGTACAGGGCCAGCGGCGACGACTGGACCACCGAAGGCTCCAGCCGGAAATCAGACAGGAACTTCAGGTGGTCACGCAGAAGCCCCCGACGCATCGCGAAAATGCCGACCTCCGTCTCCATCGCCTCCGGATTCTCGAAGGTCTGGTAGTCCCAGATCACCTCTTCCATGTCGAACGGGATCTGCTGCTGCGCCTCGTACTTGACGATTTCGGGTATCTTCTTCTTGTCCACCGGCGGCAGCTTGGTGAACCGGGCCAGCGTGTTTTGGCCAGGAACCCCCACCACGATCGTCGCCCTCGACAGATCGTGCTTCTCGAGAAACTTCTTCATCGTCTCGGCGATCAGCTCGGCCCGCTCGACGCCCGGCTGGGAAAGAATCTTGCCATGCTCGATGTACGCATAGTCGACGGCTTCCACCTTGTCGCCGGCCGCCTGCAGGCAGATCGCCTTCAAGGCGCATTGGCCAAGGTCGATGCCCCAGACCGGTTTGTTCCTGGCCATCTCTCTCTCCTGGGCTGGATTCCCGAAGCCACGTCTCGTGTCGGCCAACCAGAGCGTCGTTATTGTGCCCGAAACAGCTATTGAAAGCCACGGGGCCGCCCTTTGACGCATGGCCGGAGATGAAGGCCACGCCGCCCGGCGTTCAGGTGGGAAACGAAGCAGGTTGTCCGGCTGGACCTCGCTGGAACCCCTCCGCGGCCGGGTTCCTGTCGAGGATGCATTCCCAATGTAGCGGCCGCCCCCCCTGCCTACCGCCTGCCGCAGGCAGGGCAGGCAGGCGTGCCGGCCGTTTTCGAAGACCTTCGCCTACCCATCCAAACCGGCGAAGGCGCGGGTCGTTTCAAACTCCCCAGAATCGCATGGGGCGCGATGTCAACCTGATCAAGTATTTCGGGCTGGGCAAGGGATGTCAAGACGCTTCTGAGCAACCCGCGGTTTTCCTGAGGTGTCGGCGTCAGTCGCCCCAAGGCCGAAGAACCACCCTGGCAGGGGCCCCGTCGCCACCCTCGATCTTCAGCGGCAGTGTGACCAACTCGTATCTGCCGGGGCCAACACCATCCAGAGCCAATCCTTCCAGCACCACAACGCCCGCCCCCAGCAGCAGTCGATGAACCGGATGATCGGCCGCCTCATACCGGTCGACCGACAGGTAATCTATCCCCACCAGCGGCACCTCACGATCCACGAGCCACCGGCCCGCCTCCTCGGCCAGAAACACATACTGTTCGCTGAACCTCGGCAAATCCCACAGCCGGCTATTGGCCGTCCGGATCAGGACCCGGTCGCCGCGAGGAATGCCCGCCCGGGCCAGATCCGCCGCGGCAATCCCGCCCTCCGCAGCCAATTCGATCAGGGTCGCCGGCCCGCACAGCCGCCCCAAGGGCAGAGCCGCCACATCCTGGCCGCCCTCGATGACATGTCGCGGGGCGTCCACGTGCGTCCCGATATGGGCGGACGTGTGGATCTCGCTGAGGTTGCAGGCCCCCGGCCCGCCAATCCGCTCGACAACCCGCAACTCAAAACCGCGGTCGCCGGGCCAGTGAAGCATGCCCGGGCGCAAAGGCCGGCTGATGTCGATCCATTCGGACAAGACACGCTCTCCATGATGCGCAACAATTCCGGCGGGACGCAGATACGCCCTGTTCCAAACCCCTGCCTGCGGCCTGTCTGCGTGCCTGCCTGTGCGTACCGGTCTGCGTGTACCTGTCTGCGTGCGTACACGCACAGGCAGACAGGCGAAGCGTTCGCGGCGTGTCAAGGGCTTCCAGCCGCTCTGTTTTCAGAGTTTTGGGTGAGTTCTCATCCGCCGGGTCTGCTTTCACCCACCCGGCTTCGTGGCCGGCGCGGATCGGGCCTGAGGTTCCAGAGCCCTGACATCAGCGGGCTGGCGCTTCGTCTCGAACTGCTGGATCGCCCAGTCATCCCGACGTGCCTGGATCTCACCCACCAGCGAGCTGCCGTCCTCACACTTCAGATCCAGCTTCAGCCGGCGGGTCGCGTTGGCTGATTTCGATCGTCCCGCGACGACCAGTTTGCCGCCCACGACCGCCGACAGCCCCGCATACTCACCCTGCGTCTGTATGAAGAAACCCTTGGCGGCCGGACCGCTCTTCGCGCCCACGCCGGGCTCAGCCACGCCGGCCGGAAACCTGAGGTACACCAGGACCAGCGGCCGACCCGTGGTGGCTCCGGGCGGCGGAAACTCCGCCAGCACCCGCTCGACACCCTCGCCCGGCGACCACAAGGCCGTCTCCGACGTGAGATTCAGATGCTGCTGGTATCCGGGCAGGTGCGGCTGAATCAGATGCAACCGAGACACCGGGGCACAGCCGGCCAACAAGCCGCTCAGCCCGCAACAAATACACATCGACAATGCTCGGCGTGTCATGACGAGATGCTATCCCTCGAACAACAAGCCGCCATTATACGCCCGGCTTCATACGAAGCCAGCGGTCTTCGGAAACCACACGTGTTCATGGGGCCGTAACGCGCTGAAGCAGGACAGCTCATGGCCGCCGGCCAGGAGGAAGGCGGCGATTCAGGCGCCGCCCAGAAGGCATTGCCGGACATTCTTCTCCGGGCCGCCGAGGCACAGTGGGAGGCCTTCCCTTCGCCCGGCGAAGGCGAGGACTACCGCTTCTCCAGCAATACCCTCGCCGGCTTGGCCCTGATCTGGGATAAGCAAGCGGTCATCCACCTGCATCTCTTCCCGATCCGGCCGGGTCAGCAGCAGGAGCCTCGGTCGTTTCGTCCGCGTATTCATCGCGGCTACGGCGGGCCGCCGACCCCACCCACGAGGGACTGATCAGAGCAGGGGCTTCAGAGCCTGTCTCCCCGG
>DATIKE010000441.1:0-2587 GCA_035477895.1 Phycisphaerae bacterium
ATTCCGCCGATGCGCACCGTATTGCCGTCCTTGACACCGACCGCGTTGATCAGGACAGCCGCTTCTGGTGCCTCGGTTGCTTCAAAACACTCTACGCGTCTGTATGGCTTTCGGGCATCGAATCGAGTGGCGGGATGAAGCTCGCGAGCAGCGGGCGGCAGCGAAGATCATGTTTCTGAATGAAACCGCAAATCACGTCCACCCCAGGCGTATCCGGTCGGTCACAGTGAACCGCTCGTCGAGGAAACACGCCATAGCCCCGGCGAGTATTTCCGCGCCCTCGTCCTGCGGATACTTCAGAGGACCTGTCAATTCTTTGGCCCGGTCACTGATGACATGTTCGAACATTGCACGGCAGTCGCCGTGGCCGCTCCCACCCATGTAAGGGGGGTTTGTGTTCACCTATTTCAGAACCGCGGCAATTTCCTCATGGTCCACGAATCCTTCCTCCTTGACAACCATGCCGAGCACTGAGTTGAAGAAGCCGTCGCCAAAACGCGACTCGATCCGCCGGAAGCCGAACCGCAACCCCAGCCCGAATCGCGCCTTCTCCGCCTCAGGCGAGATCGACCTTATCCCGCGGGCGACGAGCGCGGCGTTCAGATCGTCATCCCAGGCATACTCGACTGGCGGCTGAAGCTTTCCATCGGTCGTCACGTGCAGATATACCTTGGCCCCCTTGTATCCGAGAACATCCTTCGGACGTACTGTTTCAACCTCCACACGCTCGGCCGAAGTCCTGTCGAGAAACGTCAGCAACGGGTGTCGGTAGGGTTCACCCTTGTCGCCAAAAAACGAGTTGAGGTTCTGCTTTGTCATCATGGGCTCCAAACGGCTTCCAAGTCAGTCCAGGCTCGCATTCGCCAATGCCCGCAAGACAAACCGCGCCGAGTCCAGGCATGCGTTGCTTCGATCGGCCTGATATTGCTGCTTCTTCGCTTCATTTTGATGCACCCCGCCCCGTTGCTCATCCGCGAAGTCTGAGATCGCCTTGACAACAATCCACACCGGCTCATCGGCCGGGGCGGCGGAGAGTAAACCCACCGCTTCCATGTCGCCACCGATGATACCGTCTTCTGCCCACGGCACGCCTTTGACGAGTTCAACGAGGAAGCGACGGCTGAAGATCCGGGCACCACCTGAAAGCATACCGCCGAAGTGAATTCCATGTCCGTAGACACCCCGTTTCGCCTCACGGCGCAGTATCTCGAGTAGCGAACTCTTAGCCCATCCTTCGCACGCCCCCCTGTCGACAGCGGAATATTTACCGTCGAAACCGCCTTGCCGGCAGCGCCAGCGCGGCTCGGCGTTGCGGATCGTGTGTAGTGCAGACCTACCCTCTTGATGCGGCCCCGCCGGATTTGGTATCCCTGATGCATCATGTTTCTGCGCTGCCACTCGCGGAAGAAAAACGGCAAGCTGCATCGCTACTGGAGCGTCGTCGAGTCCCGACGCACCCGCGGAAGGGCACCGGTCACCGAGCGGTTCGGCCTGCCCGATGAGTTATACCAGCGCGGCGTGCGGCGGTGGGGGTTTCATGGCCTGTCTTATCAGTCCATCGCCACCCAGTTCCGGCGAATCTCTCCTGAGACAGTGGCGGGACGGGTGATCGTGGCGCACCTGGGCAGCGGCGCAAGCATGTGCGCGATGAAGGATGGCCGGAGCGTGGACACGACCATGAGCTTCTCGGCCCTGGATGGGCTGCCGATGGGCACGCGCTGCGGGAGCCTCGATCCCGGCGTGGTCCTGTTCCTGCTCCAGAATAGCAGCCGCGAGGAGATCGAGGCGATGCTCTACAAAAAGTCGGGCCTGCTGGGCATTTCGGGCATCAGCAATGATGTCCGCGAACTGCTGACCAGCGACAGTCCCCGCGCGGCCGAGGCGATCGAGTATTTCGTTTACCGTGCGATTCGCGAGATCGGTTCACTGACCGGCGCGCTGGGCGGTCTGGATGCGCTCGTCTTCACGGCCGGCATCGGTGAGAACTCGCCCGTGATCCGTCAGAGCATCTGCCAGGGCCTTGGCTGGCTGGGGATCGGGATCGAACCGGATGCCAATGAGCGCGGCCGGGGCCGGATTTCGCCGGCGGGACAATCACCGTCGGTCTGGGTGATCCCGACCGACGAAGAATCCGTGATCGCCGCCGGCACGCTGGCCGCCATCACATGACGATCTTCGAGATGGCCAGACCGATCAGCACTGCCGAGATGGTCGCCACGAGGCCTGGTCTCATGAAGCTGTGGCTCAGTACGAACTTGCCGATGCGGGTCGTGCCCGTCTGGTCGAACGCGATGGCGGCGACGATGGTGCCGTAGGTGGGCAGGAAGAAGTACCCGTTGACGGCCGGGAACATGGCGATGAGCGTACCCGTGGAGAGGCCCAGGGCGACGCCGACAGGCATGAGGGCGGCGACGGTCGAGGCCTGGCTGAAGAGCACGACGGACAAACCAAAGAGCCCGATTGCGAAGACCCACGGGTGGGCGCTGATGACATCCGACAGCGCCCCGACGATCTGGGTCTTGTTTCCGTCGAAGAAGCAGTTGCCCATCCAGCCCAGGCCGACGATCGACACGACGGCGATGACGCC
>DATIKE010000442.1:0-3156 GCA_035477895.1 Phycisphaerae bacterium
AACGTCCACAGCATCGGCCGGTACGGCTCCTGGGAATACTCCTCGATGGAGGACGCGATGGAACAGGGCCGCCGTACAGCCGAAATGCTGAACGCTTAATGAGGAACGCCCCGACATGACTGATACCCTGGGTCTCGACCGATCGAAGTACCGCATCCTGCTGATGTCCACGGGTGGGGGAATCGGCGGAGAGGAAAGCTTCACCGCCAATTTGGGCGAGTCGTTGCTGCGTCGCGGATGGGACGTCCGGGTCGCGGCCCGAAGCCCGGTGCACATGGAAGATCTTCGCCGGCGAGGCCTGCGGGTCGAGGATCTGGGCCTGTGGGGCAAGCGGCCGGCGCAGCTCTGGCTGGGAGCGAGGTCATTGGCACGATACGCTTCCAGGGAAGGTATCCACGTCCTGCATGCCCAGAGCGCAGGCCCGGGGGTCATGGCCATTATTGCCAAGTGGCTGCGCTTGTTCTCCCGCCCCAGGCCGGCGATCATGTGGCACGACCACGGTATCACGTACTACGGACTCATCTCCAAGCTTTTTAACCAGCTTGACGTCAGCATCGCCAACTCCGACTTCGAGAAGAACAAGCTGATGGCCCACGGCCTCAGGCCTGACAAAGTTGTCCGCGTCCACAACGGGATCGACACGTGCAAGCTCTCGGTTACCGCCGATGAACGGGCTCGGCGCCGGGCCAAGGTCCGCCAGGAGTTCGGCTGGGAGGATGGCACCCCGGTGGCCGGCTTTGTCGGGCGCCTGTCGCCGGAGAAAGCACCGGACGACTTCGTCGCCAGCTTTCGTCGGGCACGCGAGTTGCTGCCCGACGTCCGCTACCTCGTGATCGGCGATGGGGCAATGCGGCCACATCTCGAGCAGATGATCCGCGACATGAACGCGGAGAAGCAAATCATCCTGACCGGTTTTCGGCGGGACATTCCCGACCTGCTCTGCGGGATTGACGCGCTCGCATTGGTATCGCACATGGAAACCTTCAGCTTGACGACGCTGGAGGCAATGGCCATGCATCTGCCCTGCGTGGTCACCAACACGGGCGGCAGTCCCGAGCAGGTCACCGATGGGGAAAACGGCCACGTGGTGCCGGACCGCAGCCCGGACCGGATCGCCGAGGCCCTGGTAGACATCCTGGCCGACCCGGCCAGGCGGCAGGCCTACGGTGAGGCCGGCCACCAGCGGGTTGTCACATACCTGAACATCGAACGCATGGTGGATGAGATCGAAGGCGTGTATTGCGATCTGCTGCGGCGCAACAGCCACCTGAAAACCGGCTGATTCAAACCCATCTTCGACAGCAGGATATTCTGACCCGTGACTGCGGATCGGTTGGATGGCCGCGTGTAGGTTGGTTCGTCGGCCAGTGGCCGATGGTTCATCTGCCTCCTGCCCGATCGAGAACAGCCGGCAGGGGCTTTGGTTGCGAGCCCCGGCCGAGCGGTGCCGGCCGATTCCGCATTAGGCCTCGTCGCGCAGGCACTTCTCGTAGAAGTCGAAGCAGTTTTCCTTGTCCGGGCCGGCCAGGAATGAGATCGCCGCCCGGGGGTGCTGGTTCATCTGGCCGGTGATGTTGTAGGGGGGCAGGGGACCCCAGTCGTACTTGCGGCGCAGGGGGGGCACCTGCTGCTGGAGCAGGCGATAGATCGGCCGAAGATGGAACTTCGGGTTTCTGAGGAAGCCCAGCAGCAGCTCCATCGGGCAGTTGCCCGCCCCTCGACCGAGGCCGGCCATGGTCGCGTCGACCCGGTTGGCCCCGTGGATGATGGCCTCGATCGTGTTCGCGAACGCGAGTTGCTGGTTGTTGTGGGCGTGGATGCCGACCTCCTTGCCGGTCTCCCGCGTGTACCCCAGGTACTTCTTGACGAGCATCTCGATCTGTTCCGCGTAGAGGGAACCGTAGCTGTCGACCACCACGATGGTCGACGCCGGGGTCGTGGCCAGGACTTCAAGAGCCTGCTCGAGATCGACCTCCTTGACCACCGAAACGGCCATGAGGTTGACGGTGACCTCGTAGCCCTTGTCGTGGGCGTCCTTGATCATGTCGACTGCGGTCGGAATCTGGTGCACGTAGGTGGCCACGCGGATGACGTCGAGCACGCTGTGCTCGCAGGGCAGGATGTCCTCGTGGTAGTCGGTCTTCTCGGCGTCGGCCATGGCGCAGAGCTTGAGGGGGGTGTTGTTCTCGCCGACGATCCGGCGGATGTCGTCCTCCTTGCAGAACTTCCAGGCGCCGAACCGGTCGGAGGCGAACAGACGCCGCGAGCCCTTGTAGCCGACCTCCATGTAATCGATGCCGGCCTCGATGCAGGCGTCGTAGACCGCCTTGACGAAACCGTCCTCGAACATATGGTCATTGATCAGGCCGCCGTCGCGGATGGTGCAATCCAGAACCTTCAGTTCCGGCCGATACGTGATCCAGGGGGCTTTCATCATCAGCTCCTTAACGTCGATTCAGGTGCGGAAACGAAGCATGATCCCACCTTTTCGACCACGGGTCAATGCCGGAGCGGGGCGGGCAGAAACGGGTGGTCCGTGACGGTTTAGACGGCTGGGTCTGTGCGGGTGATCGGAACCCGAAGCGCCGGCGACGGGCCAAGCCGCCCTTCCTGCGCAGGAAGGGAAGTCGCCGACGCTCCATGGCTATGGCGACGGAGCGAGACCGTACTCATCCGGGCCCGCTTGCTTGCGCTCGGGGTTCTGTTGGGACCCGCCTAAAGCGGCCTTCGGCCACAACCCAGACATGCGCAAATCGCGCGCCTGCTGCACAAGGCCTGTTGCACGGAGCCTGCTGCACGAGGCCTGTTGCACGAGACCTATTGTACGGAAGCGTTCGGAGTCCCGCAGGCCTGTTGCACGGAAGCGTTCGGAGTCCCGCAGGCCTGTTGCACGGAAGCGTTCGGAGTCCCTACGGGACGACAAAACATCCTGTATGGGAGTCCGTTTCCACACCGTGGGGGCTGAATAATCCCTCGGCTGTCGTGTCGAGATGGGAATCCCGACCGGAGTCCCGTAGGGACGACCGATAATAGCCCGGCGTTTCAACGCCGGGGAAAAGTATGCCTGATTCATTTCCCACAGTCCCGTAGGGACGACTGACCTTACTGAATACCCTCTTCACGTGAGGTATCAGTCGTCCCTACGGGACTTGATCT
>DATIKE010000443.1:0-2829 GCA_035477895.1 Phycisphaerae bacterium
CTGCTCGCTCTCGAAGACGGTTTCGGCCAGCCAGGCGGCCTGTGAGAGCTTCTTCTTCACGCCCTGGTCGGCGGTGGCGTATTCCTGTTCGATCTGTCGGCGGCCGGTTTTCTCGTTCGCGTGGAGCTTGGCCAGATCGGATTCAGATTGAGAGTGTATCTTGTCGAGCGTTTCGGCGTGCTTTTGTTTGAATTCCGCCAGCAGGGCCTCGCGGCGCCGTTCGATGTCCTCGCGAGCTTTTTTGCACTCCTCTTCATTGGCCTTGACGGCGGCGCGGAAGTGGCGTCCGATTTCGACTTCCCGGGCGGCGCGCTCGGCCGCCAGGTCAACCAACTCGTGCAGCGCCGCCCGCTGCAAGTCCTGGGCGGTGCCGGTGGGCTTGTTGACCGGCTCACCGGCGATCTGTTCTGGGATGTCTGCCCGTTCGTGCATGTCGAATCACGCGCAATCGCGGCGAATGCGACCGATCAGCAGCGACATCTGGCCCATGGCGGTCGCGGCCGTCCGCAGGTCGATCTGCAACGGCACGATGTGCTTCTGATCGAAGTCCCGGCTCACGGGGTCGTCCCACGCGGCCCTGGTCTCCTCCCACCGGGCGAGGAGCTCCTTCATCGCCTTGCTCAGTTGCCCGCTGCCTTCATGGACGCCCATCTTGAGTTCCTGTCATTCCTGATCGGCCGACCCTCGCAGCTCGATTGAATCTTCCGGTGAGGTCTGCTCGGGTTCAACGGGCTCGGGCCGGGCCATCGAGGGCCGCTGCTCCGGCGAGCCGCCCAAGTCCTCGACTGCGGTCGAGCTCACGGCCTCCGGTTCAGCCGCACCACCGGCGGCGACGTAATCTTCCAGCTTGCGGATGCAGAAGTCGAGCCGGCCCAGGGCGAGCGGAATGTCCACGGCCACGTTGTTGGCCAGTCGCTGCACCTGCCCGCGGTAGTTCAGGATTTCCTTCTGCAGCACGTGGGCGTATCGGCGCACACCGGCGAGCTTCTGCTTTGCCTCCTCGAGCTTACGGATCGCGATTCTGAGGGCCTTCTCTTCCTCGACGGCCGAGCCGGGCGACCCATCGATGTTCCGGCAGAGCTTCTTGACCAGGACGGCCTGTTTGGCCTTGGCCACATCCTCGTTGCGTTTGCGGATCTGGCCCTCCCAGTAGCTGTACTGCTCGGTTTCGAGCCAGTTCAGGGTCCGTTGCAGTTCGCAGTCGGCGTCATTGAGCACCAGCCCGGCCTTGTCGGCAAACCCGCAGAGGGCCAGCCGGAACTCCTTGATCGCGTCGATGGAATGAACTCGGGCCGTGCTCATACAATCATCGCTGCTTGAGGTACTCCTCCACGTGGCCGGCCTTCTTGGCCAGGAAGGACACGTGATCCCGGGAGGCCTCCAGGAAGACGGCCAGCACCTTCATGGTCTGCTCGAAGGCCTCGGCGAACTTGCGGTGCTCCTGGTCGCGCCAGGTGCTTTCGAGGTTCCGCATCCGGGCGTGCAGGCCGCCCATGAGGCTCTCCAGGTCGTTGTTGAACCGGTTGAGGTCCTGGGCGAACCGCCTCAGTTCGGCGGGGTCCACGTGGGCCTTGGCCATCGGTCACCTCCCCCGGGCGGCAATCGGCCGACGCCGGTCCGCACACCGACGACGCCAGCTGTCCCGCCTTCGGTATATCTTACCACGCCCGACCAAGGGTTTCCCGGCCGGAGATTGGGGAATTGGTAGAGAATGGGTTAGATCGTCACAGAAAACAGAGTGACATTCGACAAACGATGAGCAAGGACTTGGAGACGGGTGGGTCAGCGGGGTGAGGTCTCGGTTTCCCAGCCGCCTCCGAGGGCCTTGTAGATGGCGATGAGGCTGGCGACGGCCCGGCCTTCACTCTGGATAAGGGCGTCCTCGGTGACGTACAGAGATCGCTGGGACTCCAGCACGCTGAGGAAGTCCGCGAGGCCCTTGGCGTAGCGTTCGTTGGCCAGGTCGAACGCCCGGCGGTTGGACTTGGCGGCCGTGGCGAGGTGGCGATAGCGCACCTGCTCCTGGCGATAGGCCACCAGCGCGTTCTCGACCTCTTCGAGCGCGATGAGGATCGCCTGCTGATAGAGGGCGAGAGCCTGTTGCTGGCGGATGTCCTGGACGTCGATGTTGGCCCGGATTCGCCCGGCATCGAAGATCGGCCAGCTCATCGTCGGGCCGACGGACCAGAACAGGCTTTTGCGATCGAGGAAGTGCTGAATGTCGTCGGTCTGCGTTCCGAAGGACCCGGTCAGCGAGAACCGCGGGAACAGTTCCGCGGTGGCGACGCCGATGCGGGCGGTGGCCGCGGCCAGCTGGCGTTCGGAGCGGCGAATGTCAGGTCGGCGATGAAGCAGTTCCGAAGGCAGGCCGACGGGGATCTCGGGCGGGACGGCCGGGATCGGCGCCGCCTGAACCAACTCATCGACGAGGGACTCGGGCGGCTGGCCCAGCAGCACGCCGAGCCGATGGATTGCCTGGGCGAGCAGCATTTCGAGCACCGGAACCTGCGACTGGGTGGTGGCCAACTGGGCCTGGGCCTGGGCGACGTCGAGCTCGCTGGTCAGCCCGGCGTTGAAGCGCGTCCGGGTCAGCTCGAGCGTGTCCTGCTGCGAGCTGATGTTTTCGGCGGCGATGGTCAGGCGGCGCTGGTTCGAGCGGGTCTCGATGTAGTTCCGGGCGACCTCGGAGAGCAGGGATACGAGGACGTGTCGCTGATACTCCTCGGCGGCCTGGATATCGGCCCCGGCGGCCTCGACCGACCGGCGCACGCCGCCGAACACGTCCACCTCCCATGTCGCATCAAAACCCGTTTGAAAGAGGTTTTGAGT
>DATIKE010000444.1:0-3607 GCA_035477895.1 Phycisphaerae bacterium
GCGTCTCCGGGGAAGAACGTCCCCAGACGCGTCGTCCACGACAGGTCCGACGTGACCCGCCAGTTGATGAAGTAATCCATCTCCCAACCGAGATACCCGCTGCGTTCGTCGGCCGTGCCGTCGGAGACGGCGGCGTCCGAACGGTTCTTCGCGTACAGGAACCAGTCGGTCCCGGTCTCCAGGTTTCGCAGCAGCTCGACCTTCTCAAACGGCTTGCAGGCCGCCCCGGCACGCCAGATGTGGACGTTGCTCAGCCGGGGGCCGAACGACAGACCCGTATCCCGGTAGCCGAAGCCCACGAAGCCGGTGTCCGGACCTCGGCGATTGCCGCCGCGGACGTCGGTCGGGCTGTATCGCCGGTCGGCGTCGCCGCTGGCGAACATGTACTCGCCGAGAAACCGCGGCTGCAGCGGCCAGTGCGGCATGTACTCCAGTACGTTATCGAATGCCCATGCGTGGATGCTTGATTCCTTGGCCGGCCAGCGGTCCTGCTGGCTGCTGCCGCCCTGGATCACCCATTCCGTGCCGTACCGCAGGTTCGTCGCCAGCTCACCGGTCGAGCCCAGGCCTACGTACCACGAGTCATAGTCGTAGTTCCGCAGCCAGTCCTTCGGCCGTTCCTCCTTCTGATCCTCGTTCCAGAAGGCGTACGCGAACGGCTCGTGTTTTTCGATCCCCTTGTACTTGACCTGGGTGCCCCAGAAGTTGCGCTTCATGTTCGTGCTGTTGGGTCGGCTGCGGTCGATGTCGTCCGTCGAGCGCACGCTGGTTCCCATCAGCCCGGTGATTTCCCACCTGGCAACCTCGAGCTTGAGCAGCACCTGGTCCAGCGGCAGCGACAGCGCGTAGCCCGTGCCGAAGTCCGTGTAGTCCCGCCCGATCTTGAATGTGAAGTTCCAGTCCAGCCGCCGCTTCTCGTAGGCCTTGACCGCTTGCCGGAGGTCGAACTGGTAGAACCCGCGGTCGAGGTTCATGCCTACCACGTCGTCCTCGTCGTGGTCGTAGGAGTCCCCGTGGTTGTAGTCCTCGAACTGCAGCTTGCCGCGGGCATACAGCCAGTGGGCGCGCTCGTCGATGCTGACATTCGCCCACGGGCGGATGTCATGCCGGCGGAAGGTGCGCGAGGAGTTGATCCCGTCGTCCCAGATAAACAGGTGGAAGCTGTACCACGCGCCCCAGTCGACGTCGAACTTCTGCTCGACCGGCGCCTCGCGGTCCAGGGACGCGCGGACCTCTTCCTCGATCGCCCGCTGCTGGTTGAGGAACGCGTCGCTCGGCCGTTGTGCCAACGCTGCGGCGGAAAGGCCGCCCAGCACCGCCAGGGTCAGCGCAAAGATCCGGCGCCGGGCGGCCGTCGGGTTCAGCGTGTGCGTGCGACCGGTGTTCATGGATCCTTACGACAGGATGTACAACAAGACGCCACCGTTCAGGCCGACCGGGGTCCGCGCCGGACCTGCCGACCGACTTCAAGCTGCACGTGTGCCGATATGATGGCCTAGCTTCCCCCCGGAAGCAAGGGAAAACTCCGGCGTCGGTCAGCCGGGGGAGGTCGCCGTGGATGGCGCCGGCCGGCTTCCCGGCTGGAGCTTCGGCGGCGAGATGAAGAGCGGGACCGCCCGGTCCAGCGTGTAGATCGTGAACGGGGCCTTGTCCATGGGAAAAACCGCCTCCTGCACTTGCACGAGCAGGGCCTCCAGGCGGTCGGCGTTGGACGGGAAGTTGTCCTTACGCAGGAGGCTCATCCATTCGCCGCCGATTCGGCACTGCTCGAGGGCGGCCAGTCGTTCGCGGGCCTCGATCTGCTCCCTGGCTTCGTTTGGAAACCACTCGGCGCAACTGGTGCGGACCCGGCCGGCCATGGCCATCGCGGCCGGGTAGTGCCCGTTGTCGGCCAGGATCTGGCATCGCAGCAGCCGGCTAATGAAGTCGTAGCCCGGCTGGGCGGGTTTCACCGTCGCGTTGGGCAGCGAGACGGTGGATCGTCCGTCGCGGCCGGCCAGGTTCCAGAGGAACGCCTGCCACATCAGGGCGCACGCGGCCACCTCCTCGTCGGCGACCTCGCGAACCGCCGACAGGCTCCGGGCCGCCTGGTTGCGTGTCTCCTTGTCGGAGTTTTCGTCGCCGGTGAGTACCGCCGCTGCCAAGGCCGTCCGGAACGGCTCCAGCGTGTCCGCCGCGGACTCCAGCCCCTTGCGTCGTCCCACGTCCGCGGCGCTGAAGGCCGGGTCGGCCGGCGCGGAGGTCGTGGTGGGAACTTTCTTCAGCAGCAGGCGGGCCTGTCGGAGATGTTCGGTCGCCCCGGCCGCAGCTTCCGACAGGACCTTCAAGTCCTTTTCGGACGCCATGTTCAGCAGCCACTTGGTCGCCGGTGTCGCGGTCGGTATCGCCAGATCCCAGTTCGCCAGGGCCAGATGGGCTTGGGCCTGGTCCAGCGGCCCCGCCACCTGAGCGACGACCTGTTCGAGCGTCCGGCGCTGTTGGTCGAAGTCATTGCTTCGGTCGGTGACCGGCATTTCCGCCCACACGGCGGCCGGGTCCACCGAGAATCGCGTGGCCAGTTTCACATCGGCAGGGGGCGTGAAGTCCACCTGCGCCTCGACTCGGTACGGGGCCATCGACAGGAACACCACACCCAACGGCAGGACGTGACACAATCTCATGGCGAACTCTCTTTCTATACCACTTGGCCGGACTGAAACGCTCAGCCGGATCATTTTACCACAAACCGCGGCTCCGCATCACTATTTGACTGAGGCACAGGTCATCCATAGACTCGCCCGGGCTGCGCTAAGCATACGCACCGCCGGCGGCTCAGCCGGCGCCTTCGAAGCGGTCGATCCGTATGACACCGAATCTGACGACAAGTCCCGACCCTGGCTTGCGGTCGAGGTTGTCCTGGCCGCAGCGGCTGCTGCGCTCGAACGGGTTCGCCTGGTCCCTGTCGATCGCCCTGCACGCGGTGCTGTTCCTGGTGTTCTGGATGGCTGTGCTCCGCGAGGCCTCGCCCGCCCGCCGCGCGATCATTCCCGAGGCTCGCCTGGCGGCCGCACCGGGGCCGACGCAGCCCCTCGACCCCCAGCCGATGCAGCTTGCCCCACGCCCCATGCCTCCGCTCGAAGCCGATAAACCCCGCGTGGACGAGGCCGTGGTGGCAGCCCTTGTGCCGGATGAACCCGCTTCACTCGCCCTGCCGGGGACCATCAGCCTGACCGCCCAGGCCGCCGCCGCAGGTCCGCAGGCCCCGCTCAGCAGCTTTTTCGGGCAGTCGGGCAACGCCTACCGGGTCGTCTATGTGGTCGACGTCTCAGCTTCGCTCATGATCTACATCGACGACATCATTCAGCAGATGCGGTCGTCCATCCACGACCTTGTTCCGACCCAGCGGTTCCACATCGTCCTGGCCCGTCCGCAGGAGGTGGAGGAACTGCCCGCGCGCCGGCTGGTTCCGGCGATTGCTCGTTACAAGAAGGAGGCCGACCTTTTTCTGTCCACGATCGACCGCGTGCCCAAGCCCGGCAAGGCCGATCCGATCGAGGCCATGCGCCGGGCGTTTGCCGTCGGCCCCGAACTGATCTACTTTCTGTCCGACGGTGACTATGCCGACATC
>DATIKE010000445.1:0-3008 GCA_035477895.1 Phycisphaerae bacterium
CCGGTGCTTGGACCGCCGCGCTGAACGTTTACGATCACCATCGGCAGTTCGAGCATCACCGCCAGGCCGACGGCTTCGGTCTTGAGCGCAAGCCCCGGGCCGCTGGTCCCCGTGGCCGCGAACGCCCCGCCATAGGCGGCTCCAATCGTCGCGCACATCGCCGCGATCTCATCCTCGGCCTGAAATACCTTGACGCCGAAGTTCTTGTGCTTGACCAGCTCATGCAGGATTTCGCTGGCCGGCGTGATCGGGTAACTGGCGTAGAAAAGCTGCTTGTTGGCCTGCCAGGCGGCGGCCATCAGGCCGTAGGACGTCGCGTCGTTGCCGCGGATCTTGCGGTACAGTCCGGGCGGCTGCGGCGCCGGCCGGACGCGGTAATGAACCTGGAAGATCTCCGCGGTATTGCCGAAGTTATACCCGGCCCGCAAGGCGAGTTCATTGGCCCGCCGGACGTCCGGGCTCTGCCCGAACTTCCGATCAAACCACTTGAGCGTCGGCTCCAGCGGCCGATCGAACATCCAGAACACCAGGCCCAGGGCGAAAAAGTTCTTGCAGCGCTCGGCCTCCTTGTGTTTCAGGCCGGTTTCCTTCACCGCCTCCAGCGTCAGGCTGGTCATGGGCACGCGGTGCACGTCGTAGCCGGCCAGGCTGTCTCCCTCCAATGGGTTCTCCGCATAACCGGCCAGCTTGAGGCTCTGGGGCGTGAACGCGTCGCTGTTGACGATCAGGTGCCCGCCGTGCTCGAGATCCTGAAGGTTAACCTTCAGGGCCGCCGGGTTCATGGACACCAGCGTGTGGACCATGTCGCCCGGGGTATGAATGTCGGTGCTGGAGAAGTTGATCTGGAAGCCGGATACGCCGGCCAGGCTGCCGGCCGGGGCCCGGATCTCCGCAGGAAAGTCCGGCAGGGTGGCCAGGTCGTTGCCGACCACCGCCGTCGCATTGGTGAACTGCGTCCCCACAAGCTGCATGCCGTCGCCGGAATCGCCGGCGAACCGCACGATCGCACCGGGAACTTCCTCGATTGCCTTGCCCTGAAACGCCTGCTCCGTTTTCGTGTCCACTGTCGCCACTGCATCCTCTCGCAATTCATCCTCCGGCTGACCGGAGTATCCGCTTATGCCCCTTCCCGCGCCTGCTCCACCCGCCCCGGACGGGGCGGAAGGTTGTAAACCGCCACGGGCACATGATCCACCAGATACTGCACCACCGCCTTGGCTGAAACAATGCCGATCGGTTCGCCAAACTCGTCGACCACCGGCAGGTGGCGGTAATGACCTTCGACCATCGTCCGGATGACCCAGCCCACCGAGTCCGACTGCCGGACAGTCACCGGACGGGCGGTCATGAACTCGCTCACCGGGCTGTCCAGATTCGCGCCCGTCACCAGAACCCGCTTGACCAGATCGCGTTCCGTGAAGATCCCGCACAGAGCCAGGCCCTCGCTCACCAGCACACAGCCGGAACATGCCTGGCGCATGGCCGCGATGGTCATACGCAACGATGTGCTCTTGGAAACACCTAGAGGTTCCTTGATTTCCAGACGGGTGACCGTGTCCTTCCAAATGTTCTCTCGAAGGCTCATGCTGAACTCCGGCCCTCCCTGGTATCCGTCGGCAGGGGTACGTATTCATCATAGCCGTGCGACCTGAGCCAGCGTAACAGATTCCCAAAGACTCGCCAAGCCGATCCGGGGAACCTGTGCACGGTCAGGAGCAAACCGGATGTGCCAAACGCTTGTAATGACCGTGCAATCTTTCACAATGATCCGCGCCTGCCGGAGGTCGATGGGCGACGGCACAACGGCTTTTCAGCCGCAGGTGGGATCGTGGCACAACGCTTTTCAAGGACCGCTATTCCGGGATCGTGAAGCGCGGCCAGATCCGCCACCGCCGAAAGATGAGTATTGGGAAGTCGCCCTCGATCGCGACAAGTATCAGAACAGATGAAGGATCGCCTGGGTGGTGACGCGATCCAGGGCCGCCTCCATCGTCGCCCGCACGCGCACGCCGGCCGAGAACCGATGCCCCCCGCCGCCCAGGGCCGCGGCGATGGGCAGGACCTCCGTGTCCTGGCGGCCGCGGAGGTTCACCCGGACCAGGCCGGGTTCGATCTCCGACAGCAGTATCGCCACCCGCGCGCCGGCCAGCGAACGCGGCACGTCCACCTGATCCTCGATGTGGGCCGGCGTGCACCCGGTGGCCGCGATCTCCGCCAGCGTCAGCGTGCTGTAGGCGATGCGGCCTTCGGCGGTCACCCGCGTGTTGCGGTACACGGTCCGCAGCAGCTCGAACTCCTCGGGCCGCTGGGTGCGCCAAAGCCGCTCGCCCACCGCGGCCGGGTCGGCCCCCGCCCGGACCAGGTCGGCCACCACCTCGAACGTCTCGGCCGGGGTCGGCAGCGAGAAGCCGCACGTGTCCGCGTGGATACCTGCATAAAGAAGTGTCGCGGTCGGCCCGTCCAGCGGCCAGCCCGCCGCGGCGATCAGCCGATACACCATCTCGCACGTGCTGGAGGCGGTATCGACAATCCAGTTCAGCCGGCCGAACCGCTCGTTGCTGACGTGATGATCGATGTTGACCACGTACTTGCCGGCAATCGCATCCCAGCCGCCCTCGACGTTGACCCGCTGGACGTTGGCCGTGTCGACCACGACCGCCACGTCGGCCTCGGCCACCCGCCGGGCGTCACACGGACCGCGGCCGGCCCAGTCGAGCATCCCGCTCAGTCGCGGACCGACCGGCCTGGCGCCGAGCGTGAACGCGGCGCGGCCTCCCGGCATCACCCGAACGAGGGCCAGCGTCGCCCCAAACGCGTCCACGTCCGGGTTGACGTGTTCGAGCACCACGGGCCCGCCGGCGCCATTCAAGACTGCGATCATTTCTTCCGGCGGCGCCATGACCTGAGCGTATCGGACCGGATGCAAGGCGGCAACTGGACTTCCGGTTGCCCGTCGCCTCCGACTCCCGCGACCGCCGGCTCCCCCAAACGGCCTATTCATCAGGGCG
>DATIKE010000446.1:0-18420 GCA_035477895.1 Phycisphaerae bacterium
ATCTCGACCATCTCGCGGTTGCAGTGATATTGGGCGAAGTCGCCGGCATCATCGAGAACATAGGCCATCCCGCCGCTCATGCCCGCCGCGAAGTTTCGCCCGGTCGGCCCGAGCACGACCACCCGCCCGCCGGTCATGTACTCGCAGCCGTGGTCGCCGACGCCCTCGACGACGGCCCGGGCGCCGCTGTTGCGGACGCAGAACCGCTCGCCGGCCGGCCCGCGGACGTAGCATTCGCCGTCGGTCGCGCCGTACAGGGCGACATTGCCGATCAGAATGTTTTCCTCGGGCACGAAGGTCGAGGACTTGGGCGGGTAGACAATCAACTTGGCCCCCGACAGACCCTTGCCGAAGTAGTCGTTGGCATCACCCTCGATTTCCATGGTCATGCCGCGCGGGGTGAATGCGGCGAAGCTCTGACCGGCGGAACCGAGGCACCTGATGTGGAGCGTATCCTCGGGCAGCCCCTCGCCGCCCCACCGGCGAGTGATCTCGCTGCCGGTGATCGTGCCGAGGGTGCGATACGTGTTGCGAATCAGGATTTCAAGGCGAGTCTTCTCGCGGCGCTCGACGGCCGGCGCCGCCAGCTTGAGCAATTCCTGGATGTCGAAGGATTTCTCGATACCGTGGTCCTGGGTTTGCCGGCAGTATCGTCCGAAATCGTCGGGCACCCTGGGCGAATACAGAATCTTGCCCAGGTTCAGGCCCCGGGCCTTGAAGTGCCCGATCGCCTGCCGGGCCACAAGCTTGTCTACCCGGCCGACCATCTCGTCGATCGTTCGGAACCCGAGCAAAGCCATGATCTGCCGCAGCTCCTCGGCCACGAAGAACATGAAACGGATCACGTGCTCCGGCTTGCCGCTGAATTGCTTCCGCAGCTCGGGGTCCTGGGTGGCCACGCCGACCGGGCAGGTGTTGAGGTGGCACTTGCGCATCATGATGCAGCCCGAGGCAATCAGCGGCGCGGTGGCGAATCCGAACTCCTCGGCGCCGAGCAGGCAGGCGATGGCCACGTCGCGGCCGGTCTTGAGCTGGCCGTCCACCTCAACCCGAATCCGGCTGCGGAGATCGTTGGCCAGCAAAACCTGGTGGGTCTCGGCCAGCCCGAGTTCCCAGGGCAGGCCGGCGTGCTTGATCGAGGTCAGCGGCGACGCCCCGGTCCCGCCGTCATACCCGCTGATCAATACCACGTCCGCCTTGCCCTTGGCGACGCCGGCCGCAACCGTCCCGACGCCCACCTCGGCGACCAGCTTGACGCTGATGCGGGCGTGGCGGTTGGCATTCTTGAGATCGTGGATCAACTGGGCCAGATCCTCGATCGAGTAGATGTCGTGATGCGGCGGCGGCGAGATCAATTGCACGCCGGGGGTGCTGTGCCGGGTTCGGCCGATCCACTCGTCGACCTTGCGCCCGGGAAGCTGCCCACCCTCGCCCGGCTTGGCCCCCTGGGCCATCTTGATCTGCAGTTCGTCGGCGTTGACCAGGTATTCGCTGGTCACCCCGAACCGCCCGGAGGCGACCTGCTTGATCGCACTGCGCATCGAGTCGCCATTGCGCAGATTCTCCGCGGTCCACGGCGAGAGCTTTGAGATCTCCCCCCTGCGTTCCACCTCACTGCGGTAGACTTTGTAACGGATGGGGTCCTCGCCGCCCTCGCCGGTGTTGCTTCTGCCGCCGATGCGGTTCATGGCAATCGCAAGGTTGGCGTGGGCCTCGAAAGAAATTGACCCGAACGACATCGCCCCGGTCTTGAACCGTTTGACGATCTCCCCGGCCGGCTCGACTTCCTCGATGGGGACTGGTTTGCCGTCGTCCCGGAACTCGAGCAGGCCGCGCAACGTATACAACTCGCGATTCTGCCGATTGACGAGTTCGGCGTACTCCTTGTAGGTGTTGGCGTCGTCCTCGCGGACCGACTGCTGAAGCTTGGACACCGTCATCGGGTTGGCCAGATGCAATTCGCCGTCCCGGCGCCACTGGTACTGCCCTCCGGGCTCAAGCTCCAGCGCGCCCGCGATCCGGCGCTGGGGATAGGCCCGCGCGTGCCTTACTCGCACCTCCTCGGCCAGAACATCCAAGTCCACGCCGCCGATCCGCGACGGAGTCCAGGTGAAAAACTGATTGACGATATCCTGTCCCAGGCCGACCGCCTCGAATATCTGCGCCCCGCGATAGCTGTGCAGCGTCGAGATGCCCATCTTGGACATCACCTTGACGACGCCCTTGTTGACCGCCTTGATGTAGTGATGTTCCGCATCGTCCAGGCTCATGGCCGGCTTGAGATCGCCGTGGGTGTGAAGATCGGCAATGGTATCGAACGCCACGTAAGGATTGATCGCGCCGGTGCCGTACGACAGCAGCAGCGCGAAATGGTGAACCTCCCTGGGCTCGCCGGATTCCACGACGATGCCGCATTGGGTCCGCGTGCCCTCGCGAATCAGGTGATGATGCACGCCGGAAGCCGCCAGCAGCGCCGGGATGCCCGCCATCTCCGCGCTCATGCCGCGGTCGGACAGGATCAGGATCGTGCAACCGTCGGCCACGACCCCGGCGGCGGCGGCGCACAATTCGTTCATCGCCTGCCGAAGGCCCGCCCCACCGTCCGACACCTTGAACAGCATCGGCAGCACCCGCGCCCGCAGTCCCGGACGATCGAGTTTTCTGATCCTCAGTAAATCATCGTTGGTCAGAATCGGCTGCTCCAGCCGCAGTTGCCGGGCGTGCAGCGGCGTCTCCTCGAACAGATCCTGCTCCGAGCCGATGTTCGTGATGTTCGAGGTGACCAGCTCCTCGCGGATGGCGTCCAGCGGTGGATTCGTCACCTGGGCGAAGAGCTGCTTGAAATAGTTGTAGAGCAACTGCGGAAGTTCGCTCAGCACCGCCAACGGCGTATCGGTGCCCATCGAGCCGACCGGCTCCTGGCCGTCGTTGGCCATCGGCGTCAGAAGAATCCGCAGGTCCTCCAGGGTGTAGCCGAACGCCCGCTGGTGCATCGAAAGGGAGGTAAGATCAAACCCCGGTGTTTTCTCCGTGCCGGGAAGATCCGCCATCCGGACCAGGTTCCCCTTCAGCCACATCCCGTACGGCCGACGAGCCGCCAAGCCCTCCTTGATCTCCTCATCCGGGACGATCCGCTCGGCATCGGTATCCACCAGGAACATGCGCCCGGGCTGAAGCCGCCCTTTCAGGGCGACATTCGCCGGGTCCACATCGACAACGCCGGTCTCCGACGCCATGATCACATAGCCGTCCTTGGTGACCATGTAGCGAGAGGGGCGCAGGCCGTTGCGGTCGAGCACCGCTCCGATAATCTGCCCGTCGGTGAAAGCGATGGAAGCCGGCCCATCCCACGGTTCCATGAGGCACGAGTGGTACTCATAAAAAGCCTTTTTCGTGTCGCTCATGGTCTGGTGATTTTGCCAGGCCTCGGGAATAAGCATGGCGACACAGTGCGGCAGCGACCGGCCGGTGTGGTAGAGCAGCTCGATGGCGTTGTCCAGGGCGGCCGAGTCGCTCCATGCGGGGTTCATGACCGGCAGGATCTTGGCCATGTCCTCGCCGAAGGCCGGCGACTCGAACAGCTTCTCGCGGGCGTGCATCCAGTTCATGTTGCCGCGCAGCGTGTTGATCTCGCCATTATGGCATAGGAACCGGAAGGGCTGAGCCAGGTCCCAGGTCGGGAACGTGTTCGTGCTGTACCGCTGATGAACCAGGGCAATACCCGAGACGAACGACGGATCTCCCAGATCGGGGAAGTACGCCTGGATCTGGGGAGCCAGCAGCAGGCCCTTGTAGTTCAGCGTGCGATGGGACAGACTCGGGAGGTAGAAGAAGTTCGCCTGGGACAGGCCCGATTCGCGGGCCAGACGTTCCATCCGCTTGCGGATCACGAACAGCTTGCGTTCGAAAGCCGCATCGTCCCCAGCACCAGGCCCCCGGCCGATGAACACCTGCCGGATAACCGGCTCGACCGCCCGGGCGACCCGTCCCAGGGCATCACTCTGAACCGGCACATCGCGCCAGCCCAGCAGGTGCTGCCCTTCCTCGCCAACGACTCCCTCGAACGTTTCTTCGATTTTGCGTCGCTGAAGAGAGTCGGGGGGTAGAAAGACCAGCCCCGCCCCGTATTCGCGAACATCCGGCAGCCGGAATCCCGCGTCGGCCGCCGCGTTCCTGAAAAACTCGTGCGGGATCTGAACGAGAATGCCCGCGCCGTCGCCGGTGCGCGGATCACACCCACAGGCCCCGCGGTGTTCCAGATTGCACAGGATCTCCAGAGCCTTGTGTACGATGGCGTGGGAGCGCACACCGTTCAGGCTGGCGATAAAGCCGACGCCGCAGGCCGCCCGCTCGGTGGCCGGCTCATACAAACCTTTCATTGCCTCTAGCTGCTGAGGAAGCATCGCACTCACCTTGCAGGCCGCCGGGGACGGCAATCTCCGCGCCCCGGCCGACCTTCCGCCGAGCCGGGGATCCGACCGGACCCCGGAACCGCTTTCCCGGCAACACCCGCCGGGTTTCGACTCCCATGATATTATAATCGACTCTTATGTCAATGCCAAATACTATAATACAATTAGATATTGAGGCCCGGATATTACTTATACTGTCTCAACTTTGATTCAAATAGTCGGAATCAAGACGGGATCTCATTGCCGGGCGGGGAGGCGACCTCCAGAACTGTGTGCTCGCGGGGCGACCTGAGAACCTTACTTACCGCGATATTCCGCCTCTGGCGAGCGCAAGACATGCAACCCCCACGATTCAGCCGCCCCGAACCCCGAGCCGGCGACGACTGAGCCGGACCGCGCCAGGGGAAACGTCGCAGCCCAGCCAACGACGGCCCAGGCGGGCAGCCACGGCCAGGGTCGTCCCGCTGCCACAGAAGAAATCCGCCACCACGTCGCCCCCGTCGGTGCTGGCACGGATAACTCGTTCCAGAAGTGCCTCCGGTTTCTGGGTGGGGTATCCGACTCGTTCACGTGACACCGTGGATAGAAATGGGATTTCCCAAACATCCGTGATGGCCGGCCCTTCACGATGAAAATAGAGCCGGCCGGCCCGAGTGCTTTTGTAGGGGCGGCCGGTCTCATCGTATTTCAGGCCATCGGTGCGGAAAACTCCGTCGCGCAGGATGTTGAATCTGTGCCGGCCAATCCTGCGGGCATAGACAAGCAGCGTGTCGTGCTTCCGGGGGAACCAGCGCCGACTGCAACCGCCGGTGCGGTAGGACCAGATGATCTCGTTCAGAAAGTTCTCGCTGCCGAACACCTCATCGAGCATGATCTTGACATGGTGAACCGCATGCCAGTCAAGATGGACATAAAGGGCACCCGACGGCTTGAGCAACCGGCGCATCTCCTCGAGACGGGAGCGAAGAAAGGCCAGGTAATCGGTCAGTCCGCCCGACCAGCAGTCAGTGAAGGCGTGCCGGCCGCCCCCATGCGCCCGCCGCTTTCCCGTGAAGAACGGCGGATCGGCGTAGATGAGGTCGATGCTGCCTGAGGGCAGCCGGGACATCAGATCGAGGTTATCCGCATGGATCACCCGACCGCAGGGGATAGATCTGAATGAAACGGAGGAACGACTCCGGGGCGTTTTACTGCGCCGTCGAGTTGGGGTCGATGCCAAGCGCGTCCATTCTCCGATAGAGTCGACTGCGGGATATCCCGAGGGTTCTGGCGGCGAGACTTCGGCCGCCGCCGGCCTGCCTCAACGCCGACAGGATAGCCCAACGTTCAGAATCAGCCAACAGGTCGTCCAGGGACACGGCCTCCGACCCGCCGCTCAGCCTCCCATCGCGCCCTGCCGAAGGAGGAATCGCGACTTCCGCCGCCCGCAGAACATCCCCTTGGCCGGCGGCAAAGGCGGCCTCGATGACGTTCTGCAGTTCCTGAGCATTACCCGGCCAGTCATGGGATTCCAGTCGTCCCCAGACTTCCGAACCGATCTGACGCACTTGTCGGGTCGATTGCTGATTCAGCGTCCCAATGAACTGCTCAACAAGCAGCGGAATGTCTTCCTTGCGGACCCGCAGAGGCGGAATCTCGATGCTGACCACGCTCAATCGCTGCAACAGCTCGTCGCTCAGGCGGTTGGAGGCATACAGGTCCTGCACCGACCGGTCGGCTGACGCGATGAGCCGGACCTGGACGGGCACCGTATGGGTGCCTCCCACCGGGCGGATCTCTTTCTCCTGGATCATGCGCAGCAGGCGACTCTGGATATCCTCCGGAAGCAGATCGACGCCCGCGACGAACAGGGTCCCGCCATCAGCGGCCAAGGTCAGCCCGGCACAGTCCCGCCCTTCGTAAACGCCGCCGAACAGCTCGATTTCCAGACGATCGCGTGGGACAGCCGACGTGCCGACAAAGACGAACGGGCCGTCCTTCTGCAGGCCGTTGTAATGGATGGTCCGGGCGATCATTTCCTTGCCGGTGCCTCGCTCGCCGCAGATCAGCAGCGGGCTGGCGTTGGTGCAGGCGGCCCGGGTCTTGTCCAGCACCTGACGCATCACCGGTGACTTGGTGACAATGCTGACGAATCCGTAACGATCGCGCATCTGCTGGCGCAATGTTTCGACTTCCCGGCGGAGGTCTTCAATGGTGCGTTGCCACGAATCCTCGCGCTGCTTGGCCTCGGAGACGTCCCGCATGACGCCGATGACGTATCCGCCTTTCTTTCCCGGTTGCGTGCGGAGACACGTGAACAGGGTTTCCACCCAGCGCGATTCACCACCCTTGGTCGTGATCCGCACGAGCTGCCGGGCGGTGGACTGCTCGCCCGTCAACACACTTTTGGCGACACAAAGCCGGTCGGCGAGCACGCGGCCATACTCGTCGCGGCACTCGATGATTTGCCAGCAAGCCTGGCCCGCCGCGAGAACCTCGCGGCTGCTGTAGCCGGTCAGCCGCTCGCAGCCGGCGTTGAAATAGACAAATCGATGCTGGTCATTCAGTACAAACAACCCATCCTGGGTGCTGGCCAGCACCTGATCCAACGCGATTCGATCGAGCATCTGAGTCATGGGACTCCTCCCCACGAAAAAGACTTGGTCATTCCTGTTTAGATGGCAAATTGTAGGAGCGTCCCAGGACCGGACCAGCCGGCCTTACTTTCTTCGAGACAACACCGCATAATCGGGGCCATGCGGCCCGCACGGCCTGTAAGCGGCAGGGCGGCTCCCTACAGTCACACAGGAATGAGGCCGAGAATGCAAGCGACCAGACCCGGGCAGCTCTCCGCGACGTTTCTGGGCGTGGCTGCCATCCTCATGTGGGGCAGCCTGATCGGCATAACCCGAAGCGTGGTCGAGCAGTTGGGGGTCCTGTGGGCGGCGGCGGTGGTCAACCTGCTCGGCGGAGGGCTCGGGCTGCTGATCTTGACCCCCAGGATGGGCAGGGCGGCCATCCCTCGTGGCATGCCCGGAAAATACCTGTTGGGCTGCGGCCTGTTATTCGTGGTCTACAATGCCGCGTTGTATCCGGCCATTCGGATGGCGGCCGACCGAACACAGACGGTCGAAGTCGGCCTGGTGAACTACCTTTGGCCGGCTCTGACCCTGACGCTGGCGGTCCCGATTCTCGGAAAGAAAGCCCGGCCCACGCTCGTTCCGGGGCTGGCTATGGCCCTGATGGGCATCTGGCTCGGCATGACGACCGGCAGCACGGTCTCTCTGGCCACGATCCGAGCACACTTCCAGAACAACCCGTCCCCCTACCTGCTGGGCCTCGTGGCGGCGGGGTCGTGGAGCCTGTACTCCAACCTCGCTCGACGCTGGGGCAAGACGGTCGACCGGGGCGCGGTCCCGCTGTTCCTCCTGGCAACCGGTCTGACGCTGGCCTTTGCGGCCGTGGTGTCGGAACCCTTTCCGAGGCACACATGGACCGTCCGGGCAGCGGCCGAGCTGCTGTATTTGGCGATCTTTCCGACACTTCTGGCTTACATCTTCTGGGACATCGCGATGCGTAAAGGCAATATCGTCGCGGTTCTCAGCATCGCGTTTTTCACTCCCCTTATTTCCACGTTTATCAGTTGCGTGTACCTCCGCATCACGATGGGCCTGCAACTCTGGGGGGCCTGCGGGCTGGTCATCCTGGGGGCCGCCGTCTGCAAGTATTCGGTCATTGACTCCGGCGGCGAACAAGTATCGGAACCTGACCCCTCACCTGACGCCGTGCCGTCAAGTCGTATTGGGGAGGTGGAGCAAAGTTCGTCTGATCTCTCCCGGCGTACATCCCGGATGACACCGGAATGACGGATAGCCGTCATTCCGACTCCCTCATTTTTACTTGCACTCTAAAGCCACGATAATTCGATATTTACATTGCTGACAGGGCAAAGGCTTCTCGGTTAGAATGGGCCTTGAATACCCTGCGCCGGTAGGGCTAAACACCCTCTGTGCCAGGGATCCGTTTCACTGTTGTGCGGCCACGGCGCGTGAAGCCGCACCATAGTCCAGTGTTATCAATTGGGATTGTACAGGCAGTCACCCGTTGCAGGAGGCATGACACATGGTACGGATAGGGTTTATCCTGACAGGGATCATTCTTGTCATGGTGGGCACGTCTAATGCCCAGGACACCGCATCGACGGCCTCGGCCACACAACCGGCCATCGAGAAGGTCGCCAAGACCGATTTCGAGGGCGGCGACTGGTGGCAATGGAAGAAGGCCACCGGAAACTGGGGCGGCGCGCGCACGGCCCTGGCAGACATGGGCATCACATTCGACATGGACATCACCCAGATCATGCAGGGGAACGCCCACGGCGGGGCCTCGACCAAAAACGGCCTGCGATACTCCGGGTCGGGGGATCTGACACTCACCCTGGACACGGGCAAGATGGGCCTGTGGCCGGGCGGGATGTTCATTCTGAACGCCGAGCCCAAGTGGGGCAACGGAATCAACAAGAAAGTCGGATCGCTCGTGCCGGTAAACCTGGACGCCATCAAGCCCGGCACCGACGAGTGCTCCTTCACGCTCTCGGAGATCATCTACCAGCACGTTCTCTTCGACGGCAAGTTGATTCTGATCGGCGGGAAGCTGGACGGCTCGCGGGCGTTCGACACGAACGTGTTCGCCAACAACGAAAAGACCCAGTTCATGAACACCGCCCTTCGCAACAACGTCATGATCCCCCCCTTCCTGCCGTACACGAACTGGGGCGTCGGCGCGATCGTGAACCCGACGGATTGGCTTTCGATCATCACCGCGGTGGCTGACTCCGAGGGTGACAATCACACCACCGGTTTCGATACCACGTTCCACGGCCCGACGCACACGACCCTTATCCACGAGCTGGCCTTCAAGATCAAGCCGTTCGGCCTGCCGGGCAACCAGCGGGTCGGGTTCGCGTGGTCCTCGATGGAGACCCCGAAGCTCAATCCGATCTCCCCGTTCAAGGAGACCGGCCCGATGCTCATGAAGTATGCCCCGGAAGTCCTCAATCTGCTGGGGCCATACCTGCCGCACAAGACCGTGTCCGACAACGTGATGCTGTACTACAACTTCGACCAGTATCTCTACACGGAGGCGGACGATCCGACGCAGGGGGTCGGGCTTTTCGGGCGCTTCGGCTGGGCGCGGGAAAACACCAACCCGGTGAACTACTACTACAGCATCGGCATGGGCGGCAAGGGCGTCATCCCCGACCGGGACAACGACACGTTCGGCGTCGGCTACTACTTCATCGATCTGAGCAACGATCTGCCATACATGTTCCACTCGGAACAGGGCGTCGAGCTTTTCTACAACATCGAGATCACGCCCTGGCTGCACATCTCGCCGGACCTGCAGATCATCGCCAACCCGGGCGGCACCGACAAGCACGACTGCTCGCTGGTGTACGGCCTCAGGATGCAGATGAACCTGTAGCCGGCGGTTGGCCGTTCGATATCACGAGGCGCCACGAGGGGCTTTCCCCCGTGGCGCCTTTCTTTTTGCGGTCCGCGAGCCACCAGCGTGAAGCCGCCCGGAACCCTTCGCCCCGCGCACCCAAGCCCACCGCCCCCGTCCCGAACCATGCCCGACTACCGGACGGGCAGGCCCGCCGGCCCCGCAACGGCTTGTTCATCGTCGCTGCCTGTGTCGGATGATTCTGGTACACCGTGCCGCTCATCTGTAGTATCAGGCCACCCTTGCCCTGACAGGGCTCTTTCGGGTTGCCCGAATGTGAAACAGGATTCCAGCGTTGCGGCGTGGAATACCGGAGCCAAGACATGCGATCAGTTCAAACAGCCACGGTAGTTGCTTTGACGGGTGTGCTGCTCGTGTCGGGATCGGTGTTGGGGGCCGAAGCGGCCGGAACCAGGCCGGAGATCAGCCTCACGCTTGTGCCGCCGTCGCCCGTGACCGATCAGATCGTGTTGGACATCCGCGGCGCGGTATGGAACGTCGCCGACTCGGCCAAGACCTGCGAGGTCTCGTTTTTCCTGGATGAGGAACGGCCGGAAAACCGCTTGCACCATCAGAGAATCGTGCTGCCGCCAGAGGCCCCGGCGGGGGTGAAGTTTCTGTGGCCCACCAAGAGCAGGGCCGGACTGCATGACATCATCATGGTGGCTCGATGCGACGACAAGGTGCGGCGATTCCAGCGCCGGATCGAGATCATGGCTTCCGATGTCCGCTCGACCAGGCGGCTGGGGGGGGCATGGGTTGACATCTATCACCACGATGAGAAAGAGGGAAAACCTTTCAACGCCGATCTGGGAAAAATGACTGACCGGAATTGGCGGGAACTCGTCCGGGCGATGCACGATGTCGACCAGGATGTCCTCGTCATTACGATGATGTTCCAGAATTTCACCCATCGCGGCCAGCACAAGATTCCCACGGAGGGATATCACGGCAAGGCTTATTATCCGTCCAAGCTCTTTCCCGGTCGGATGCCAATCGCGTCCGAGGACCCGCTTGAGACGATCCTGGACGAGGCGGACCGGCTGGGCATGCACGTGATGCCGGGTGTCGGCTGCTACGCGTTCTTCGACTATACGCCCGAGGCGCTCGATTGGCACAAAAAGGTGGCCGACGAGTTGTGGGAGCGGTACGGTCACCATCCCTCATTCTACGGCTGGTACGTCAGCGGGGAAAAGGACGGCAGCCTCGGAAACGAGGACGAGCGCAGAGAGATTGCCGATTTCTTCAGGGAGTTTACTCCCTATGTTCGTCGTCTGGCTCCGGATAAGCCGGTGATGCTGGCCACGAACTGTTACAACCTTCGCGGCGCGGAGGCGGCGTACCGAAAACTGCTCCCGCATCTGGATATCCTCTGTCCCTTCGCCTTTCACCGTATGAACGAAGGCGATTTGACCGGCGAAGAGGCGGCCGCATTGCTGCAATCGCTGTGCGACGAGGCCGGCTGCCACTTGTGGATGGACCTGGAGTCGTTTGTCTTTCGCAATGGGGTCGAACTGCATCCGCGGCCCATCGACGGTTTTGTCAGCGACTTCACGCGGTTTCCCAATTTCGAGAAGACGCTGCATTATCAGTTTCCCGGCCTGTTGAGCGGGCCGAAGATGTCGCTTCAGCCGGGCGGTTCGGCTTCGGTCCAACTGTACGATGACTATCGTCGCTACCTGGAGAGCCAGACAAAGGGCGACTTCTCGTCCACGAGGCCGAGTCCGCTCCCCTCGCAGCCGGCCTCGGCACCCGCTGCTTCGGCCATCAGGCCCATTCGAGGTACCTGGCTGAATCTGTTTCACCAGGACGCGCGGAACGACTATATGAATCCGACGGGGGTGGACTTCTCCAGCCCGGAGCTGTGGCGGACCAAGATCAAAGAAATGTGGGAGATGGGCATCCGATACCTGATTTTTCTGGCGGTGGCCAACGAAGGCAAGGCGATGTATGAGTCGCACTTCATGCCGCCGGCCTATCCTGCCGGCAAGGAAAGCCCCGTCTCGGCAATCATGAAAGCCGCCGACCGGCACGGAATGAAGGTCTTCCTGAGCTGCGGATGGGCCAGAAACCAGGACGATCAGCCGGGGCAGCCCGAAGTCCGTGAGCTGCAACTGAAGATCATGCGGGAGTGCGCCGATCGGTTCAGCCGCCATCCGTCGTTTGTCGGCTGGTATCTGCCATGCGAGGATTACTTAGCGCCTCATCTTGGCGACCACGCGATCCGGTCGGTGAATGCCTTGGCCGCGGAAGCCCGCCGATACACGCCCGGCGCCAAGATACTGATCTCGCCATACGGATTGCATGGAGCAGTGGTCGATGATCAGTTCGTCGCGCAGCTTGCCAAGCTCGATGTGGACATCATCGCCTACCAGGATGAGGTGGGATGCGTGCGCGTGCCTTGCCCTCTTGTGACCATGAGACGGAACTTCGCTCGCCTGCGATCGGTCCACGACGATCTGCCGCGCATTGCATTGTGGGCCAACGTGGAATCGTTCACCTGGGAGAGACAAGCCAACAGCCGGGATTCGGCGTTGACACCCGCCGCGTTTCCCCGCCTGCTCTCGCAAATGGCCGCCGTATCGGCACATGCCGATGAGGTGGTGAGTTTCATCGTTCAGGGAATGATCGACAAACCCGGCTCGCCGGTCCCCGTCGGTCAGCCGGTGTACTCGGAGAAGCTGGCCCGAGACTACATGGACTTTCTGATGGGCAAAGGCCGATGGCCCATGCTCGGGGACTCATTCACGGGAAACCTGAGCCACGATGCCGTCGGCCGGCCGGCAAGCCTGTCCGCGATGCCGTCATCGAAATACGCCAAGGGCAATCTGACCGACGGCCGGTTTGGTGAGGAGGACATGTCAAGCCCCGACTGGCTGGGGTTCGAAAAGTGCGACATCGTGGCGACCGTTGACCTCGGAGAAAGCCGTCCCATCAGCACGTTGACATCCCGATTCCTGCAATTTGCCCCGGCGGGAATTCGTCTGCCCTCGCGGGTGGACTTCGCCGTGTCCGACGATGGGCGAGAGTTCAGGCGTATCGCCTCGGTCGTTTCGGAAAACTGGCCGAATGACCGGCACGACTACTGGATCGACATGGCGTTAGCCGACGAGCTGAATACGCGCGGACGATTCGTGCGTATGCACGCGGTCAACACCGGCGGGTGGTTGTTCGCCGATGAGCTCCTTGTGAACCCGCGGGCAAGGAAGTAACTTAAGAGCTTCGGGAGGTCTGTTGCGAGAGCAACGGACGGCCTCCCTCACCCGTCGATCACCGCGAACTGTCGGGATGTCGGCGGGCTTCTCAAATGGAGTTCCTTGCGCTGCAATGCCCCGACAATCCGCCGGTTGTCGAGGCTTGTTCGAGGAAGTGCGTGATGACGAAACCCGATCTTTCGGCGGTGCCTCGCCCGCGAGTTGAAGAACTCTGCCGGCAGTACCGTTCGGCGTTGCTGGATGACGTGATACCCTGGTGGCTCAAGCACTCGCTCGATCTTGAGCACGGCGGGTATTACTCGCTGCTGGAGCGCGATGGTCGGCCATGGGGAACCGACAAGTACATGTGGATGAACGGCCGGGAAGTCTGGATGTTCAGCCACCTTTTCAACACCCTCGAAGCGCGACCCGAGTGGCTCGACGCCGCCCGGCTTGGCGCCGACTTCGTGCTGCGACACGCTTTCAAGGACGACGGCAAGATGCACTTTCGCCTGACGCGCGACGGCCGCAGCGTCTCCGAGGTGCTGAGCGTCTACACCGAGGTCTTCGGTGCCATCGCCATGGCGGAATACAGCAAGGCCGCCAACGACGAGCGGATCTGGCAGCGAGCCATGCGAATGTACGATTTCCTCATGGCCCGGTTGGGGCAGCCCTCGGACACACCGCTGCTGGGTTACCCCACCCAAGCCCAGTTCCATCTCCACGCGCACGACATGTGCCGCATCACCGTGGCCTGGGTCTACGATGCCATCCGGCCGCAACAGCGTTTTACAGACGACCTGAATCTTTCGGCCGAATCAATCGTCGGGCGGCATTGGAAGCCGGAGATGCGCGCCTTGCTTGAAAATGTGGCCATGGACGGCACGGCGATGTTGGATATGCCCGAGGGACGAATGTTTCATCCCGGGCATGCCATCGAAAGCGCGTGGATGCTGCTGGAAATCGCCCGCCGTAACGGCGATGAGGCGCTCGTGAAAACCGGCGTGGATATCATCCTGGCCTCTCTCGAGCACGGATGGGACCAGGAGTACGGCGGGCTGAGGTACATCACCAATGTCGATTGGACGCCGACGCACGAGCTGGGGGCCAATCTGAAGCTCTGGTGGCCGCACAACGAAACACTGTATGCGCTGCTTCTGGCCTGGTCGCTGACCGGGCGGGAGGATCTCTGGCAATGGTACCAACGCGTCCATGACTACAGCTTCAGCCGTTTCCCCGATCCCGAGTACGGCGAGTGGTACGGCTACCTGGATCGCGATGGCCGGCCGGTCTGGACCGCCAAGGCCAACGGCTGGAAGGGGTGTTTCCACCTGCCGCGAGCGCTGTATCGCTGCTGGCAGCTATTGGAATCGACGCTCGCGTCAATTTGATTGGGGTGTAACTCGCATTCTGCAGGCGGGGAAAACCTGTAAGGCACGTCGTTGGTCCGACTTGTCGGGGCGTTGACGTACCATCTGAGCCATCAGGTGTACGCGTTCCGATGAGATCGGAACAACCACCCACCCGATCCCCGTCGGCAATGCGGCGGGCTGCGAGTTGCACCCATTTGATTGCAGGGGACTTCTGCTCATGGCACAGCTTGCCGATTCTGAAACGGCCTGTTCGCAACCAATCCTGGGTCCTGACCATGGGGGCCGGTGGTATCTGGCCGGCGTATGCCTGGTCGCTTCGTTGGGCGGGCTGTTGTTCGGCTTCGATACGGCTGTGATCTCCGGCACGGTCAACTTCGTCGAACACCAATATGAACTGACCAAGCTGGAGGTGGGCTGGTTTGGCAGTGCGGCACTGTTGGGTTGCATTCTGGGCGCCGCCGTGTCCGGCGTTCTTACCGACCGGTTCGGCCGTAAGCCGATTCTATTGGTCGCTGCGGTGCTTTTTTTTGTTTCAGCGCTGTTCTCGTGCATTCCACCCAACTTCAGCGTATTGATCGCCGCGAGGATTGTCGGCGGACTCGGTGTGGGCATGGCCTCGGTATTGGCGCCAATGTACATCTCCGAGTTCTCGCCTCCACGCATTCGCGGCCGCCTGGTGGCCCTCTACCAACTGTCCATTGTGTTGGGCATTCTCCTGGCCTACCTCTCCAACTGGGTGTTGTTGAACTTCGCCCAAAACCATCCTGACGCTCTGAGCGGATACGTCGGGTTGCGCACCGTGCTGATCGGCGAAGTCTGGCGGGGGATGTTCGGCGCTGAGATGATACCCTGCGCGGCATTCCTCCTGCTGCTCTTGCTGGTTCCTGAAAGTCCTCGGTGGCTGGCCGAGGCCGGACGCCGGGCCGAGGCGATGGCCATTCTCACCCGTGTCGCCGGCCCCGGGACCGCACGCCAGGAAATGGCCGAAATAGAGCAGGCCGCCCGCCAGGAGCCCGCTACCCTGGCCGAGCTGTTCGCTCCCGGACTGCGGCGGGCTATGATGGTGGCATTGGGACTGTCGATCTTCGGCCAGCTCACCGGCGTGAACATCATCGTCTACTACGGGCCGACCATCCTCAAGGAGGCCGGCTACGAGACGGCCACCGCCCTTCAGTGGCAGGTGCTTCTCGGGTTGATAAACCTCGCGGCTACCCTGGTGGCCATTTGGAAGGTCGACAGCTGGGGGCGGCGGCCGCTGCTTGTCGGCGGCATGGCCGCCGTCGCCGTCACCACCGCGGCAACGGCGACCCTCGTGCTCTGCAAGGCCCCGCCCCTATCGATCGTTCTCCTGCTGTGCCTCTACATGGGCTGCGTGGCCGTCTCTATCTGCGGGGTTATCTGGGTGCTGACACCGGAAATCCTTCCCAATCGCGTCCGCGGCAGGGCAATGTCGATTGCCATCTTCGCCAACTGGACGACGAACATGATCAGCGTCTTCTTGTTCCCCTGGTATGTGGAGAAATACGGTTTGCACGCGGGCTTCTTCGTCTTCGCGGGCATCTGTGCCGCGGCAACGATCTTCTTCCGGCAGCTGGTGCCCGAGACCAAGGGGCGCAGTCTTGAGGACATCGCCCGCCATTGGCAGCGAAATTGAGCGGGTGCCGTCGATGACTGCGTGGTGCGGTGCTGATTGTCCTCAGGCATTCGCCTGCCAACTGCACATCCACAGTAGAGGTTAGTCCGGGATCGACGGCGCCTCGGTCATCGGCAAGCCCCGCGCGAGAGTGAGAGTTGGTTTGGGACCGTCCTCGTTCAGTGTTGAATGCTGGGTCCGGACCGGGAGTTGTGTTCGGTTCGCATGAGCAAAGGAGCGAGCGGTGAATTCACAAGACGAGATCAGAATCTTACGGTCAAGATTCTGCGCGATTTGCGCGCGTGTTGTTCCGCAAGATTCCTCTTGGGGTAACCGTTCACGGCGATTTACCGCGTTCGATTTCCTTCGCGAAACGACCACCGCCTACTTCCATGGCCGCCTCGGCCCCTCTCTTCTCTCCTCCGGCCCGTGAACGGTTACCTTCTCATTACGGTCGGTTTTTGCTTGGGTTCCCATTATCATCCGGGGTGGAAGGCTTTGAGCGGGGTTCCCCGTGGACCTCCAGCACGACACGGCGATAGGCGGTGAGCGGCGGCCGGCCGGTATCGGTGACCTCCAGGATAATGTGAATCGCACGCCCGGCGGCCTCTCGGGGGATGCTGACGACGGCGTCGGCCCGCGTGGCTCCCTCAATGCGCGGCTCGCCCGGGAATGTGCCGGCCTCATGATAGGTCCACCATCGGAAATCAAGACGGTCCCCGTCGGGGTCCGATGAGCCGGCGGCGGTCAGTGCGATGTTCGCTCCCGGCTCGACAGGCAGACGCAATACCCGCAGGCTGGCATCCCCGTTGCAGTGAGCCACCGGCTCATGGTTGGCATGGTCGAAAGGCAGAACGCACCAGTCCATGCGCGCCTGAAAGGCGTTTTGATACGCCGGCCGCCATCGATGGATGGTATAGAGCAGATCGGGCCGGCCGTCGCGAAGATCGGGCGCGGGCAAGTACTCATGTCCCCGGCCGCTCAGGACAAATCGCCCTCCCCAGTTGCCCTGCTCAGGTTGCTCTGGATCGCTCAGGCCGTTCGGGAGCAAATACATGAAGGACGGTGTGTCGCCTTCCTTCACGCCGACTTTCTGGTGCGCATCGGGGGGGTACACGCGTTTCAGCGGCCCGCGAATGTGCTGCTCCATCCAGTCCGGCGAGACCAGCGTTTGGTCGCCCTCCGCGTAGAAGCCCTGGTAAATGTCCTCCGAAAAAATCCAGAAGACATCGGGGTGATTCTGCTTGATCCATCGGGCGGTCTTGTCCTGATCGGCGATGGAGTGTACGCGGATCTTCCGCTTGAAGGCCGCGAGTTGCTCCGCGGGGCGCGTGGTCTGGATCTTCCAAATCGCCTGAGCGAGTTCGCGCGGGCCGCCCCAGATCGAAAACCACACGGGACGCTTATCCTGGCGATCGACCACATCGATAATCCAGTCCGACGCCTCCGAGTCCATGCCGGGGCCGCCCTTGTGCGGGTCGCCATTGTGGCCGTCCTTGACCAGGCGGAGCAGAGCGGCCTCGTCCGGGTAGTCGGACCTGTGCCTCCTGAGATTGGGCACAGCTTCCCCGTACGCCTTGATTGCCTCGCGGATCAGGTCGGGCCGCGTATCCTTGTAGTGTCCCCAGCCAAAACCCGTGCAGAGGCCCTCGACCTTGAAATCGCAGGCGTGGAGCAGAAACCGAACGAGCGACTGACGATCGTCGGGATCGCCGCCGATATCGGTCATGACCACGATGCGATTCTTGGCGTGGTCCGGAATCGACAGCGGCGAGGCCGATGCAGCATGAGGTGGTGGCGCTGACAGGATAATCAGAAGCACCACCCACTGAAGGTGAACCGATGTCATCAGCTTGTTCCTCTCTCCTGTACGCCTGCGACACCTCCGCCCTTCCGTTGTTGAAGCATTGTATCCGCCCGCCGGCGTTGCGTTTATCATTTCGGGCACGAAGTGTTGTTTCTGTCCGTGGTGTCCACTTCCCGGAAACGGATAAAAGGACCGCCACAAGCAGGAGGCCAGGAAATGAAAAGGGGGCAGGGTCAGAGCCATTTTCTATGCCTCCCGGGGCTTCTTTGGCCGCCCGACAGGCCTCAGCGTGCTTTCCAGGCCCAGCTTTGCTGCCGTCCGGCTCACCCAGGGCTCGCCCCCGTACGGCCGACCTGACGCACGCTGTCCCGTGCCCGCTCCAACTCCTGCTCGTTCTGCGGCCGGTTCACGCTCCCCGGCCTCGGCCAACACCCGCTCAAATGCGGCGTAGTCGGCGGCGTCCTCGAACAGTTCCTGCCGACCCGCCACCCGGTTCATCACGTGATACGCCAACCCG
>DATIKE010000447.1:0-1933 GCA_035477895.1 Phycisphaerae bacterium
GTCGTGGCAGTCGGGCACGCCATCCCTGTCCGTGTCGATATCCGAGACCCCGCAGCCGCACCTTCCGGGGAGCGATTTCCTCGGGTCGTCCGGGCAGTAGTCGGCGCAGTCCGGGCTGCCGTTGTTGTCCACGTCGGCGTCGGTAAGCCCGCAGCCGCAGATGCCGGGGGCGATCTTGTCGGCATCTTCCGGGCAGGAATCGACGCAGTCGGGGGTGTCATCGGCGTCGGTGTCGGTCTCCGGTACTCCGCAACCACAGATCAGGGGATCGATCTTGCCGGGATCCAGCGGGCAGAGGTCGATGCAGTCCGCCGTTCCGTCCTGGTCGGTATCCGTGTCAGCGATGCCGCATCCGCAGACGGAGGGATCTATCTTTCCCGGATCTTGCGGGCACAGGTCGATGCAGTCTTCCGTCCCGTCGTTGTCCGTGTCAATGTCCGGCGTGCCGCAACCGCAGACCCCCGGCTGGATCTTGTCGGGATCCCGCGGGCAGGGGTCATTGCAGTCCTCGGTACCGTCCGCGTCGGTGTCGATGTCCGATATGCCGCAGCCACAGATACCCGGAACGGTCTTGTCGGGATCGTGCGGGCAAGGATCATTACAGTTGGCCGTGCCATCGCCGTCGGAGTCGGTATCGGGGGTTCCGCAGCCGCACTGGCCGGCCACGATTTTGTTGGGGTCGCTCGGGCAGAAGTCGCACCATTCGTTTTGCTGGCCGCAGACCGTGCTGTTTCCCCGGTAGCTTCCCTGAAGGCTCTGGCACTCACTCTGCGAAGTGATTTGACACGTGCCGACTCCATCGCCCAAGGGGATGCAGCAGGCCCCGGTGCACGGGGCCTCGGTCAGGACGCCGTTGCGGACCTCGATCTCGTCAACCCAACTGTACATCGCCGAGGAACCCAGAATGTTACCCATGGTCAGGCTGACGCGGTTGAATCCGCCCCGGTAGGAGCGGGCGAATTCGTTGGGGCCTCGCATCTCGGGGGTGTCCCCGGGGTTGGTCAGCTGCACGACGATGGTGCTGGTTTTGACCGTCATCCTGAAGGTGGACAGGCCGCCTTTGGAGTGCTTCCAAAGGTTGATGTATGTGCCGTTCACGTCGGTCGCGTTGCCGGACTTGGCGTACCACCAGCGCTGGCCGTCGAAGTAGCAGGGGGCGCCCTTGCTCCCGGATGCCGCGGTGCCGGGTGGGAGGTTAACGGCGTTAAAGGACCCGAAAGCCAGGGCGCGGTACACCCGGCCGGCCCGCCAGGGCCCCTGATCGCCGTTGCTAAGGTTCGGGTCCTCGGTGGTCAGGCCGGTGCGCGGCGCCGGGTCATCGACATTACCGCTGACATTGGAGAGCTCGACGTAGAAATTCGAATAACTGCCGTAGGTCTCCCCGCGGAAATCAACGGTCCATTCCACGACCAGCGGCTTGGCGTCAGTTCCGTTAACCTCCTTGCAGGTGCCGATGCCCTGGTTTCCGGCTCCGTAGGTGGCGGACATGTCCGGCTCCAGGTTGGCGGTCATGCGGTAGCAGGTTTTGTTGGTTTTGAGGGCGGCGCCGGCCGGATTGATCCCCTGGCCGGCCGTGAAGGTGCCGGAGCCGTTGTAGCTGTAGGTCAAAGGCCAGCGGGCATTCATCGAGGTCTGGTCCCAGGAGCCGGTCTTGTCGGCCCCGGTCAGAGCGCCGTCGAACTCCTCGTCAAGACGTTTGGCGCCGGTGGGGTCGGGGTCGCAAGGGTTGCCCAGGCCGTCATCGTCGTCGTCGGCCTGGTTGGTGTTGGGAGTGGTCGGGCAGTTATCACAGACGTTGCCGACGCCGTCGGCGTCACCATCCGCCTGGTTGGTATTGGCGACCCTCGGGCAGTTGTCGCAGGCGTTTGGGAATCCATCACCGTCATTGTCTGCCTGATCGGGATTGGCGTTGTTCGGGCAGTTGTCGCAGACA
>DATIKE010000448.1:0-18216 GCA_035477895.1 Phycisphaerae bacterium
TGTGAGCGGATCTGGACCGCCATCGCCACCTGTGCCCAGCAAGGGCGCTCGGTGTTCGATTTCCTTCGCGAAACGATCACCGCCTACTTCCATGGCCGCCCCGGCCCCTCTCTTCTCCCCTCCGGCCCGTGAACGGTTACCAAGTCTTCTAATCTTGCGATCAAATCCCTTGTCATATGATTTGCTGCTTTTCTGGGTATATACAACCGCGTTTACGCAACAACCCCGATCGCAATTCGAGACTGCAGACCGAGAGCGGCGCAGTAGCTCAGCGGGTTGCGTGTGCTTGCCCGGCCTCCGCGGTCCGGCCTACGAACCACCGCTGAAGTACCAGAGCCAGCACGCCGGCCGTGGCCGCGAGGATCACGATATCGGCGATGGCCAGCGCGAGCTTGGTGGACAGGTTCGGCCAATAATCCACCACCAGCAGTTTGACCAGCATCGTGATGGACGTGGCCAGCATGAACAGCATCGGCAGGATGATGTACCGGATCGGCCGGCGGAGCCGAATGAGCCAGCACGTGGCGACCAGCAGGGCCAGCGCCGCCAGCAACTGGTTTGACGCGCCGAAGATCTGCCATACCGATTTGTAGCCGTTGCCCCAGCCCAGAACGAGCATCAGGGCGACGGCGATTCCGGAGTTGACCCAGTAGTACCTCAGGGCCAGCAGGAACCAGCGCCGCGGCCCCGAGGTTTGTATCGGCGCGGGCGTGCGAGGCTGCTCCACCACCGGAATCATGCCGGCCGTCAACCCGCCCGTGCCGGCCAGCTCGCCCGGCGTCTGGACCCGGTCGGCGAAATCGGCCTCTGTTTTTGCGAAGACGTCGTATCGGCCGAAGAACGTCGCCCAGCCTTCCTCGATCATGTAACGGGTCAGCCGGATGGCCGTGTCCAGAGTCGTGACCAGAAACCCCTCGAGCAGCAACATCGCCCCAAGCGCTCCGACCGCCACCGAACAGCCCAGCCCGAGATGAGCCGTCTGCCCCACGCCCATCGCGAACGCCAGGACCGCATTGTTTTCCTTGAAGCAGAACCCGCGGTAGGCCGGCAGCGACAGGCCGACGATCATGACGCACACGACGCAAACCGCCAGCAGGCTCTCGAGCAGCATGCCGAAGTAGCCCACGTATCGGGCCGCCGGCTCGTTATCGAGTTGCTTGCAGGTGGTGCCGCCCGCGCAGAGACTGTGGAACCCGCTGACCGCCCCGCAGGCGATGGTGATAAACATGACCGGCCAGCCGGCCCCCAGCTGGGCGCTGCCCTCGCTCCAGTTGTTCATGGGGATGGCAGCCGCCCCGGCCAGTTCGCCGCCGCTGCGAATCGCCGCGGCCACCAGGGACACGACCAAAAAGACGATCCCCACGTACAACAGGTGTACATTGATGAAGTCGCGGCTTTGCAGAAACAGCCAGACGGGCAGGCCGGCCGCCAGCAGCACATACACGCTGAGCATCGCCTTCCAGGTCTGGGGCTGGACCGCCATGGGAAGTCTGATTCCGATCAGTATCGAGATGATGCACAACGCGATGGCCATCAGGGAGCACACCCGGACGGGCCACTTGCGTTTGAGGTAGAGAAAGCCGATCAGCGGCGCGAAGGCCGTGATCACCACCACCGACGTCGAGGCGATCCCGCCGATGATCGCGTGCGGCTCGACTTTTCCGGTAAGGGTGTTCAGCTTTTCGATCTCACAGAATATGGAGGTTCCGGATTCCATTTTCAGCGTGCTGAGCGGAACGGTCGAGGTCAGGGCGGTCGCGGACAGGTCCAGAAAGGCGGCGCAGACCAACGCCAGCAGCGCCACCAGCATCAGCAGCAGGAGCACGAATGCTCCGCGTCCGATGTAGCGGCGGGCGACCACGGTGAGATTCTTGCCCCCTTCGCGTACGGCAATATGAGTGGCGGTGTAGTCGTGAACGGCGCCCAGGAAGACACCGCCCAGCAGGATCCAGGCCAGGGCCGGGCCCCAGCCGTAAAGCAGGGCGATCACCGGCCCGATGATCGGTCCGGCGCCGGCGATCGAGGCGAAGTGATGGGCGAAGACCACCGGCGTTCGCGTCGGGACATAGTCGCGCCCGTCGTTGACCAGCATGGCCGGCGTCGGCCGGTCCGCCCGCTCCCCGAGAACCCGGCCGATCACCGGGGCGTACAGAAACCCGCCCAGGGCCAGAAAAACCACTGATGCCGCCAGAATGATCAAAACAGCCATGACCGATCTCCGCCCGGAGAGAGCTAACAACACTCTTTTAAGAAGCTTTATGAGTTTCCGACGCGCCCGAATCGTGACATAACCCGAACGGCCGAGGCGGTTCCAGTTCAGCCGCTCCGGGCTTGAAGCAGGCCTGCTCCCGCTCGGCGCGACTCCGTCTCAGATGAACAAGCAGAAGCACCCACCCGTAACCCGACTGTGTCGTACCGACGATCACGTACGTCCAGGGTGATAATGGGGGCAGGTCGCCGAGTGAGGGCCGGCTCAGGGTATTCAAGCCGACCAGCGTCGCGGCGGTGGCCGCCAGGATCGCCAGGCCGGCCAGTATCTGTACCGCCCGGCTCCATCGCGTGAACGCTGCGGCCAAGACCCCGGCGATGATCAGCCCGGCGCCGACACAGTACATGCCCCGCTCCCAGTACCACGCGACCAATTCCACCCAGCCCGCGCGTCGTCCCAGATCGGAGCTGCCGGCGGGCGGGGCGGTGGTCGTCAAGGCGCTCGAAGGGAGGCGCGGTCGAAGCAGACTTTGCAGTGGCGACTGCCTCTGGTCATTTGCCCCGTGACCGCCGAACATCGCCTCGGCCATGACCCGTGTTGTGTTGGTTCGGCGGACGTGGCCGGCTGCCAGGTGCGACCATAAGACCCACGGAACCGCCATCGCGACCGTCAGAACCGCGAATGCGATTCGCCTTCGCCGGCCGGACGCGGTCACTTCGCGGCGGTCAGGGGTCGCGCCGTCCATTAACGGTCTCCCGTCGGAACGGTCATGCCAACCGGGTCCAGCAGCCGATCGATTTCCTCCGGCGGGCAGACCTTGTGTGCCAGCGCGACCTCCCGAACGGTTTTGCCAGAGTTGAAGGCCTCCTTGGCGATCGCGGCCGCCTTGTCATAGCCGATCGCCGGCGCCAGGCTCGTGCACATTGCCAGGGATTGCTCGACCATCTGTGAGCATCGGTCAGCGTTCACCTCCAGGCCGGCAATGCACCGGGTGGTGAACACGCGGACCGCACGGCTCATCAGCCGGATTGACTCCAGCAGGTTGCGGGCGATCAACGGCATCATCACGTTTAGCTGGAACACGCTGTCGCGACAGCCCAGCATGATCGCCGTGTCGTTGCCGATGACCTGGGCACAGACCTGGATCAGCATCTCGCTCATCACCGGGTTCACTTTGCCGGGCATGATGCTCGATCCGGGCTGGGTGGCCGGCAGGGTCAGCTCGCCGAGGCCGCATCGCGGGCCGCAGGCCAGCCAGCGGACGTCGTTGGCGATTTTGGTCAGGGCGACCACGATCGCGCGCAGAAGCCCCGATACCTCGCACACGCCGTCCTTGGCCGACTGGGCCTCGAAATGATCGGCCGCTTCGACAAACACGATGCCTGTTTGCTCGGTGAGCCGCTCGGCCATGCGCCGGCCGAACTCCGGATGCGTGTTGATACCCGTGCCGACCGCCGTCCCGCCGATCGGCAACTCGCGAAGGCCTTCGATCGCTTTGGCCGCCCGCCGGCTGCTGAGCCTCGCCTGCGCCGCCCAGCCTCCGATTTCCTGGCCCAGGCGGACCGGTGTGGCGTCCTGCAGATGCGTGCGACCGATCTTGATCACGTCCCGGTATCGATCCGCCGTGCTCGTCAGTATCGCCGCAAGCTCATCCAGCGCGGGGATCAGGTCGTTCTTCAGCGCCTCGCCGGCCGCCACGTGAATCGCCGTCGGGATGGCATCGTTGCTCGATTGGCCCATGTTCACATGATCGTTCGGGTGAACCGGTTCACGCGAGCCCACATTGCCGCCGGCCAATTGAATCGCCCGGTTTGCAATCACTTCGTTGGCATTCATGTTCGTGCTGGTCCCCGATCCGGTCTGGAAGATGTCCAGCACAAAGTGATCGTCCAACACTCCGTCGATCACTTCCTGTGTTGCGGTGGCGATCCAGCCTGCGCGCCGGGCATCCAGCAGCCCCAGGGCGCCGTTCACCTGGGCCGCGGCCTGCTTGATCAGCCCGAGTGCCCGGATGAACCGCCGGTCGAACCGGTAGCCGCTGATCGGGAAGTTCTCGACCGCCCGTTGCGTCTGGGCGCCCCAAAGAGCCCAGGCCGGCACCTGCATCTGGCCCATGCTGTCGGCCTCGACACGCGTCTGCTCGCCGGACATATAGCCCGCTCCTTCCTGTGAGCCCCGGAATAACCGGCCATGGCTTTTTCGTCCGGGGCTTTCGTCGATTGTTAGCGATCCCGCCCGGTTTAGCCAGCACCACGGAAGGTTCGACCCGCTCTCGCGGCGAGCCCCGCCCGCCCCCTTCAGAACAACCCAAGCGGGCTGAGGTGACCGCAGACCGGCGGCGGGATCATGCGAGAGCAGCGGCACTTTTGCTTGTCGCTATAGCCATGCGCCCCATTTTCGTAAAAAAATAGAGGCGGCATTTAGGCGCGGGCCAACCGCGTTAACATAATTGTTTATATAGAGTTATGCTGTTTTACGACCACATGATTCGCCCCGGAAGGCCTCGGCCCCCACGAAATACGATGGTCCTGATTTGTATTCGCACCGAATTGGTGGTATATGTATATAGTACCGATTTGGTACTGGGACCAAGCTGGTCCTATTGTTCGGGAAAGCGAATGACAGTTTGCAGGGAGCAACAAACCATGATCCTCACAGCAAAACCGAAGAAAAAATCAGCGGTTGGTAGTGAAATCGATCTGCGAAATCTCTGGTACGCTCCGCATCGTCGGATTCAGACAGCGACGGCGGCCCGCGAGGCCATTGAGGTGGCCGAAAGAATCACCGGCTACGGAATGAATGACACGCCCTATGATGAGCAGGTTCTTTTCGTGGCGATGCACACCTGTGCGTTTCGGGCGTCGCGGCCTGTCCGGGGGGGCGGTGTTCGCGTGCGGCGAGCCTGGCTGGCTCGCTGGGAAGCGGCGCGAAGTTACATCGTCGAGCAGAACCTGGGTCTGGTGTACTCGATGATCGGGCGGTTCGGGTCGAGGCAACTGGATGAGGACGATCTGCTGAGCGAGGCCATGTATGCCCTGACCCGGGCGGTGGATCGCTTCAATCCGTGGCGCGGCTACAAGTTCAGCACCTATGCCTGCAACGTGATTGCCCGGGCGCTGATGCGTCGCGGCAAGCATGAGGGGAACCATCGCCGGCTGTTCCCTGTGCAGCATGACATCTTGTTCGAGCGGGCTTCGAACCCGGACGATGGCGATGGCGAACTGTACGTGGAGCGGCTGCGGAATGTCCTGGGGCGGAACCAGGGCGAGCTCACCGAACTGGAGACCACGATTCTATCGCACCGGTTTCCGTCCGAGCACGCGAGCCGGCTGACGTTCCAGGAGATCGGCGACACAATCGGCCTCAGCAAGGAACGCGTCCGCCAGATCCAGAACGTCGCTCTGACCAAGCTGCGTCAGGTGCTGGACGCGGATCCGGCTTTGCAGTGACCCGGCCCCGCGAAAGCGGGGTTTCTACTCCTCTCAATCCGTGCGGTATGATCGGGACGCGGCGGTCAGTCGGAAGACTGACCGCCGTTCTCATCTTGGCTTCGTGTGGCGGTTGACAGTATGAGTATTGCCAGGAGAAAGACGGCGGCCGTCGCCACCCGGATGGAAAGCGGCAGAGCGGGCATGGTGCCGTCATCCGCGGCCTGGCCCAGCCAGTCGCGCACGGCTGAAGCCCGCGACAGCACCAGCATCGAGCCGTTGTGCATGATGTGAAAGAGAATACCGGGCAGCAGTGACCCGCTCTGCCAGCAGATGTAAGCAAGCAACGCGCCCAGCAGAAACGTCAGCGGAATGCGGTCGACCATGAAATGGAAGGTGGCGAAGATGGCCGCCGAGCCCAGGATGGCCGACCATTTCTTCAGGCCGCTGGACAAGCCGCTGAGCACGAACCCCCGGAATAACGTCTCCTCGCACACCGCCGGTATGAGGGCCAGCAACAGCAGGGCCAGGCCGAGCGGCGCCGCATTGAGTTGCTCGTCCATCTGTCGGGCCGCCTCGATCATGACTTGCGACGGCGGGAGCAACTGATGTTGCCATCGGACGAACTCCTGGGCGATCGCCCAGCTCGACAGCCCGAACATTCCCGCCGCGAGCCAGGCCCGGGCCGGCGGCTGCCGAAACCGGAACGTTTCAAGCACGTCGATCCGGAAGTACACGCACAGAATCACCGGGAGCACTACGAACAGCCCGACAAACTGCCAGATCGCCAGTTGCTTCAGCATGGGAATGAGGTTCGCGGGCGAGTCGCCGGACAGGCCCAGTTGGCCGTAGAAGCAGATCGGAAACAGCAGGGCGGCCAGGAGGAGCGCCTGGGCGGTGGTGGGGCGACGGGCCGGCGTGAACAGCCGCCTGCGGAACAGGTTTTTGAAAGAACCCGTGTCGACAAACAGCACGGCTTCCTGGCCGAAGAGCCTGGCCGCGACGGCAATCGCCGCCGCCGCGTACAGGGTGGTCGACAGCAGCACGACGATCGTGGCCGGGGCGGTGCAGGTCTGTTGCAGCATGTCGCGGGCGAGCAGGACCATGTTTCCCACCGGCAGGATGAGCAAGGGGCCGGTCAGGCGGACGGTTTCCATCGAGACCGGCACGCATGCCACCAGTGTTCCGATGATGACCGGGACGACGTAGTTCTGGGCTTCCTTGAACGTTCGGGCGAAGCTGCACACGGCCACCAGGATCGCGGCGGCCAGCAGAGACAGCGGTACCATGCACAGCAGAATGATCGGCAGAACGGACAGCGGGAACTCGATCGGCGCAGCCCCGGCCATCAGCCGACTGACTCCTCCGAAGTGCATGGTGGCTCCGACGCTCGCCAGGTTGAGGGCGGCGGTGAGCAGGGCGATCGTGGCGACGACGAGGAACTTGCCGACGATCAGGTGCAGCGTGGGCACGGGCGTGGCCATCAGCGTCTCGAGCGTGCCGCGTTCGCGCTCGCCCGCGGTGAGGTCTACCGCTGGATAGATCGCCCCGGAGACGACCATGAGCACGAGCAGGATGGGGATGATCTGCCCGAGGGCCCAGCCGCCGCGTTGGCGCTGGCTGGCTGTTGGTGTCGCGGTGATCTCGACCGGCCGGAGGATCAGGTCGATGTCGCGGTCAACGCCGCTCACGGCCGGCTGGGTCAAGGCGGTCCCGGCCGCAGCGTCGTGTCCGAGCAATCGCCGGATCGACTCGCGGGTCAGGATCGAGCGGTACTCGTTCAGCAGGAAAACCAGTTCCTCCTTGGCGGACCGGCTGCGCACGTTCACGTCGTTGTAGTCGATCAGCACTTCCAGGCGGGGCGGCAGCGGCACCGGCTGGGCGGCGCGGTTCAGTGCAACCCTCAACTGAGCCTCCGGGCCGAGTTCCTCGTCCGGCGTCCGGCCCACGCGCACGTCGAAGCGCGGCCGCGGCTCGTCCGAGGGAGAGGTCGCGGGTTGCTGCCGGGCCACGCTTGCGATGATATGTTCCAGGTCGCGGCGGGCGGGGTCGTCGGCCACCTCGATGGTCATCACCGTCCTGGAGAGCTTGTCCTGCTCGCTCTGGGTTTCCCAGATGAGCCAGAGCATCAGCACCGGGTAGAGCACGACCGGGATGACAATCATCGCGATCATCGTTCGCCGGTCGCGGATGATTTCCAGCAGTTCCTTGCGGTAAATGGTGAGGATACGGCGGGAGGAGATCACGTCCGACCCTCCGGGGCGACCCCCTGCGGATCGAGCAGACCGGTCGCCCACTGCCCGGTCAGTTCCAGGAAGATCTCCGTCAGCCGCTGCCGGCCGGTCCGATGCTGAAGCATCTTCAGATCGCCCTCGGCGATCAATCGCCCGTCGTGCAGCAGGCCGATGCGGTCGCACAGCGTTTCCGCCTCGTCGAGGTAATGGGTACTCAGCACGATGCTCTTGCCCGCCTGCCGCTGGTGGCGGATGAAGTCGAGAATGACGCGGTTGGTCAGCACATCGAGTCCGAGCGTCGGTTCGTCGAGGATCAGGATCGGGGGATCGGCGATCAGGGCCCGGGCGATGTTGGTCCGCTGCTTCTGGCCCGTGGACAGGGCGCCGCAACGGGTGTCCGCGAAATCGCGCATCCCCAGCCAGTCGATAAGCCCGGCGACTCTTGCCGCGGTGAAACCGGGATCAAGGCCGTTGAGTTCAGCGAAGTACGGGAGCAGCTCGCGCGGGCTGAGCCGCTGGTACAACCCGGTGTTCGCGGTCAGATACCCGATGAATCGCTTGGCCTCCTGCGGCTGCTCCACGACGTCGAACCCGTTGAGCCGCACGTGCCCGCAGGTGGGTTTCATGAGTCCGGCCAGAATGCGCAGTGTGGTGGTTTTGCCGGCCCCGTTGGGACCGAGCAATCCGTAGATCTCCCCTTCGCCGACCTGAAAGCTGACGCCGTCCACGGCGCGCTTCTCACCGCCGTCCACGGACGGGAAAGTCTTGGCGAGATTATCCACCACCACCCGGCTCACAATCGCAGCCCCCCGGGCATTGCCGTGTTCCGCGGCGCGATCCTTTTTCTGGCCCCGCCCAAGGCGTCCGCCTTTTTGTGGACCGCGACCCAAGGAAACCCTTGTGCAAGAATATACACGCAAACCGCGCGGATGTCCGACTGTGAGATTCTCAAATGATAGAATGATACGAAGGCCTGTCGGGGCGGGCGAGCGAGGCGTATACTCACGGGCCGCGGGGTTCGTGCGCTTGTTCCTGTCGGCCGCACGTGCGCCGCGATGTCCGGAAGGTGTCCCGTGTCTCTTCCTCCCGATCGGCCGCGAAGCACTTTATGGGTTGAGGAAGGCGACGTGCGCGTAGGCCCGGTCGCTCGCGTCGCGATCATCGCCGGGATCGAGGGCCAGTACACCTACACGATCCCCGATCATCTGGCCGACCAAGTCGTTCCCGGCAAGAGGCTGGTGGTGCCGTTGGGTCGAAGAGGCCGGCCGGTCGTGGCATTCTGTGTCGCCGTCGGCCGCGAGCCGTGGACCAGCGCCCTCCGTCCCGTCCGCGAGGTGCTCGACGAGGAGCGGCTGCTCAGCGATTCATTGCTGGAGCTCGGCGAGTGGATGGCCCGCTATTACTGTTGCCGCACGGGTCGAACCCTGGCCGCGATGGTCCCCGAGGCGATCCGCAGCCAGGCCGGCTTCCGCGCGGTGCACGTCTATCGCTCGGCCGTCGCGGTTTCCGCGGAGTCGCCGGCCCGAAAGTCCGAAAAGAGGCAAAAAGTGCTGGAGGTGCTGTCCGGGAACCCCGACGGCCTGCCGCTGGAGGAGATGCTGGCCCGTTGCGGCGTCACCCGCGGGCTGCTGAACGGCATGGTCAAGGCCGGCCGGATCCAGGTGACCACCCGTCGCGAGCCGGCGCCGGCCCCGGATTTCGACCGCCCGGGCGAGGAGCCGGTCTTCGAGCTGAATGAGGCCCAGCGCGCCGCCATCGAGCGGATCGACCATCTGACCGATCGGAACGCCTTTCGCGTTATTCTGCTGTACGGGGTCAGCGGCAGCGGAAAGACCGAGGTCTACGTTCGTTCCATCCGGTCGGTTCTACAGCGCGGCCGACAGGCGATCATGCTGGTGCCCGAGATCGCCCTGACCACCCAGATCGTCGATCGCCTGACCAGCCGTTTTCGCGATGTGGCCGTCATCCACAGCGGTCTGACCGGCGTGCAACGCTCATTGACCTGGGCGGCCATCGCCCGCGGCGAGAAGCGCGTGGTCATCGGCACCCGCAGCGCGATTTTCGCCCCCTGCCCGAACCTCGGCCTGATCGTCGTCGACGAGGAGCAGGAAGGCAGCTACAAGAACCTGCAGGCGCCGCGCTTTCACACCCGGGACGTGGCCATCAAGCGCGCCCAACTCGCCGCCGTGCCGATCGTGCTGGGGTCGGCCACCCCGTCGCTGGAGACCTGGCACAACTGCGCCCGGCTTCCGCACTTTGAGCGGATCATGCTGCCCGGCCGAATCTCCGGCCTGCCCATGCCGGAGGTCGAGTTCGTGGACATGCGCCTGGCCCGCCAGGAACGGCCGGGCCTGCACCTGTTGTCCGCCCGGTGCGAGGAACTGCTTCGACGCACGCTGGAGCAGGGCCAGCAGGCGGTGCTGCTGCTCAACCGTCGCGGTTATGCGAACTACCTCATGTGCCGGCGCTGCCGCCAGCCGATCCTCTGCCCGAATTGTCGGGTGAACATGGTTTTCCACCAGACGACAGGACAGGCCATGTGCCATTACTGCCAGGCCCGGATGATCGTGCCGACGCGGTGCAGCGACCCGTCATGCAACGGCCTGCTGGTCCGCTGGGGCATGGGCACTCAGCGCGTCGAGGAGGAATTGCGGAACAAGTTCCCCCAGTCCCGAATCGCCCGGGCTGATAGCGACACGATGATCCACCGGAGTCACTACGAGGAAATGGTGCGCGGCTTCGCCGCCCATGATATCGACATCCTGGTCGGCACCCAGATGATCGCCAAGGGGCTGGATTTCCCGGAAGTGGCCTTCGTCGGCGCGATCAACGCCGACACCGCCCTGGCGATCCCGGATTTCCGGTCCTCGGAGCGGACTTTTCAGCTTATCACCCAGGTGGCCGGGCGGGCCGGGCGGGCCGAGGCCGGGGCCCGGGTCGTCGTCCAGAGTCTCACGGGCATGACACCCGCTCTGCAACACGCCATGGGCCACGATTACGCGGGCTTCGCCGGTTACGAACTGGCGGTCCGCGAACGCGTCGGCTGGCCGCCGTTTTCGCGCCTTGCTCGCGTCGTCGTTTCGAATCGCAGCCACGACGAGGCTCAGCGCGAGGCCCGGGAGCTTTCGGACGAGATCCGCCGGCACATCACCGAACACAAGCTGGCCGCCGACGTGCTCGGCCCGCAGAGCGCGCCGCTGGCCCGGTTGAGAACCCTCTACCGCTTCGACTTTCTGATCCGATCGGCGAACGCCGGCCGTCTGATGGACGCACTCGAACACCTGCGACACAACGGAATACTCGGCAAAGTCGGCCGAAACGTGCTCATCGACGTCGACCCGGTGTCCCTCCTCTGATCCGTCCAGTTTCTTGCGTGTCCACTCTCAATCAACTATGATCTTCGACCAAGGATAGCGCGGCCGCGGCTCGCGGAGAGTTGCGGCAGCCCGGGTTCCCCTAGCTCAATTGGATAGAGCGTTGGCCTCCGGAGCCAAAGGTTGCTGGTTCGAATCCAGCGGGGAACGTTTCCACAAACCCTTGTCGCAACTCTTCCCGTCATCCGCCGAATCAGGGGATAATCGTCACGTCCAGGGTCTTCCGCTCGTCCTTCCCCAGCGTCTTTACGCTCTTCAACGTCTGGGCGGCGTTGCCTTCGCCCACGCGGATCGTGTACGCGCCTTTCTTGAAGACCTTCGGGCGGAATGTACGGCCCTGGATCCGCAGGGTATATACGGGTTCGTTCAGCTCTTCGTCGATGACCTGGATGACGGGGTCTTTCGCGCCGGTGATCTCGAGCGTCGGCAGGTACGCAATCGGCTTGCGGCCGTAGTTGTCGAGCTGGTTGATCGTGATCGGCCAACCGCTGAACTGGCGGGCTTCGGGCCTGGTCACGTCCACATGCCGCGGCCAACACTCGAAGGTGACCTCTCGCGTGGACTTGCGGAACCTCACCAGGCCGTAGCCGGCGGCGTTGTGGTTGTCCGGGGTCGGGTTGGCATAGGCCAGCATCGTCAGCTTGTTGCCGAAGCCGTCGAAGTAGCGCCCGGTGAACGGCAGGGCGTTGGCGAGGTCGTGGTTCAGCGGCGGCTCGAGCGGCCACCACCATCGCCCGTAGTAGTTGACGATCGGCGGCACGCAGAATGACCAGACCGCGTCCTCCCAGTCGTTGACGCCGTGGTAGATAACGGTTGGCAGGTGCTGGTCTCCGGCGATGTGCAGCGCGAAACATCGCCGCATCTCACGGAGGGCGGCGGCGCGCCCGGACTGTGGCCAGCCGTTCGAGTCGAGATCGGCGGCGACGCGGTTATTGTGCCGGCCGTGGATGTGGGCGCCGCCGGCGAAGATTGTCTGGGAGAGCACGGTCTTCATGACCGCGCCGGCCCACTCTTGCCCCCAGTCGCGCAAAAAGCGGATCTGGCGTTCTCCGAGGATCTGGGCCTCGGGGACATCGATGGCCGCGCGGTCGTAGTGTGGGTCGGCGATGTGGTCGGGCCGTGGGCCGTCGTGAGCCAGCAGGCCGGCCGGTCCGGTCTTCCACTTCCGGTCTTCGATGATCGCGAAGTCGATGCCGCCAACGATGAGCGAAGTGTAGTAGACGGTGATCCCCTGGGCGACGGGCGTCGGGTCGCGGGGGTCGGGCAGGTGGCTGGTCTGAGCCCGCTGCACCATGTTGACGTAGTCGGCCGGCATGAGGTAGCCGCCGTCGGCCCCGCCCTGGAGAAGCGCCCGCTTGCCGCCTTGGCCCCAGAGGTTGCCCTGGCCGATGTCGTGGTCGTCGGGAAAGGTGATGGTCGGACGGTCGCGGATGATGTCGCGGAACTGCGTGCCAAAGACCAGCCAAGCCGCCGTGTGCTGCTTGTGGTCGTAGCTCTGGTCGCCGGAGAAGACGAGCAGGTCGGGATCCTGGTGCCGGACGTTGGCGACGATATCGAGCCGCGGTCCACGGTCGGTGTTGGAGTTGCAGGTGAAGGCGGCTACGACGATCTCGTCCTTGTCGACCGGGTCGTGCCGGATCAGGCCCTCGAACGTCGCGCCGCCGGCATGCACGACGCGGTAGGGGACACTCCGGCCGGCATCCCAGTTTTCTACGCGGAACGTTGCTAGCCAGCCGGTTTCGTCAACCGGCGCCTCGGCGACGCGCTCCCAGTCCGATGTGACCCCGGCATCAGGAGCGGCACCGGTGTCTCGCCCTTGATTCCGCTTCACCTCGAGCCGGACCTTTCGGGTCTCGCCTTCCTTGAGCGGGTAAAGTTGCGCGCTGAGCTTGAGCACGCCCTTGTGCACGGTGTAAAGCGCGAAGCAAATGACCTGGTCGCGGGGCACGTCGGGGATCACCGGGGGCCCGGGGGTCTTACGCTCGATTCGGATCGGGGCCGGGCCGGTGGCAGGCGCGGACACGAGACCGGCCGGGAAGACGAGCACGAATGAGATGAGTGACGCAGTCCCCAGCGACATGTCGTTTCTCCGTTGGTTTCGGACCCGCCGCGACCGGACGCGGAATCCGAAGAAAGAATACTCGACGTCGCCCGGATCCGCACCGTCGGAACCCCGAGCGGATGGTATCGGGATGGGAATCCCGATACCGCCCATATAGACTGGGAGGCATGCGTGTGGGACTGGTCTACGACCGTTTCCTTGAGAGACACGATCCGGGACCCGGGCACCAGGAGCAGCCCGGGCGAGCCCGGTGGGTGGTCGACGCATTGATGGAGGAAGGCCTGCTGGTGCGGCTTCAGCCCATCGCCTGCCAGCCGGCCAGTGTCGAGGCCCTGGGGCGGGTGCATGAGCCGGCCTACGTCGAGCTGGTTCACACGGTTTGCGAGGAGGGTTTCACATTCATCGGCGAGCAGGGGACGCGGATCTGCCGCGAAAGCTACGAAGTCGCCCGCTGGGCGGCCGGCGGAGTCCTGGCGGCCTGCGACGAGGTGATGGCCGGCTATGTGGATCGGGCGTTCTGCGCTGTCCGCCCGCCCGGACACCACGCCCATCGGGACCTGGCCGGCGGGTACTGCCTGTTCAATAACGTGGCCGTGGCCGCGGAGCACCTGGTTTTCCGCCACGGCCTGGGTCGCGTGGCGATCGTGGATTGGGACGTGCACCACGGCAACGGCACGCAGCAGATTTTCGAGAACCGCCCGGATGTGTTTTTCGTCAGCCTGCACGAGTCTCCGCGATATCAATATCCGGGCACGGGATACGAAAGCGAGATCGGCATGGGCCCCGGGGCCGGTCACACGCTTAACATTCCGCTGCCGCCCGGCAGCGGCGATGCTGCTTACCGCCGGGCGTTTTCGGAGCAGGTGATCCCGCGGCTGGAGCGGTTTGAGCCGGAGTTTCTTCTGATCAGCGCGGGTTTCGACGCGGCGTGCGAGGACCGGACCGCGGACATCAACCTCGGACCATCCTCGTATGCGTGGATGACCCGCGAGTTGGTCGCCATGGCCGACCGATGTTGCCGGGGGAGGCTCGTCAGCGTGCTGGAGGGCGGCTACGAGCCGACGTCGCTCAAACGCTGCGCGATCGCTCATGTGCGGGCGATGCTGGATGGCGACTGAGAGCCTGTCAAGAAGCAGGAGAAGAAGTATCCCAAAGTGCCCACAGGCGGTCGGCCACAAACTCGACGGTGTCGGAGTCGCTCGCATCCAGCCAGCGGACGCCGGGCATGCGGCGTATCCAGGTGCGTTGGGCCTTGGCCAGCCGGCGGGTGTTGGCCTTGATCTGCTCGACGGCCTCTTCCAGGGTCAGCTCTCCACGAAGGTGGCGGATTATCTCCGCGTAGCCCACGGCCTGGGCGGCCTGCTCGCCGATGCCGGTCGGGTCGGCCAGCAGGGAACGCACTTCGTCTACCAGGCCGGCGTCGATCATCGAGCGCACGCGGGCATTGATGCGGCGATTTATTGTTTCCCGCTCGCGCCGAATGGCCGCGACACGGCAATCGTAGGGTCCGCCGCCCGCGCTCTCCCACTGGGTTTGAAGCCTGGTGATCGGCTGACCCGTGGCGTGATACACCTCGAGTGCCCGCTCGACACGACGCAGGTCGTTGGGATGAATGCGGTCGGCGGCAGCCGGATCAATCCGGGCCAACTCACCATGCAAGGCCTCGGTGCCTTCCCGGGCCGCCCTGGCCCGCAGCTTGTGGCGAAAGTCCGGGTCGGCCGGTGGTCCCTTGAATACACCCGAGAGCAGTCCGCGCACGAACATCATCGTACCGCCCTCGGCGACGATCGGTTTACCGCGTTCGGCGATTTCGTGAATCACCCGGTCGGCGTCTTCCATGAACCGGCCGAGGCTGTACGACTCGTGCGGCTCGACGATGTCGACAAGATGGTGCGGCACGCATTGCCGCTCCCGCGGCGTCGGCTTGGCGGTGCCGATATCCATTCGCCGGTAGATCTTCATCGAGTCCACTGACAGGATCTCGCCCCCGAGGCGCCGAGCCAGTTCCAACGCGACCGGGCTCTTGCCGCAGGCCGTGCATCCGATAAGCAGGTTCACGCGAATCATTGGTGCACGTCGTGCATGCGGAGAATGGCGGCGGGACTCTCGGGCTGGCCGGTCTGCGCGGACAGGTAGGCGGCCTCGATCAGGGCGAGGGTGGGCAGGTGCTGGCGGAGCGTTCCGCGGTAACGGCCCGAGGCCGAGGCCAACTCGCTGAGAAAAGCATCGATCTGCGGATCGAGTTCGTTGGCGGAACGCGGGAGATTGTGGATGCCGATCTCGCCGGTGCGGTCGCGGACCTCGACCCGGGTGTCGTCAATGCGGATATACCCGTTGAGTCCGTGAAGATCGAGGGACTTGTGGGTCGGCCCGGCCGTCCAGCACGCGCCGAGCACGGCCAGGCCGCCGCCGGCAAAGTTACAGACCAGGCCGGCGGTGTCCTCGGTGTCGTATGGAAACCGTGTTCCGGGCCGGGAGACGCCCGCGATGCGAGCGTAGACGGTGCTCGGCAGGCCCATGAGCTGAATGAGCGTGTCGATCATGCCGTAGGCATGACAGAGCAGCACGCCGCCGCCGGCCCGCTGCGAATCGCCTCGCCAATCAAGGTCCTCAGTCAGACACAAGGTGACGTTCCCGCGGGCGAAGAAAAAGCGGCCGACCTCCCCCAGACCCAAGGCATCGGGCTGAAGCGACGGCTCGATATTCCATTGACGGGCAACGACAATGGGGCAGCCGGCCTTCTCGAAGACCGACAGGACTTCAAGGGCTTCGTCGAAACGGCGGGCCGCCGGCGTCAGCATCCATACGGGAATTTGTCGCTCGGCGGCCAGGGGCAGGTACTTGGGGCGGAGGTACGGCGGCACGGCCACGAACAGGGCGTCGAGCGGGGCCGAGATAATCAGCGAGCGGAAATCGTCGTAGGTGGCGATGCCGGGATGATCGTTGCGAAACTCCTCGGTCCGCTTGGACTGCAGGCTGGCCACGGCGGCGAGTTCGCACCACGGGCTGTCGATCAGGGTACGCGCGACCCTCATGCCGCCCCGGCCCAGCCCCATCAATCCGACCTTCAGCGCCGCCACGGAAGCCTCCTGCCAACCCGCGCGAACCGATCCGTCCCGCACATCATACCCGCGATCGAGGTGGAGGTGCCAAAGCGGAGATTCAGCCCAGGGCGGCCTCGTACATGGCCAGTACGTTCTCGGGGGGGACCTCGGCCAGGATATTGTGCACGGAGCAGAAAACGAATCCTCCGCCGGGGCCGAGGACATCGATATTGCGGCGGACGTGGTCGCGGACCTGCCGGGGTGTGCCGCGGGGCAGGATCTTCTGCGTGTCGCAGCCGCCGCCCCAGAAGGTAATGTCCTTTCCGAAGTCCTTTTTGAGCCGCGACGGTTCCATGTCGCGGGCGGAGATCTGAACCGGGTTAATGATGTCGAAGCCCGCCTCGATGATGTCGGGCAGCAGGGCCGCGATGGATCCGCAACTGTGCAGAAAGACCTTGAGGCCCGGATGGGTCTTCCTGATGTGGTCGACGAGGATCTTATGTCGCGGTTTGAAGATCTCGCGGTACATTCGGGGGGACATGAACGGGCCGTTCTCCATGCCGAGGTCGTCACCGAGCTGGATGATGTCAACATCGTCGCCGACCAGCGGCAGGATGCGGTCGAAGCCGGCCAGATGGCTCTCGACGAGCCGGTCGAGCAGGGCTTCAGCCTTGGGCCGATCGCCGGCAAGATCGAGCAGGAAGTTGTCCATGCGCCGCAGAAAGGTACCCCACTCGAAAAGGTTGGCGCCGACGGCGAGCATGATCGCCCGATCCTGGGTGGCCCGCAGGTGTCTGATGTGCGCGACGATGCGCTGGAGATTGTCCGGGCTGTGACCCTCGGCGTACATCGGTTCAGGCAAGCCTGCCCAGATGATTGAACTCATGACAGCGGGCAATTGGGCGAGCCGGCCGAACCAGTCGTCGTCAGCAAAAGGCCAGCAGGTCTGGGAAAAGTAGGTCGTCCCCTGGACCATCTTTCCGACGACCGCGCCTTCTGTGTTATGGGCCAGCCATTCGCCATTCTGCCGGCGGAGGTCGAGATAGGCCGGCACCTGGCAGGCGGAGCCGTCGGGCAGCGTCCAGTCGCGCCAGCCGGTGTCCGGGAACTGCCGACCTGCGTTGATGGCGTCAATGCCGAAGCGTTCGAGGCAGAAGTCCTCCGGCTCGGCGAGTTGCTGGACGACGTCGTACACCCGCGTGTGGCCGCCCTGCATGTCGAGGTGAGCCTTGAGCCTGTTGTAAGCGATCGCCTGGATACCCGTGGAACGCATGGCGCCGCAGTCGATGGGCACGCGGTCCGGCTCACGGTGATCGATGGCCGCCAGGATGCGTTCGCGCGAGGTCATTCCGGAATTTCCGTCAAGCGACAAGTCGAGTTGCCGAAAACTCAACATCTGCTCGCGAGACATTATACTTCGGGTCGGGTCGGGTTGAACCTGGGGTCGGATCGGCGGAAGGTCGGCTTATGAATGTGTTGACGATGGTGTTGTTTGTCGTCGGCCTCGTGGCCCTGGTCGCGGGCGCGGAGTTGTTCGTTCGCGGCGCGTCCCGACTGGCACGGCTGCTGGACGTCTCCCCGCTGGTCATCGGGTTGACGGTGGTGGCTTACGGCACGAGTTCACCCGAGGCGGCGGTCAGCGCCAACGCGGCCCTGAGCGGGGCGGCCGACATCGCCCTGGGCAACGTTGTGGGGAGCAATATCTTCAACGTGCTGTTCATTCTGGGGTTGTCCGCACTGGTGACGCCTCTGGCGATCTCCCGGCAGCTCATCCGATGGGATGTCCCGATCATGATCGGCGTCTCCCTGTTGCTGCTGCCGCTATCGCTGGACGGCCGACTCAGTCGTACCGAAGGGCTGGCTCT
>DATIKE010000449.1:0-4294 GCA_035477895.1 Phycisphaerae bacterium
CACGCACAGGCAGGCACGCAGACAGGGGTTTTAGGACGCACTGTTATCCCCCAGTGACTATTATCGTTCGGATTGTCGCTCGTTCAGTCGGCACACGTGATCGAGCCCGGGATCTCCGGCGCGGTCAGGCAGTTCAGGAACTTCTGGGTGTCGGCCGAGTCCACGTCGTTGTCTCCGTCGAGGTTGGCGTCGGCGCAGCCGTCGAGCAGGCCACCGCCCGGGCCGGTCAGGCACTTCTGAAACACACCGAAGTCCTCGATGTCCACATCGCTGTCGCCGTTGAAGTCGCCGGGCACGCCGCGGGCGACGACGTGCATGATCACGGTGACGGTTTTCTGCGTGGGGCTGGTGGCCGCCGGGTCGGCCACGGTGATCGTCGCGAGGTGGTCTCCGAAGCCCAGGCTGGTCGTCGCGTACTTGATGGTGATGGTGTCGTCCTCGCCGCCGCTGGAGCCCTGGAAGGGCACGACGCTCAGCCAGTTGACGTTGTCGGTGATGGTGTAGTTGAGAAAGCCGTCGCCGATATTGCGGACGATGAAGTTGTCGTTGAGGCCGTTGTCGCGGCGGTAGATGGTCTGCTCGATGGTGTTGGTGCTGAGCTGGATGGTGGGCGGCCCGCCGCCCAGCTCGAAGTCGTAGCGGACGACATCGCCGGCGAAGACTTTGGCGGCCGGGTGCGACCCGCCGGGCAGGCCGCTCTTGGTCACGCTGACGGTGTAGTTTGTGCCGCCGGCCGAGGCCGGCACCAGCGTGACGACGTAGTAGCCGGCCCCGTCGGTCTGGACGGCGGTCAGGGCGCCGACCTGCACGCTCGCGCTGTCGACGGGCGTGCCCGAGGTATTGACGACCCGGCCCCAGATCGTGCCCTCGGTGGCGGTCGCCGGGTTGCGCCAGGGCATGGCCGGCGTGGCGACCGGGCTGGTAAACACGTTGTCCCGCACGTAGGGATAGAAGCTCACGTCGTTCAGCCAGCCGGGGCTCGAGCAGACCAGGCTGCTGATGACGGTCTGCCAGTAGTTGTAGTTGGAGATGCCCTCGCAGCCGGCGGCCAGGGCGTACTGCATCTGGACGACGCTGTTCTCCTTGCTGTTGAGGTAGCCGGCCTGGCCCATGTACATGTGCCGGTTGTATTTCCACAGGATGGCCTTGCCGCACCAGTTGCGGTACCAGGTGCCCTGCGGCGGGCAATGCTCCATCTTGTAGTTCATGGGGATGCCCGCGTCGAGGTAGCCCTGCTGCATCCAGTACTGCCAGTTCTGGAACAGGCCGTAGGCCGAACTGCTGGTGAATGACGCAGGCGCATCGCCGAAGACGATGAGGTCGGCGGTCAGCCTGACCGGCTGCCGCGGGTTGGTCCGGATCGACGCGATCTCCGCCCGCGCCCGGCGCACGATCTCGTCGATCGTGCGTCTGCGGAAGTTGTCCCAGCTCGTGTTGCCGGTCGGCGGCGGCGTGCTGCTGTTGCCGTTGAACCGGTAGAGCGTCGAGCCGGTGTACCAGGTATGCGCGGGGTAACCGGCATTGGTGGTTTCGTACCGGATGTGGTCGAGGTTGATGCCGTCGATCGGGTAGTTGGTGACCAGCTCGCGGATGATGTCCATGATGTAGTCCTGGACGTCGGGCGAGCCGGGGTCGAGCTGATAGGCGCCTTCGACCAGCTTGGGGCCGGTGTTGATGTCGGCGGAGGCGACGCTGACGTATTCCGGGCGGGTGCCGAGCCGGCTGTTGCCGGCGGGCGGCCAGGCGGTGGATGCGCGGAACGGCACGATCCAGACATGGACCTCGATGTTGTTCTCGCGGGCCTTCTGGCAGAGGTAGGCCAGCGGGTCGAACGAGGTGGTCACCGCCGGGGCCCACGGGACGATATTGGACTTCCAGAACGCACCGTGGGAGGTGTAGCCGTTGTTGTCGTGATAGGCCAGCAACTCGGGCATGACCGCGTTGTAATTGCCCTGGACGGCATAGGCGATCATGGTGTCGATTTCGGACGTGCTTTTGAACCCTGGGCGGAAGACCTCGCCCCAAAGGCAGCGAAACTGCTGCTGGGCGGCGGCCGGGGCTGCCAGAAAGCACAACAAGGCCCAGCCGGTCAGCCAGCCACGGCGCGAACGGGCCATTAAATCCTCCCTCCATCGCGCATAAGTGACAGTTAAGAAATCACTTACGAGCACAAGCCATTCTTTTCGTTCACGGGCCGATGCAGTTGGGGGCGGCCGGGATATGGGATCCGGACATGCACCCCACGAACAGGGAGACATCCTGTCCGTCAATGATATTATCCCTGCTGAGGTCGGTTGGTCCACAGGTCGGGTTGCCCGCCGGATTGGAAATCGCCAGGCAGTTCTGGAGGACGCCGAAGTCGGAGACGTCGACGTCGGTGTCGCCGTCGAAGTCGCCGGGCTGGCCGGCCGGGCTGACGGCCAAAGTCGCGGCGTTGGAGGTGTTGCCGCCGCAGCCGGCCGTGACCGCGCATCGGTAGCTGCCCGCATCGCCGGATGCCACCGAGGTGATCAGCAGGGTCGCGGTGGTGGCCCCGGAGACCCGCCCGCCGTTGGTGATGTTGACGGCGTTCTTCTGCCACTGGTAGGTGAGCGTGCCGTCACCGGTGGCGGCGGCCGAGAAGCTGACGTTGGAGCCGGCAGGCACGTTCCGGTCGACCGGGTGCTGGGTGATGATGGTGGCCGCCTTGATCGTGAGCGAGGCGCTGTTGGAGGTCGCATTGCCGACACCGTTGGTCACCACGCAGCGGTAGTTGGCGGCGTCGTTGCCGTCGGCGCTGGAGACGGCCAGGGTGGACGTGGTGCAGCCGGAGTAGTGCCCGCCATTGGTTATGTTGGCGGCGTTCTTCTGCCACTGATAGGTCAGCGGCGGATCGCCGGTGGCGGTCACGGTGAAGTTGACGGTCCCGCCGGGGCAGACGGACTGGTTCGTCGGGTGCTGGGTGATGACCGGCGGCTGCGGCCCGACGCCGCCGACGGACTGCCACTTGACGGCGTCGGAGCGGCCGGCGTTACCGCTCGGCGCGGAGCCCGAGGCCGTATTGCCGTCCAGCGTCACCGTGTACATGGTTCCGGCGTTCAGCGAATACTGCCCGAGCGACAGCCAGACGTTGCAGGCGTTGGGTGAACAGGAGGTGTTCTGGCACGCGTTGACGTTGGTGGTGCCGCCGGCGTGGGTGACCTTGTGCACCAGCGGATTACCGCTGTTGGTGGTGCTGGCGTTGGTGGTGAAGACCTCGTAGCCGGCGGTGACCGTGGGCGTGAATCTGAAGATGGCGGTGCCCGCCGATGAACCGATGGTGCAGAATCGGCTGCCGATGCTGGTGGTGCAGCCGGCGGCGGTGCTCTTGGCGGTGCTGTTCGACCAACTGCCGGTCTCCGAATAGTTCGCGTAGTTCTGCCCGCCGGAACGGCTTTCGACGATGAAGACGATCGGCGGCGTGGCCAGGGTCAGCGAGGCGGCGTTCGAGGGGGCGTTGCCGTAGGCGTTGGTGACCACGCAGCGGTAGTCGGCGGTGTCGGCGCTGGAGACGTTGCTGAGCTGGAGAATTGGAGCGGTGGCCCCGGAGATATTCCCGCCGTTGGTGATGTTCACGGTGTTTTTCTGCCATTGATAGCTGAGCGGGTCGCTGCCGGCCGCCTGCACGGTGAAGAGGACCGCCGAGCCCGGAGCCGCGACCGCACCGGTCGGGTGCTGGGTGATGATCGGCGGGTTGTTGCCGGCGCCGAGGTTGAAGTCCGCCCGTCGGACCTCGCCGGCCGTCACCTGGACGTTGCGGGAGGAGTTCGGATACCCGGCCTTGCTGGCTGAAACGAGGTATGTGGTTCCCGCTCCGCCGGCGGTGATGAGCGTCACGGTGTAGTAGCCGTTGCCGTCGCTCTTGACCGCGCTCATCGAGCCGACCTGGACGCTGGCGTCGTCGATCGGGTTGCCGGTGACCGCGTCGGTGACCCGGCCCCAGAGGGTGCCCTCGGTGGCGGTCGCCGAGCTGCGCCAGGGCATGGTCGGAATGGTGTCGGTGGTGGTGAAGAGGTTGGCGGCGACGTACGGATACCAGTCCCACGGGTTGCTCGAGTCGTTGGTGGTGTCGCGATAGTTATAGGTGCACAGACCGTCGGCCCCGGCATTCCGGGCGTACTGCATCTGGGTGACGCTCTGGGCGAAAGTGTTCATGTAGATGCCCGGCCCGACGACCATGTGCCGGTTGTACTTCCAGGTAATTGCTTTGTCCACCCAGTTGCGGTACCAGGTGGGGTAGGTGGATTCCGAGTAGTAAGTCATGGGGATGGCGGTG
>DATIKE010000450.1:0-7007 GCA_035477895.1 Phycisphaerae bacterium
GTTCGTCATACCCATTGCGATGACTATTTGCTTGGCCGTTGGGTGTTATTACGATCAGTGGCAGAACGCTGATCGCGACAACAGGTCATTGAGGACGGAATTGACCAAGGTGCGAGACGAACCGCGTTGCTCCAGGAGCTCATAATTGGACTCATCCCCTTATTACGCACCTGCCAAGGAACCGTCCCCATCCGCCTCGTTCACGTATCCGCGTCGCGGGTGTCGATGTCCAGGGGGGCGTGCATGTGTTCGGTGGTCTTTGGGGTATTCAGCACGCGCCAGAAGCAGAACACGACCAGCGTCAGCACGAGGGTCACGCTGCAGAGCATGAACAGCCATCCGAGCGGTGTCATCGGGCCACCTCCTGTTCGGCGGGTTCGCCGAGCCCATCCGGGCGAAAACGCCTGCCGGCCAGGTAGATGAGCATGGTGAAGAACAGCAGCACCGCCAGGATGAACAGCAGCACGAACTGCACGACGTGGCGGTCCGTGTCGGGCAGGGCGGCGATCTCGCGGATCTTGCCGGGGATCGACTTGTAACACCAGGCGGCGAAGATGATCAGCAGGTAGAGCGGGGAAACGTATTTGATGATGAACCAGAAGATGCCGGGGATCCGCAGGTCGGCGCCGCGGGCCACCTCCTTCCTGGCCTTGGGGACGCCGAACACCCACGCGACGGTGATCACCTGGATCGTCGCGAGGATGTAGATGCAGACCGTGCCGACCCAGAAGTCCATCGTGTCCAGTGCGAGCAGGTTCTTCGAGAAAAAGACGACGATGAGGTTGCCGATGAGGCAGATGAAGCCGAGGCAGGTGACCGAGGCCCGCCGGCCGAGGTTGAGACCTTCCTCGAGGAATGCGATGGCCGGCTGGAGCATGCTCAGCGAGCTGGTGATCGCGGCCAGGAAGAGCATGAAGAACCAGATGGCCCCGAACCATTGACCGGCCGGCATCCGGCAGAAGACCGCCGGCAGGGCCTGGAACCCCAGGGTCATGGGCGAGCCGAGGACTTCCTTGGTCAGGTTGGCTGAGCCCAGGAAAAGGAACGCGACCGGGATGGTGATGAGGCCGCCGAGGCAGACCTCGCAGAACTCATTGGTGGCCGAGGCGGTCAGGCCGGAGAGCACCACGTCGTCGTCCTTGCGGAGGTAGCTGGCGTAGTTGAGCACGATGCCGAAGCCGACGGAGAGGGTGAAGAAGACCTGCCCGGCGGCGGCGAGCCAGAGTTCGGGATCGGCCAGCCCGCCCCAGACGTGGCCGTGGGAGTCGGGCTTGGGGTTCCACATGAAGCCGAGGGCGTTGTTGATGTTGGCCTCGGGCTTGGAGGGGTCGGGTGTGCCGAGGGTCAGCACGCGGGCCAGGATGATCAGGGCGAAGAGGATGAGCATCGGCATGGCGAACTTGCAGAAGGCCTCGATGCCTTTGGTCAGTCCGCGGAAGATCAGGTAGAAATTGATGGAGATCACGATGGCCAGGAAGATCAACCCCTCTTTCCCGGGGAATCCGTTCCGGCCCATGCCGACGAAGTTTCGAAAGTTGTCGCGGAAAGCGGCGATCTGTTCGTCGCCGGTGTTCGATTCGGCGATTTGGTTCATGGCCCCGCGGGCGTAGCTGAACGCATAGGCCAGGCACCACGCCTCGATATAGACGTAGTACATGTAGATCACGAGCGGGACCAGCAGGGCCAGGGCGCCGAAATACTTGCTGTATGACGTGCGCCAGAGGACGGTGAAGATGCCCGGGGCGCTGTGATAGCCCTTGGAGCCGCCGTAGCGTCCCATGCTCCACTCGACCCAGCAGATGGGGATTCCGAGGAGCAGCAGGGCGGTGAAATAGGGGATCATGAACACGCCGCCGCCGTAGGTCGCGGCCAGCCCGGGGAACCGCAGGAAGTTGCCGAGCCCGACGGCCGATCCGGCGACGGCAAGGATGACGCCCAGCCTGGAGCCCCAGTTCTCGGTTGTTCTTCCGCGGGCCAGGGCCGGCTCCAATGCACGTGAGTTCTTGGCCACGTCGCCTCCTTGTCGTTTGAAGTGTTTGGCACGATCATGGAGGGTGGCCGGGCTTTTTTCAAGCCGGGGGAGCGGATGTTTCCGGCCGGGTGACTTGGGAGAACAGGTGATGAGACGGATCGTTTGGATGTGTGTGGTTTTGGCGGCGCTGGCGACGTGCGGCTGTGAAGTCGGCGGGCCGCTGTTCAACGGCCGGGACTTGGCCGGCTGGCAGGAAGTCGCGCCGCACGGGGCGTGGAGCGTGCAGGACGGGATTCTGCGGTGCAGTGGCAGGAAGGACCCGAAGGCGTACACCTGGCTGTCCACGGACCGCAAGTACGGTGATTTCGAGTTGGTCTGCGAGTGGCGTATTCCGGCGGACGCCAATGCCGGGATCTTTCTTCGCGTGCCCGAGCACCCGGGGCGGGCGTCGATGACCGGCCTGGAGGTTCAGATCCGCGACGATGGGATGGACAAGGATCTCACCGATGTCTGCGGGGCGGTGTTCCGGCGGATACCGGCCTCGGGCCGTTACGCCAAGCCGCCGGGCGAGTGGAACCGGCACCGGATCACGATGGTGGGGCGTCGGTTGCGGATCGAGCTGAACGGGCGCCTGGTGTCGGACACGAACATCGACATGATCGAGCCGCTGGACAAGGATCCGCCGGCCTCGGCCGTGCCGAACGAAGGTTACATCGGCCTGCAGAATCACGGCACGCCGGTCGAGTTCCGAAAAGTCCGCATCCGGGAGCTCTCCGGCGGGATATGATCTGCCGATGGAACCAGGAGTCATGTACACACTAGCGGTCATTCTGGCCCGGGCCGGCAGCAAGGGGTTGCCCGACAAGTGCGTGTTGCCGTTGTGCGGTCAACCGGTGATCGCGTACACGATCCGGCACGCCCGGCAGGCCGAGCGGGTCGACGACGTCGTTCTGAGCACGGACTCAAAGCCTGCCCAGGCGATCGGGCGGGAGATGGGGGTGCGGGTGCTGGAGCGTCCGGCGGAACTGGCGACGGACAAGGCGCCGGTGGACGCGTCGTTGCGCCACGCGGTTCTGTGGTACGAGGGCGAAGTCGGCAAGGCGGTTGACGCCGTCGTGATGTTGTACGGCAACGTGCCCGTGCGGGCGCCGGGCTCGATCGACCGGTGCATCGAGCATATCGAGAAGACCGGCTGTGATTCAGTGCGTACGCTCGCGCCGGTCAGCAAACAGCATCCGGACTGGTTGCACCGGCTGGATGGGGACCGGATGATCCAGTTTCGGCCGAACAGCATTCATCGCCGCCAGGATCTTGAGCCGGTGTACTATCACGACGGGGCGGTGATCGTGGTCAATCGGGACTCACTCTTCAGGCCGGAAACCGCGAATGATCCGCACGCGTTTTTCGGGCACGACCGTCGAGGGGTAATTCAGCGGGAAGATGATTCGGTGGACATCGACACGCGGTCGGATTTCTACCGGGCCGAGGTCCTGTTGCGTACGATGGGCGAGTCACAAGGGGCATCGCGGTAAGTTTGTGTATCCAGTTCGGGTGGGTTTCATGTCTGATCGTGTTCATTCCGGCAACGGCTATTCGGCGGAGGAAGAGCCGAGCTTCCAAATCGGCGCCAAGCGAGTCGGGCCGCCGGGTTTCGTGTACGTGATCGCCGAGGCGGGCGTGAACCACGACGGCGAGCCGGCCGCCGCCCGCGAGCTGGTGGTCGCGGCAGCCGAGGCCGGCGCGGATGCGGTGAAATTCCAGGTTTTCGCGGCGGATCGGCTGGTCACCCGGCAGGCGCCGTCGGCCGAGTATCAGAAGCGGGCCGGCGAAGCCCAGTCGCAACACGGGATGTTGAAACGGCTCGAGTTGAGCCACGAGCGTTTCATCGAGTTGGCGGACTTCGCCCGGTCGAAAGGGATCGAGTTTCTGGCCACGCCGTTCAGCGTGCCCGATCTTCAGTTTCTGGCTTCGATTCCGGTGTCGGCGATCAAGCTGGCATCGACCGATCTGGTGAATGCCCTTTTGCTTGATGTGGCCGCCGGGACGGGCCTGCCGGTCGTGGCCTCGACGGGGGCGGCCGATCTGGACGAGGTCGCCGCGTCGGTCAGACGGTTCGATCGCCCGGGGGCGGGTCCGCTGGCCCTGCTGCACTGCATCAGCAGTTACCCGACGCCGGAGGACCAGGTGAACCTGGCGGCGATCGCGACGCTGGCCCGGACGTTCCGGCGCGTGTCGGGTTTCAGCGACCACACGGAATCAATGACCATGGGCGGGTACGCGGCGGCCGCCGGGGCCAGGATCATCGAGAAGCATCTCACTCTTGATCGTCGCCGGAAAGGCCCCGACCATGCGTTTTCGCTCGAGCCGAAAGCCATGGCCGAGTATGTCCGGAACGTCCGCCGGGCCTCGGTGCTGGTGGGCGACGGGCGATTGGATGTCACCGAGGTGCAGCGGGAGGTACGTTCGCTCGCCCGTGCAAGCCTGGTGGCGGACCAGGACCTGGCGGCGGGTGTTGTCGTCACGCGGAACATGCTGGCGGCCAAGCGGCCGGGCGGGGGCATCTCGCCGATGGAGATCGACGAAGTCATAGGGCGACGCTTGAAGAAGGCGGTTGCCGCGGACACGGCGTTGCGGTGGGAAGACATCGAGTGATCATCTCGGCGGGCGGGCACGCTTATGCGTAAGAAACGATTATCCCGGCGTCGCGTGGCGGTTGTCACCGGCACGCGCGCGGAGTTCGGTATTCTCGAAGAGATCCTGCGCGAGCTGGCCGGCCGGCCTTCGCTCGATCCGAAGCTGATCGTTACCGGAATGCACCTGCTGCCGAAGTTCGGGCATACCATCGACCACATCCGCCGCGCGGGCTGGGGGGTGGACGCGACGGTGCGAATGCAGACCGGGCGGGACGATGCCGCCGACGAGGCAATGGCCGTCTCTCGGGGCATTGCCGGCATCGCCCGGGCGCTGGATCGGCTGGACTGCGAAATTGTGCTGGTGCTCGGCGACCGGATTGAAGCGTTTGCGGGGGCCTGCGCCGCGGCCATCAGCCGACGGGTGCTGGCCCACAGTCACGGCGGTGACCGGGCCCCCGGCACGATCGACGACGCCCTGCGCAACGCGATCACGCGCCTGGCCCACGTGCACCTGGTTGCATCGAAAGACGCCGAAGACCGGATTCGACGTTGGGGCGAGCAGCCGTGGCGGATTCGCCGCGTCGGCGCGCCCGGTCTGGACGGCATTCGTCGATTCCGGGAAGCCGATCGGGCCGGCCGACGGGCGAGCGATCTCCGTGTTCGCTCGGTGCTTGGCCCGCTGGCGGATCGGCCTTATGCCGTCGTTGCCCAGCACCCGCTGGGACGGTCGGCGGGCCGGGAATCGGTCGTGATGCGGAATATACTCTCCGCGGTCGAGCGGTGCGGGCTGGCCGGCGTCATCATCTACCCGAACAGCGACCCGGGGCACGAGGGGATCATTCGCGAGATTCGCCGGATCGAGCGGCACGACGGCTGGCGGTCATTCCGGTCGCTGATGCGGGAAGACTATTTGCGGATCGTCTCTCGTGCCGCGGTGCTGGTCGGGAGCTCATCGAGCGGGATCATTGAGTCGGCCAGCCTGGGCGTGAACACGGTCAACATCGGCCGTCGCCAGGACGGGCGGCTGCGGTGCGGACCGGGCGTGATCGATTGCGACGAGTCGTTATCGGCCGTGACCGGCGCGATCCGTCGGGCGATGAAGCGCCCGCGACCGAGGCCTCGCCAGAGCGTCTACGGCGACGGCCGGGCTTCCGAGCGCATCGCGGACGTGCTTGAGCGTCTGATAATCACCCCGCAGTTGCTGCTCAAGGAACTCACCTGCTGAACCACGGCTGGTTTTCCACTGCCGGCCAGTCCTTGCTAAACAAGCCGCCCTTACGGGTCGATTTCCAGTCCAGAGATCGGGCTTTGGTCCGTTCGCAGTCTGTACTTGATAAGGACAGAAGCATGTCCACCGCAACGACGGCCGTCGATATGTCTCCGGCGATCAAGCTGGCTCTGGGTCGCATCGGCGAAATATCCACGCTGCCCGAGGTCACGGCCAAGATCATCTCCGTGGTGGATGATCCCAAGAGCACGGCCAGGGACCTGCACAAGATCATCAAGAACGACCCGGCACTGGCGAGCAAGATCCTCAAGGTGGTCAACTCGGCGTTCTACGGCCTGCCGGGCCAGGTCTCGGACCTGGACCGGGCCATTGTGCTGCTGGGCATGAGTGCCGTGAAGAACATCGCCATCTCGGCCTCGATCAGCCGACTGTTCACCTCTGAGAAACTCTCTGACAGCTTCACCGCGCGCGATGTCTGGAAGCACAGCGTGGCCGTGGGCGCGGTTACCCGGCAGTTTGCCTGCCTGGTGGGCAAGCGCGTGTTCGCCGAGGAGGCTTTTCTGGCCGGGTTGATCCATGACCTGGGGTTGCTGGTCGAGCGCCAGGCATTCGCCGAGCAGTTGGCCGAGGTCACCCAGACGGCGGCCCGGCAGCAGCGGCCTTTCACCGAGATCGAGACCGAAGTGATCGGCGCGGACCACCAGGCGCTCGGCATGGCCTTGGCCGCCAAGTGGCGGTTCCCCAAGATGCTCCAGGCCGTCCTGGGCTACCACCACAATGTGGACAGCCTCTCGGCCGAGCACCGCATGTTGCCCTCGCTGGTTCTCGTGGCAGACACCCTGTGCTGCCAGGAAAAGATAGGATTCCCGCTGACCGCGGCAAACCAGACGATCGACGATGCGATACTCGAATCGGTCGGCCTGGCCGCGGCGGACGTCGAGAACATCCGGGTGGAATTGCCCGAGCAAATCGAGGCTGCCGAAGCCACACTCATGGACTGAGTGGCGGTCGCCTCAGTTCGCGCAGTTGGGGTCGGCCGGGACGTTCGGCCCCGACGCACATCCCTTGAACACGACTAAATCCCGATCATCCACAACATTGTCATAGTTCAGATCCGTCGGTCGGCAGATCGGATCCTGCGACGGATTGGTTGCGCCGAAACACAGTTGCAACA
>DATIKE010000451.1:0-1914 GCA_035477895.1 Phycisphaerae bacterium
TGTACGCCAAGGGGGTCCAGGTGTACTGTGCCTCGACCGTCGACGACCGGGACGTCTGGCCCGCGGCCATGCGCCACATCGCCTTCGAGGGCCGCTGCTTCGTCCTGTCCGCCTGCCAGTGCATCCGGCGCGGGGCATACCCCACGGACTATCCCGCCATCCAGGGCGACGACCCGCAGACCGAGATGATCCGGGGCGGCAGCTGCATCGTCGGCCCGCTCGGCGACTTCCTCGTGGAGCCGCGCTACGGGGAGGAAGCGATCCTGAGCGCCGAGATCGACCTCGGCCGGATCGCGGCCGGCAAGTACGACCTGGACGTGGCCGGCCATTACGCCCGGCCGGACGTCTTCAGGCTCTACGTCAACGAAAGGCCGCAGGCGGCAGCCGTGTTCAGCCGCGACGGCGGGAACGACCCCTTCGCGGAAAATGAGTGACCGGCCGCCGGCCGATAAACCCGCATTCCGGAGTGAGGAGACCATGGCATTCGATCTCGAAGCGTTTAAAAAGGCCTACAAGAAATGGGTGGACGAGGGCCTGGCGGATTACACGGCCGGCAAGGTGCTGGAGGTGGCCAAGCGCTACCCCCTGGTCGAAAGCGACGACGTGCCCTGGACGCCCTATACGGGAAAGGCAGCCGGCCAGACGATCGCCCTGGTCACGAGCGGCGGGCTGTTTCTCAAGGGCAAGCAAACGCCGTTCGACACCGAGTCCATTCACGGGGACCCGTCGTTCCGGGAGATCCCACGGACCGCCCGGCAGGCGGACTTCGGCATCGCCCACGCTCATTACGATCACAGTCTGGTCGAGCAGGACGTCAACGTGATCTTCCCCATAGAACGTCTGATCGAGCTCGAGCAGGAAAAGGTGATCGGCCCGGTGGCCGACACGCACTACAGCTTCAGCTACGTGAACGACGTGGTGACCCTGCTCACCGAGTCGGTCCCGCTGTTGCTGCGCAAGCTCAAGGCGGCCGCGGTCGACATTCTGCTGTTGGTGCCCGTCTGACCCAAGTGCCATCAGACCGTGGGTCTGATCCAGCGCGCGGCGGAGGCGGCGGGGTTCTGCACGATTTCGATGGGCAACGAGCCCGAGCGCATGGCGAAGATCAAGCCGCCGCGGGCGCTGCGCGTCAAGTTCGGCCGGGGCAGCATGTTCGGGGAGCCGGGCAACGTCGAGCGGCAGCGGCGCATCGTCCTGGATGCACTGGAGGCCCTCACGTCCATGGACATCCCGGGCAGCGTGAGGGAGTTGCCATACCAGTGGAAGCGCTAAAAGTAACTTGAGGGTTCAAGGGGTCGAGGGGTCAAGGGGTCGAGGGGTCGAGGGTAACAACCGCTTCAACGCCCGGCCGCACGAACACCGAAGTTGCATCCCGATATACCCCCGCCGCGGCGGGGTGGGGTGCAAAAATCAAGAATCAAGATGTGACCCCCAACACTATTGATTTTGCATGGTTTGTCGAAAATAAATCGACATACTGCGCAAAATGAACTAACATCCAGAGGTATGAGAGCCTCTTCACAGATAGTCCGCGCTCCAGGCGCAAAGCCCCTCGACAAGCAAATCGGGAGGGAAGAGTTCGATTACCAGACGCTTCTGGACGTCCTGCGGCACTACGAACGACCCCGCGACAAAATATCCGATCTGCTGCGCAAGGGGCTGGTGGTGCGGGTCAAGAAGGGGCTTTACGTTCTTGGGGACGACTACCGTTCCAGGGCCATCTCGCGGCACCTGCTGGCCAACCTCGTCTATGGCCCGTCCTGTGTTTCCCTCGACTCCGCTCTTCAGCACTACGGGCTGATCCCTGAGCACGTGGAGGCGGTCACATCGGTTTCGGTCGGCCGGGCGCGGGTTTTCGACACGCCGGTCGGCCGTTTCATCTACCGTCAAATCCCCCGGGGCGCATACCCCATA
>DATIKE010000452.1:0-17617 GCA_035477895.1 Phycisphaerae bacterium
GACTTGTCGCGTGCGGGCATCCGCCTGAAAGGATTCTGCCGGACCAACTTGTTCAAACGTCTGGAAAGCTGCGGTTACGGCTTTCTTCTGTCCGTCGAACGCCACATCCTTCGTAACTACATCTTCCTGCACGCCATCGAAAACGACCTGCCCATGCCCATCGGCACGCAGGACATGGGCCTGTTGGATAGCCGGGTCAACGATTCCGACTCCGATCTGTTTGACGGCGACGATGACGACAACGGTGACAACGAGATCGTGACCAGCGGGCTGCGGACCGAGGCGGATTTCAAGAAGCGTGCCGCGGAGGTCTACGAGACCTACGCCAAGCAGTTCCGCCGCCGGTTCAAGTGGTTGCGATCGGATCTGTTCGACGAAGTTCTCGCGCAGGATCTGAGACGCGACGCGCAATCGCTCATCACCGTTCTCAAGACGTGCGGTGGCTGGGACTCCAAGAAAGACGCCAAGCTCAAGGCTCTGACCGACCTGCTGACTAAGACGCACCCGAAGGAAAAGGTCATCATCTTCACCCAGTTCGCCGACACGGTGGACTACCTGGAGACTCGGCTGAAGGCCGCGGGCATCAAGGCCATGGCCGGCGTCACCGGGGATTCCGCCAATCCGACCGAAATCGCATGGCGATTCAGCCCGGTCAGCAATAACAAGCGGGATCTGGTGAAGCCCGACCAGGAACTCCGCGTCGTCATCGCAACCGACGTACTGAGTGAAGGCCAGAACCTCCAGGACTGCTGCGTCATCGTCAATTTCGACCTTCCGTGGGCAATCATCCGGCTGATTCAGCGAGCCGGCCGCGTGGACCGCATCGGCCAGAAGTCCGACCAGATTCTCTGCTATTCGTTCCTGCCGGCGGATGGCGTGGAACGGATCATTCGGCTCCGAGCGCGGGTCCGCACACGGTTGCGCGAAAATGCCGAGGTTGTGGGCACGGACGAAGCCTTCTTCGACGACGACCGCGACGACATGCCGCTGTTCAACCTGTACCACGAGAAGGCCGGCATTCTGGACGGCGACGACGACACCGAGGTGGACCTGGCATCCTACGCCTATCAGATCTGGAAGAACGCCACCGACGCCAACCCTGAACTGGCCAAGATCATTCCGGCCATGCCGAACGTCGTTTACTCGACCCGGCCGCATCGCCCGACCGCCGACCAGCCGGAAGGCGCCCTCGTTTACCTGCGTACGGCCGAGGGCAGTGATGCTCTCACCTGGGTGAACAGGGAAGGCAAGAGCGTCACCGAGTCCCAGTTCACGATCCTGAAGGCGGCGGAGTGTGCCCCCGATACTCCGGCCGTGGAACGCCACCCGGACCATCACGAGATGGTCCGCAAGGCCGTCGAGATGATCGTGGAGGAAGGGAAATCCGTCGGCGGTCAGTTGGGCCGGCCATCCGGCGCCCGCTTCCGCGCCTACGAGCGGCTGAAAAACTATATCGACCCCCTCCGCGGCACGTTGTTCGAGACGCAGGATTTGTTGAAAGCCGTGGATGACATCTACAAGTTTCCGCTGCTCCAGTCCGCCACCGACACGCTGAACCGCCAACTCAAGAGCGGCATCAGCGATCCGGACTTGGCGCAACTCGTGGTGGGCCTGCGGTCCGACAATCGGCTTTGCCGCGTTTCCGAGGAGCAGGAGGCGGCAGAGCCGCAGATTATCTGTTCTCTCGGGCTTCGAGCGGGATCAGGAACACAATAGACCATGAGCGTTAACTTCGCGTCAATCCGGAAGCGTCTTGCTGCGTTCGAGTTCCAGAAGCTCTTCATTGAGGAACTTGGTTGGTCGAACCCGACGAGCCGAAGCACCACGAGCGCGGAGGTAAATGGACGATCATTCTCCCGCCGACAAATCGCCCAACTCGCCGGCGTCGTGGTTTTCGAGGTCGCCAGCCAAGACGGCACGATCCCGGACGCCAAGACGCGACTGGCGCTTCACCGCGAGATCGCCAAGCTCCATCACGAGCACTTGCTGGTGTTCGTAAACCACGAACGCACCCAGAGCCTCTGGTATTGGGTCAAACGCGAGGACGGCAAACTCCGCCCGCGGGACCACTACTTCTTTCAGGGGCAGCCCGGCGACCTGTTCATCAGCAAGCTTGGCGCAATCGTGTTCGAGCTTGGCGAACTCGACCAGACCGGTAGTCCCTCGGTCATCGAAGTAGCCTCGCGCCTGCGGTCCGCCCTCGATGTTGAGCGTGTCACGAAGCAGTTTTACCGCGATTACGAGGATCAACACCTCGCGTTCCTTGAACTTATCGAAGGCGTCAAGGATGATCACGACCGCCGCTGGTACGCCTCCGTCCTGCTGAACCGTCTCATGTTCATTTACTTCCTCCAACGCAAGGGTTTTCTTGATGGCGGGAAGCTGGACTACCTCCAGATCAAGTTGACCGAGGGCCGCAAGGCCGGCCGAAACCGCTTCTTCCAGGGCTTTCTGCGCACACTCTTCTTCGAGGGTTTTGCCAAGCCGGAGGACAAACGCTCCGCCGAGGCCCGCAAGCTCCTGGGCAACATCCGCTACCTGAACGGCGGCCTCTTCCTGCCCCACAGGGTCGAGCAGGAGTGCCCAAAGCTCAATGTGCCCGACCGCGCGTTCGAAAACCTCCTGGCACTGTTCGAGCGATACTCGTGGAACCTGAATGATACACCGGGCGGCGAAGACCGGGAGATCAACCCTGACGTACTAGGCTACATCTTCGAGAAGTACATCAACCAGAAAGCGTTTGGGGCCTACTACACGCGGACCGAGATCACAGAGTACCTTTGTGAACAAACCATTCACCGGCTGATTCTCGACGCGGTCAACACGCCGGGTATTGCCGGTATGACCCCGGCACGTGATTTCTCCTCCGTCGCCGACCTGCTGCTGAATCTCGATGCGAGTCTCTGCCGCCGTCTGCTGCTCGACATCCTGCCCGGCCTGAGCCTGCTCGACCCTGCATGCGGCTCCGGCGCGTTCCTGGTTGCCGCAATGAAGACGCTCATCGCTGTATACTCGGCGGTCATCGGCAAGATCAAGTTTGTCGCTGACACGACCTTGAGCGACTGGCTCAAGAAACGCGAGCGCGAGCACCGTAGCTTGGCGTATTTCATCAAGAAGACGATCATCACCGACAATCTGTATGGCGTGGACATCATGGAGGAGGCCGCCGAAATTGCCAAGCTGCGGCTCTTCCTGGCCCTTGTGGCCGCCGCTGAGACGGTGGACCAGCTTGAGCCACTACCAAACATTGATTTCAATATCTTGGCCGGAAACTCGCTGATCGGCCTGATGCGAGTAGACGACCAGCAGTTTGAAAAACGCATGGAGGGGCAACTCTTCCGGCAACGTTCCTACCGGCAGACGGTCGAGGAGAAGAACCGCCTCATTGAAACCTTCCGCCACACGGCCACCTATGCCGACGACCTCACATCATTGCGTGACGCGATCGAGGAGAAGAAACGGGCGGCCCGCGAAGTTCTCAACGATCTTCTCCTGGCCGAATTTGAACACCTGGGCATCAAGTACGAGCAGGCTACGTGGGACGACAAGAAGGGCCAGGAAGGCAGGCCGACCAAACGCGGCGTGAAGATCGACGACATCGAGGCGCTGTGCCCGTTTCACTGGGGCTACGAGTTTGACGAGATCCTGAACAGGCGTGGCGGCTTCGACGCGATCATCACGAATCCCCCGTGGGAGATCTTCAAGCCGAATTCCAAGGAGTTCTTCGAGGACCATTCCGATCTGGTCACCAAGAAGAACATGACCATCCACGAGTTCGAGAAGGAGCAGGCAAAGCTGCTGAAGGACAAGGACGTCCGCGAGGCATGGCTTCGCTACCTGAGCAGCTATCCGTACGTGAGCGCGTACTTCCGCAATGCCCCACAGTACCGCAACCAGATCAGTATTGTGAAAGGAAAGAAGGCGGGCACCGACATCAATCTTTACAAGCTGTTTGTCGAGCAGTCGTTCAATCTACTCCGCTCCGGCGGGGCGTGTGGCATCATCACGCCTGCAAGTATCTATAATGACCTGGGCTCCAAGCAATTGCGGGAGTTACTCCTTGGCTCCTGTGAGGTGACGGCGCTCTTTGGGTTATCCAATGAACGTTTTATCTTCGAGGGTGTTCATCACGCTCAGAAGTTCTGTCTTCTATCGTTCCGGAAGGGCAACAGCACCGTTCATTTTCCCGCCGCGTTCCGCATCAATCCGAGAGTAGCCATCGACTGCGATCACCTAGAGCGGTTTCTCCATGCTTCGGAAGAGCATGTTCGAATCGACGCCTCAATGATCAGGCGCTTATCACCCGATTCGCTGTCGGTCATGGAATTCAAGAATGAAACGGACGTCGTGATTGCGGAGAAGATGCTGCGTTTCCCCTTGCTCGGCGAAGATGTGAAGGGGCGGTGGAAGGTCAGCTTCTCCGCTGAGTTTCACATGACGAACGACAGCCACCTGTTTAAGGACTCGCCGGGCAGAGGGCGGCGGCCGCTGTACGAAGGCAAGATGATCTGGCACTTCGACCACCGCTTCGCCGAGCCGCGCTACTGGGTAGATGAAAAGGAAGCCCGCGCCGCCGTCCTCGGCCGCACGCCCGACGAAGGCCAGATGCTCGACTACCAGGCGTACCGCCTCGGTTTTCGAGATATTGCCTCGAACACGAACGAACGGACAATGGTGTCTAGCCTGATCCCGCCGACGTTCCACGGAAACAAGCTGCCAACGGTCCGCATCTTTGAGGAATCGGGCGAGAGGGCTATCGGTGACGACCATCAGCTTTTCCTTTGTGCAATCTGGAACAGCTACGTTGTGGATTACCTCATTCGAATGAAGGTCACGACAACCCTGAACTTTTTTTACGTCTATCAACTTCCTGTCCCCAGACTGATATCGAAAGACAAGGCATTCAGGCCCATCGTCGAGCGTGCGACCCGGCTCATTTGCACGACGCAGGAGTTTGACGACTTGGCCCGCGAGGTCGGCCTCAAGGGCCACAAACAAGGCGTGACCGACCCGGCCGAGCGGGCGAAGCTGCGCGCCGAACTCGACGGGCTGATCACCCACCTCTACGGCCTGACCGAGGAAGAGTTCGCGTACGTCCTGACGACGTTTCCGCTCGTCCCCGACCCGGTTAAGATTGCGGCTCAGAACGCCTACCGTGACGTGGCACGAGGAGTCATCAAGTGAAGGCACCGATCCTCAGAAGCGTGCGAGTCCGCAATTTCAAGGCCGTTCATGACAGCGGCGTGCTGAAGCTCACGCCGCTCACCGTGCTCATCGGCAATAACGGTTCCGGCAAGAGCAGCGTCGTCGAGGCCCTGGAGACCCTGCGAACCGCCGTGGTCGAGGATATTGACGGTGCCATGCAGATGTGGCGGGGAATCGAGCACGTCCGAAACAAGTCGCGTCAGCGGCAAACCCGGTTCGACGAGACCGGCGCCGAACGCTCCTCAAAGCCGATCGGATTCGAAATCCGCGGCCATACAGGAGACAGAACCTTTGTCGCGAAGACCGCCATCAACGAGCGCGGCGCGGGAAACGAGTTGTTCATCGAGGAAGAGTCCGTGAGATACGGCGATGTCGCGAGCCATCGCGACGCGGGCAACCGCGTGGAGACGCGCCACGGTAACCGGAGCGCGAGCCGTGACCGCTGCCCGCCCGGGACGTCGATCCTCGGGAAGTACATCGGGGACTACGTCCGGGGTTGGCAGTTGCTCTCCCTGTGGCCCGGCTCAATGGGAGACCCCTCGCCGCAGACGCGGACCCGGGGGCCGGTTCGGCTCGCCAGGGATGGACGGAATCTGGCAGAGTACCTGTTGGATATCCGCAAGCGGGACTTGTCCGTCTTCGAGGGGATTGTCGATACGCTCAAGTTCGTCCTGCCGTACGCGGCGGACATACAACCGGCTCTGACCTCCGAGTTGGAACGCGCCGTTTATCTTCAGATGGCGGAGCGGGACTTCAAGGTCCCGGGATGGCTCCTTTCGACCGGGACGCTGCGAATCCTCGCTTTGCTGGCTGGTCTCCGCCATCCGGCGCCGCCTTCCTTGATTATTGTCGAAGAGGTGGAGAACGGTCTCGACCCGCGCACGATCCATCTTCTTGTGGACGAGATCCGAGAGGCGGTCCACGCGGGCCGGCAGGTAATCGCAACGACGCACTCGCCGTACCTGCTGGACCTGCTTCCACTGTCGAGCATCGTGCTCTGTGACCGGGACGACGCCGGTGATGCGGTGTTCTTCCGACCGGCCGACGACAAGGAAAAGTCGGCGTGGGCCAAGAGCTTCGGCCCGGGGCAGCTCTACACGATGAGCCGCCTGTCACGGAGGGCCGGGGAATGAAGCTGGGGCTGATCGTGGAGAGCGGCCCGGAGGGGGCTGACATCCAGGTGCTGTCATACCTGGCGCGCCATCTCACCGTGGGTATTGAGATCTCACCGGCTACCTTTCGGAACAAGCCGGACATGATCGCCGGCTGTGGCCGGGCGGCCGTGCAGTTGCTCAACGAGGGATGCGATCGGGTGCTTGTCGTGTGGGATCTCTATCCGGCGTGGCGGGAGAAAGGTGCAAAGCCCTGCCGTCGCCAAGATCGCGAGGCGATAGGTGCGTCCCTGACTTCCTCGGGGATATCCACGCCGCAGGTTCGGCTTGTGTGCATCCGGGAAGAACTCGAAGCGTGGCTACTGGCGGATGGCCGCGCGCTGTCCGCTGTGCTCTCGACGCGAGCGCATCCCGTGAGGATTCGTGATCGGAAGAAGCCGGAACAGGCCCGCAACCCCAAGAAGGAGCTGACGCGGTTGTTCCATCAGCACAACCGACGCCCTTACACGGATCACCGGCATGCCATCCAGATTGTTCAGGCGCTGCCCGACCTGAATCGGGTTCGCCGCGTTCCGGCGTTTGCGCGCTTCGCCCGGTTGGTGACGGGCACCGTATAGGGCTCACGCGCCGAGAGGCGTGGATGATTGGGGCGCGAGACAGCGTGATCCGCCGTGATATCGTCCACGCGACGGCGTCGTGGCTGGCGGTGGAGCGAGCGGCGGCCCAGGAGTTGCTTTGATGGCTAAGCACGAGTTCGGCGGAGACTGGACCACGGAGAAGCTGGAGCGCATCCGCAAGTACCTGTGTGCGTACACGACCATCTTTGCGTCGAACCCGAGGGCGCGGCTGCTCACGCCAATCTACCTGGATGCCTTCGCGGGGACCGGCCATCGGGCGGATCTGCGCTCGGAGGGCGGCGAAAAGCGGTTCCTGGACGATTCGGCTGACCCTGACGCGGAGTCTCTCAAGAAGGGCAGCGCAAGGATTGCCTTGGAAGTCGAACCGCCGTTCAAACGGTACGTGTTTATCGAACGCCGCGAGGAACGGGTCCGCGATCTGGAAGATCTGCGCAACATGTTTCGTGACAAGGCTGCTTGCGTGGAGATCGTCCACGACGATGCAAACACTTTCCTTCAGGGGTGGTGCGCGAAGACAAACTGGCGACAGTGCCGCGCGGTCGTGTTCCTTGATCCCTACGGGATGCAGGTGGACTGGGCTACCGTGGAAGCCCTGGCGAGGACGCGGGCGGTGGACCTGTGGCTGCTGTTTCCGCTCGGGGTCGCGGTTAACAGGCTGCTCACGCGATCTGAGCCGCCGCCGTCGGAATGGGGCGATGCGTTGACCCGGATCTTCGGGACTCCGACGTGGCGGGATGAGTTTTACCCCCGACACGAGACGCAGACTCTCTTCGGCCCCGAGGTCACGCAGCAGAAAGAGGCAGATTTCGACCGGATCGGGAGATTCTTCGTGGCCCGGCTCAAGACGATCTTCGCGAAGGTCGCGGAGAATCCGCTCCCGCTGCGAAACTCCACGAATACGCCGCTGTATCTTCTGTGCTTTGCAGCAGGCAATTCGAAAGGGGCGGCGACGGCGGTCAAGATTGCCCAGGATATTCTCAAGGGCTAGACTCGGACATGGCGGGCAACTCGAAAATTGAATGGACGGAGATGACGTGGAACCCGGTGACGGGCTGCACCAAGGTCAGTCCGGGCTGCGCACACTGCTACGCGGAGACGATGGCCCGGCGGCTGCACCTCATGGGCAATCCCCGCTATCGCAACGGCTTCAAGCTTACGCTCCACGATGACCTGGTTGACGCGCCCGTCCGGTGGAAGACGCCTCGGCTTGTCTTCGTGAACAGCATGTCCGATCTGTTTCACGAGGACGTCCCGATCGGTTTCATCCGCCGGGTGCTCGAAACGATGCGGCGCTGCCCGCAGCACCAGTTTCAGGTGTTGACCAAGCGGGCCGAACGTCTGGCAAAGCTCGCCGACCGGCTTGACTGGCGCGATAACATCTGGATGGGCGTGAGCATCGAGAACCAGCGGTACGCCTACCGGGCGGAGTTGCTGGCACGGGTACCCGCTCGCGTTCGGTTCCTCTCGATCGAGCCGCTGCTGGGGGAGATTGACGCCCTTCCACTTGAAGGTATTCACTGGGTGATCGTCGGCGGCGAGTCCGGCTGTGGGGCGCGTCCGATGCGGCGCGAGTGGGTGGAGTGCGTTCTACGGCAATGCCGAAAGGCAAGGGTGCCCTTCTTCTTCAAGCAGTGGGGGGGCGTTCAGAAGCACGCCACGGGCCGGGAACTGAACGGCCGGACATACGATGAGATGCCGGCGCCGCGATCGGCGGCAGGCAGGACAGTTCAACCTCCGCTCCTTCAGGTCTGATATCGAGAGGCGGCTTCGTGAACGTCGTAGCGGTACGGAACCGGAAAAGGGGGTCAGAAGCCATTTGACAGTGGATCTTGGCGGCGGTAGAGTACGGTCATGGCTCGGAGGCCCCGGACAGCGTTGGGCGGGTTGGCGTATCACGTGATGAACCGGGTGGCGGGTCGGCAGGAACTGTTCGAGGACGTCGCCGACTACGCGGCCTTCGAGCGGGTGTTGGCCGAGGCTCGGGAGCGCGGGGGCATGCGGGTATACGCTCAGGCCCGTCGGGCGACCGAAGAAGGCGAAAGAGGTGGCATAAATGGCTTCTGACCCCTTTCCCGGTTCGGTTTGAAAGGGGACCCCAGGAAACGGAGCCGGCGCGCCACCGCGCCTGAGGTCTACCAATGAGCATGTTGGAATATCGAACCGCGGGTGAGTCGCACGGCAGGGCGCTGATCGCACTGATTGAGGGGGTGCCGGCCGGCGTGAAGCTGGACATCGATCTGGCCAACCGGGAGATGGCCCGGCGGCAGGGGGGGTACGGCCGGGGCGGGCGGCAGAAGATCGAGAAGGACGAGGTCAACATCCTGTCGGGCGTGCGGCGCGGCCGGACGATCGGCTCGCCGGTCGCGATCCAGATCGCCAACAAGGACTGGCGGATCGACGAGGCTCCGGCGATCGAGCGGCCGAGGCCCGGTCACGCCGACCTGGCCGGCAGCCTCAAGTGGCTGACCACGGATTGCCGGGAAACGCTGGAACGGGCGTCGGCCCGGGAGACGGCGGCCCGCGTGGCGGCGGGCGCGATCGTCCGCAGCGTGCTCGAGCCGTTCGGCATCCGCTGCATCGGCTTTGTCACCCAGATCGGGCCGGCCGTCGCCAGAGTACCTGAGAACCTTTCGCCCGACGAGCTGGTCGCCGCCCGCGACACCAACGACGTGTACACGCCGGACGCCGGGGCGGTCGAGCCGATGGTAGCAGCCATCCGCAAGTCCAAGGAAGACAAGGACACGGTCGGTGGGATCGTCGAGGTGCGGGTGTTCGGCTGTCCGCCGGGATTGGGGAGCTGCATGCGCTGGCAGGATCGGCTGGACGGCCGACTCATGGCTGCCGTCGGGTCGATTCAGGCATTCAAGGGCGCCGAGATCGGGCTCGGGTTCGGCGTCGCGTCCCGGCCGGGCAGCCAGGTGCATGACGAGATCGACTATGACCCCGCGTCGCGGGACACGCCGTGCCTTGGATTCACCCGGCGGAGCAACAATGCCGGCGGACTCGAAGGCGGCATGACCAACGGGCAGACAGTGATCGTGCGCGGGGCGATGAAGCCGATCAGCACGTTGCTGCGCGGGCTGGATAGCGTGAACCTGCGGTCGAAACAAAGCGAGCGCAGCGACTACGAGCGAAGCGACGTCTGCGCGGTGTCGGCCGCCAGCGTGGTGGCCGAGAATGTCGTCGCCTTCGAAATCGTGCGGGCCTTCCTCGAAAAGTTCGCCGGCGACACGCTGGCCGAGGCCCAAGCGGCCTACGAGTTCTACGTCAAGGCCGCCCGCGAGCTGGGCGCCGGTCGCTGATCGCGTTTGTGCAAGTCTGTTTCCGTATCCGGCCCGCTGGGATGCGTTAAGCCGCCGCCGACACCGCGAGGAGGCGTCCGTGGAAGGGATTAAGTGGGATTCAGAGGGTCAACCGGGAAACGCCGTTCACGGCGACCACATCGCCTTGACATTTCCAGGATGCGAGACCATAATGAATGGGTTTGGTACATGGACAGCCATCCGCCTGTCGCAGGGCGGCAGGTCGATTTCCTGCTGGCGCGGGCAGGGTGCTTCCGGAAACCGGACACTGTTCGTGGCGGGGCCGTGCCCCTCCAGCATGGACCTGGCCTGGGAGCTGTCGGAAAAGGGGCTGTTTCCCGACGGGGCATCGGTGCTGGTCGCAAGCCAGTCGTCCGGGCGGGGACAGTTGGGAAGGCCGTGGCATTCCCCGGCAGGCAATTTGTACGGCACCGTGCGTCTGCTTCCACTGTTGCCTGAATGGGGGGGCTTGGCGCCGCTGCTGTTGGCCGAGGCCGCCCTCGAGGTCCTGGGTGGGTTGGGGCTTGTCGCGGAGATTAAATGGCCGAACGATGTACTGGTGCGCCGGAAGAAGGTGGGGGGCATCCTCCTGGAGGAAAGAAGCGGGGTCGTTATGGCCGGGATCGGCCTGAATCTGACGGCGGCTCCTGATTCCGGCGTCCTGCGCGGCCCGCAGGCCATGCCCGCGGGATTTCTGAAGGAGTTCGGGGTTGATATTTCGCCCCCGGACATGTGGTTGCGGCTGGTTGATGAGATCGGCTTTCGAATGGGGGAAGTGCTTTCAAGCCGGAAGCCGCGGGACGTTGTCATGAATCTGGAGTCGCATCTGGCCTATATGGGAGAGAAGGTGGTGGTCGAGGCATCGGAGGCGGCGGCCTGCCCGGCCACGGTGCTGGGGCTTCACGTCAGCGGCGGGATCCGGGTGCTGACTGCCCAAGGCGAGCGTGTGTTTTGCGCCGGCAGCATCTATCCGGCGGTTGGGCAACGCTAGAGGAATTTTTGGATGAAGAAAACATTTGAGCAAGTACAGAACGAAATCCACGGGCAAAAAATCCTGGTGGCCAACCGGGGAATACCCGCCCGACGGATCATGCGGTCCATTCGAGAGGTTTTCAAGGCCGTGCCGGTCCTGGCGGTAACGGATGTCGACAAGATCTCGCCGGTCACCTCCGGGGCCCATGAGCTTATTCTGCTTGGAGAGAACCCCAGGGCCTACCTGGACATTGATCGCATCATATCCCTTGCCCTGGAGCATGACGTTGTCGCCGTGCACCCGGGCTGGGGGTTTGCTTCGGAGGATGCCAGCTTTCCGCGGAAATGCCAGGAGGCGGGCCTCCTGTTCATCGGCCCCTGTACGGACGCCATGGAGCTTTTGGGCAACAAGGTAAAGGTGCGTGAGCTGGCTCGCGGTCTCAATATCCCCGTGGTCCCGGGCTCGCCGAAAGCAGTCAGCGTGGAGGAGGCGCGCCGGATCGCTCTGGAGTTGGGGCTGCCGGTGATGCTCAAGTCAGAGGGCGGTGGCGGCGGGCGCGGCATATTTGAGATATACGATCTGAACCAACTGGAGTCCGCCTTCAGCAAGGCATCGGCCCTGGCCCAGGCCTCCTTCGGCAATCCCCGCCTGTATGTCGAGAGGCTGATGACCTCGGTCCGGCATATCGAGATCCAGGTGGTGGCGGACCGGTATGGGAATGCGTTCGCCTTTGACGAGAGAGACTGCACGGTACAGCGGAACCACCAGAAGCTGGTGGAGATCACGCCGTCGCCGTGGTCCGGGATGACGCCGGAGCTACGCGACCGCCTGAAGAAGTATGCCACGGACCTGGTCCATGCGGTAGGCTATTATTCGCTCGCCACGGTGGAATTCCTGGTGGACGGGAAGGGCGACCCATACCTCATCGAGGTGAACACACGGCTTCAGGTGGAGCACGGGATCACGGAGTGTCGATATGGCGTGGACCTGGTGGAGGAGCAGATCGCGGTGGCTTTCGGCGCCGAGCTGCGCTTCAGCCCGGAGCGGACGCTTCCAAACTGCCACGCAATGCAGGTCCGGATCAACTGCGAGGACCCCCGGAACGGCTTTGCGCCGAACTCCGGCATGATCACCCGCTACATCTCTTCCGGAGGTCCCGGGGTCCGGCTCGATTCCTGCATTACGGGGGGATACGATTTCCCGCCCCACTACGATTCGGCCGCCGCTCTGCTGATCACCTATGGAAAAGACTGGGACAAGACCATCGCCATCATGGAGCGGGCCCTGAACGAATATGTCCTTGGCGGGCTGAAGACCACGATTCCATTCCATCAGCGGATCATCGCTCATCCCCTTTTCCGGCTTGGGGAATACGACACCCGCTTCGTCGAAACCGCGCCGGAGCTCATGCATTACCGGGACAGTGAGGCGGAGCCGCTGCGCCTCTGCCGACTGGTGGCCGAGATATCCGCCCGGGGTTTCAACCCCTTCGTCCAGCTCGGCGAATACCGGGGCCGTGGGGACAAGCGGCTTTCAAAGTTCGAGCCGGTGCTGCCGCCACTTTCCACCGCCCCCCTGGCAATCGTCTATCCCCGCGGAGACCGCGATGCCCTGCTGGAGCGTGTTCGGGACTCGGGCAGCGTCCATTTCATGGATACCACCCCCCGGGATATCACCCAGTCCAACAGCGGCAACCGCTTTCGGCTGGCCGAGGATGCCCTGATCGGTCCGTACCTGGACCGCTGCGGCTTTTTCTCGATCGAAAACGGCGGCGGCGCGCACTTTCACGTCGCCATGATGGCCAACATGACCTACCCGTTCGACGAGGCCCTGCAGTGGAATCACTTTGCCCCCGCCACCTGCAAGCAAATCCTGGTCCGCTCCACCAACCTGCTGGGTTACAAGCCCCAGCCGCGCAATCTCATGCGTCTGACCGGCGAGATGATCTGCGAGCATTACGACATCATCCGCTGTTTCGATTTCCTGAACCACATTGAGAACATGCGGCCCCTGGCCGAGGTGGTCATGAATTCGACGGGCAACGTGTTCGAGCCGGCCGTCTCCCTGTCGTGGGCCAAGGGTTTTGATGTCACCCACTACATGGGCGTGGTGGACGAGATCGTCGGCACGGTTGCCGGGGTCAGTGGCCTGCCGGTCGGGAAAGCGGTCCGCCAGTTCATCATCGGGCTGAAGGACATGGCCGGCGTGTGTCCGCCACGGTTCATCGGGGCACTGGTGGCGGCGATCCGGAAAAAGTACCCGGAGCTGATAATCCACTATCACCGCCACTACACGGACGGCCTGTTCGTGCCCGCCGTGGGCGCCGCCGCCCAGGCCGGGGCCAACATCGTGGACACCGGAATGGGGGCGGCCGTTCGCTGGTATGGCCAGGGCGAGGTTCTGTCCACCGCCGCCTATCTGGAGGACGAACTGGGGCTCGAGACCAACCTGGACAAGGAGATGATCCGAACCTGCAACTTCGTGCTCAAGCAGATCATGCCCTACTACGACCGGTATACGGCTCCCTATTTCCAGGGAATCGATCATGATGTGGTCCACCACGCCATGCCCGGAGGGGCCACGTCCTCATCCCAGGAGGGGGCCATGAAGCAGGGGTACATCCGCCTTCTGCCCTACATGCTCCGATTCCTGGCCGGAACGCGACAGATCGTCCGCTACCACGACGTCACCCCGGGCTCGCAGATCACCTGGAACACGGCTTTCCTGGCGGTCACACGGGCTTATCAGCGGGGGGGCGAGCGTGAGGTCAGAGGCCTCCTCAGGATTTTGGAGGCGATAGCGGGCACCCCCGAAGAGAAGCTCGGCGATGAGCTGAAGAAAGAGCGCCTTACTCTGTATCGGGAGAGCAATGATGCCTTCCGGGATCTGCTGCTGGGCAAGTTCGGCCGGCTGCCCCTGGGATTTCCGCCGGACTGGGTATATGCCAGCGCCTTTGGAGACGATTACCGCAACGCCATCGCCCGCCGCAGCGAGGAATCCCCGCTGAAAAAACTTCCCGATATCGACATCGAGGCCGAACGAGTCGCGCTGGCCCGCCAGATCGAACGGGAACCCTCCCCTGAAGAGCTGGTCATATACCTGAACCATCCCGGAGACGCCCTGAAAACAATCCGCTTCCAGCACGATTACGGCAACCCGAACCTCATACCGCTGGACGTGTGGTTCGAAGGGCTGACGCCCGGCCGGGACCTGGTTATAAATGACAGCGGCGGAAAACCGCACCATGTGAAAATCCTGCATATCGGATCCCCGGACGACGAGGGCATGAGCGCGGTGCGGTATACCCTTAATGGAGAAATCTTCACCCACTCCGTCCAGGTCGCGGAGAAAACGGCCGTCCGCGACGAGACCCTGGAAATCGCGGATAAAAACAATCCCTACCACATCGGATCCCCCAGCCGGGGCGACCTGTGGATCATGTACGCTAAACCCGGGGATTCCGTGCGGAAAGGCGAGGATCTGTTCAATATCACCATCATGAAACAGGAGAAGGCGGTCCTTTCCCCCATGGACGGGACGGTGCTGAGAGTTCTGAAAACCGCCGACTACGAGCGGGACAGGATCATGGTGCCCGTACAGGAAGGCGAACTCCTGGTTGTTCTGGGGCCCGCGCTGCGAAAGTGCCCGGGATGCGCGGTCCCGATTCAGAACCAAACATTCAAATACTGCCCGGCCTGCGGCCATGCCGTGCAGACTGACAAGCAGTAGGTGCCGAAGGCATCGTCCGGTATGATCCCGGCATGAGCCGCATCACTGTTTTCGTGATGATTGCGTTGTTGACCGCCGCACGCCCCATGAGGGCCGCGGATGGGCCGACCAGCCGGCCCGCGCGTCCGCCCGTCTCGGCGCGTACAAGCGGCATTAACAAGACATCCCCCGGCTTGTATGTCGAGAACGGCGTGCTGATGAAGGATGGCCGGCCGTTCCGCGGCATCGGCATCAATTATTTCAATGCCTTCATACGTGACCTCGGCCGCGAGAGAGACACCTCCTATCGCGAAGGCTTACAGGTCCTTCACGATCGCGGCATTCCATTCATCCGGTTTGCGCTGAACGACTTTTGGCCGGCGGGCTGGGCTTTGTTCGTCCACGATCGACCGGAGTTCTACGCCCGGCTGGATGCGTTCGTGGCCGAGGCCGAGCGGCTCGGCATCGGGCTGATTCCGTCGTTCGTCTGGCAGTTCGGGGTTGTGCCGGACGTGGCCGGTGAGCCGATCGATCAGTGGGGCAACGGCGATAGCCAGACCCATGTGCTTTTCAAGCAGTACGTAACCGGTGTTGTCGGCCGCTACGCAAAGTCGCCGACATTCTGGGCGTGGGAGTTCGGCAACGAGTTTCGTCTGCACATCGACCTGCATGATCCGAAGTTGGGCGTGCCGCCGACCGCGCCGAAGTTAGGGACACCGGCGACCCGCGGTTCTCGCGACAAGCTGCAACGCGGGGCCGTCGAATTCGCCCAGCGTCGGTTTGCCCGGATCGTCCGGACAATCGATCCTGATCGCCTGCTGGTAACCGGCGACTCACTGCCGCGGCGGAGCGCCTACCACCTGATGACCCGGCGAAACTGGGAGCGGGACACGCAGGCCCAGTTCGCGGCCATGCTGTTGCGGGACAACCCCGATCCGTACGACACGCTGTCGGGCCACCTCTACCCGCAGGAGGACCGCGAGTTCTTCCCGGAACGCGCGAGCCTGAAAGAGCTGCTCAGCGTCTGCCAGGACGTCGCGACCGCCTCCGGAAAACCGTTTTTTCTGGGAGAGTTCGGGGACACGCGCGAGCGGGGCCTGGACAAGTCGGCCGAGGCCATTCGGGAATTGCTGGATGCGGTCGTATCCCTGCGAATCCCGCTGTCGGCGGTGTGGGTGTACGACCTGTCTTTGCAGAAGGATACTTACAGCATCACGGCGGATAACGAGGGGGCGTGGGTACTCGATGCCATCAGGCAGGCCAACCGCCGGTTGCAGGCCGATCTTCCTGAGTCTGCCGTCCCGTCGACAGCGCCCGGCTGAGGTGATATCGCCTGTCGATTTCGGGTTTCACACTGGGGTACGCGGGGTCGGTGACACCTCTTACGGCCGAGAAGGCGAGCGGGGGTGGTCACTGCCCGGCCTGTAAGATCTGTCCGTCCGCGCGGAGGCGTTGCTGCAGATCTTCAAGGTTCACACGGTGGACGGCCCCATTACCCTTGGCCGCCATTGCCGCGGCCACTCCCGCACTGTGCCCTGCGATCATGTAATTGGGTTCCATGCGGAACGACGCATAGGCCACCGTGGAGGCTGAGATGCACACCGGCACGAGTAGATTGGTACACTCGGCGGAGCGAGGCAGCATCGCACGGTAGGGGATGTCCCACGGCTCCACGGGCTGGCTCACATAACCCTCGACGAACACCTCGTCGTCCGCTTTTGGGAAACGGAAATTGCGCACCGAGACCCACTGCACCTCACGGATGTCGATGTTGTAGCCGCCCATGCCGATGACGTCATACTTGCGCCGACGGTTCTGCAGGTCGTGCTGCGTAAGAACGATTTCACCGAGCATTCGCCGCGCTTCCCGGATGTAAAGCTGATGCGGCCAGCCGCCGGTGTCCTGGAACTCGTCCGCGCACAGCCCCCAACGCAGCCAGTCGGCTCGCATCTCCTCGGACACGCCGGGATCGTTCTGCATGAAATACAGAAGGCCGTGGACCCAGCTTCGGTGCTCCTCCCAGATCTCCGCGCGACGTTTGGGTGTGGCCTCCGGGTACTCGGTGTTGGCCCCGAGCAGGTTGGAGGAGACCGGTCCGCTGGAGTTTGCATCGCATTTGCCGTTGGGCAGGCGGGCTTTCCCGAGCACGCCGCGAAGCCGCTCGCACTTCTGTTGACTCATGGCCGCGAGATGCCGCCTCAACAGTTCGTATCGGACCGGATCGTAACCATCCGGCCTGGTGATCGGGATCCGATTCTCGGGCCGGTCGGTCAGGCAGAGCCTGAAGCAGTAAGCCTGAATCTTGTCGTCGCCTGCCCCGACGGGGACTAATGTATTTTCCGGGTTGACGTAGGGGAGCAGCTTGCCGTCGTGCAGGGGCGAGACGGCCGTCTTGAACTGATGATTGCCCGGCAGCAGTTCGCGCCTGCCGGCGAGCGATTCACCGTAACGATCGCGCCCTTCCCGCCCGACCACGTAGGAGACACCGGCCGCTTTCATCAGGTCTCCCTCATAACTGGCATCGATGAAGACCTTGGCGCCGAACCGGTCTCCGTCGGTCGTGCGCAGCATGCGCAGGCGTGTACCGTCCTTTTCCACCGTCTCCAGCGGCGAACCGAATCGCATCTCAACACCACTCTCGCGGAGCATGGCCCGGAACAGGTCTTCGGCCACGTGTGG
>DATIKE010000453.1:0-2779 GCA_035477895.1 Phycisphaerae bacterium
TGGAAACGTCGGCAGGGGATCCGGCCCGCCGGTCCCATCGAAGCAGGGCCAATTCGTGTCGTCGCCGCACGTCCAGTTGATCATCGACCGCGACATCGAGCCGCCCGGGCCGCTGCGCGCCGCACTCAACCGCGTGCAGGCCCAGGTCTCCCTCCGATCCTTCGACAAGGCCCTGTCCGACGGCATTTCTTCCAGCGCGGACCTGTGCGTGGTGTTGCCGGGGGCGGATCGGCCGAACGATGTCCTGGATGCCTTCATGGCCAGGGCGTCGGACCGGGTGTGTGGAACGATACTGATCCCGGCGGATACCGACCCCGCGCCGGGGGCCGGGAACGGGAAAAAGCTGAGCGACCATCGGCTCAGCGGGTTCGATCGGCCGGTGGCCGGTTCGCTGAACACCGACGAGCTGGCCGGCCGCATCAAGGCCCTCTGGGAGATCCGCCGGCCGTTTCGCCGGATGCAGGAGGAACTCAAGCGCCTCCGCAACAACGGGACCGCCCGCGGCCTGCCGGGCCACGACTTCGACGAACAGATTCGCCTGGCCAGCCAGATTCAGAACGACCTGCTTCCCGATCCGATAACCGATGCCGGCCCGCTGGAGATCTCGACCCTGTACCTGCCGGCCGACTTCGTCAGCGGCGATACGTACGACATCGCCCGGCTCGACGAGGACCGTTTCGGGTTCTCGCTGGCGGACGCGACCGGTCACGGGCTGCCCGCCGCCCTGCTGGCGATCCTGGTGAAGAACTCGCTGCGCGGCAAGGATATCCACAACAACTCCTACTACATCCTGGAGCCGGATGAACTGTTCATCCGGTTAAACCGCGAGCTGCTGGCGACGAACCTGCGGCATTGCCATTTCATCACCGCGCTGTACGCGATCTTCGACCGGCGGACGAACGAGATCCGCTGGGCCCGCGGTGGTGCGCCATACCCGATCCTCTTCCGGCCGGGTGAGGCGCCCCGACAGGTACGCAGCGACGGCGGACTGCTTGGCGTGATCGAGAACCAGGCATTCGAGGTGGCCCGGCTGGAATTGCGATCCGGGGACATACTGCTGTTTCACACCGACGGGCTCGATGCTTTGCTTCTGGGGCGTCACTCGGCCCACGGGAACGGCGCGATTCTGCGAACACGCTGGATGCAGGGATTCAGCGAGGTTGGCCCGGAGACGGCTCTCGATGAGATCCGCCGGCTCGCCGCCGGCCGCGACCCCGGAGAATGGTCGCCCGACGACATCACCGCGCTGGCCATCCGATTCCAATGACACCGAATTGCTGACTCACCCCGCCGGGGCCGGTCCAGTACTTGAAAAAACACGGCTCGCTCCGCGAAATTCCATTTTCTTCCGATGCAACGAGGGCCGTCCTCTTGCGGTTTTACGCATCCGCGGTTAGAAATAATGGTAGTCGTGCGACTGACCCTCCACCGGGACGCCGCAAAGGAAAGTCCAATTGATGACAGGCGGGAACGGACATGCCCAGTGCCCGGGCCGACCGGTGTATCCGGGGCAACCGGCACGGACACGATCTTATTGCGCCCTGGTGGCGGCCGGGCTATGGATGGCCGGTGCGGCGACAGCGGCGTCTTCGCCGGCCGCCTCTGCCCCTGCTGTCACAAAGCCGGCGGCTTCCGAAACCGCCGCCACCCAGATCATCAAGGTCGTCGGGCAGAGCGACCCGGCCACTCGCCGCGAAGCCGCCCTGGCGATTCTGAAGACTCAGTCACCCGAGGGCATGAAGGCCCTGCTCGGCGTGTTCGACGTGGACAACAACGAGCAGGCCAAGATCGCCGTTTGCGAGGCCCTGGCGGCGGCCCAGTCCCAGATACCCGCCTTTATCCCCCGACTTGAAGAGCTTCTTCGGCACAAAAACCCCGCCGTGCGAAAGGCAGCCGCCGTCGCCCTGGCCGGCTATGCCGACCCCCAGGCGACCGCCAGCGTCGCCGCCTATCAGCGCGAACAGGAAAGGGTCCTCATGGCCGAGAGTCTCGAACGGCTCATGGACACCCTATACGACGCGACCACCGATGAAACAAAGCGGGGCACTCTGCTGCTGGAATGGCTGAAGTCGCCGCTGGCCGTTCAACGGCTCAAGGGTCTGCAGATTGTATACGACGCGCTGCGCGGGAAGGGAACCAAGCCGGCCAACGAGGTTCTCGCCCAGATCCGCATCATGCTGACCGACTCGGACGTGCCGGTCCGCCTGAAGGTCATTGCAATGCTGCGGGACCTGGGCATCCCGGAGGATGCGGCTCGTCTGCGGTCGCTGCTGGACAACGAACGATCGGCGGCGGTCCGCGCGGAGACCTACAAGGCCCTGGGCAAGCTGACGGACCCGGCCTCGATCCAGGTGTGCATCGCCGGCCTGGGCGAGTCGAACGACGAGGTGGCGGCGGCAGCTGTGGACGCCCTCGGGCACCTGTGCGAAAAAGGCAGCGGCCGACCGGCGGACGCCATCGCCGCCGCGGTGAACGCGATCCTCGCCCGGCTGGCCAGGCCGGTCGACAGCGTTCTGCAGCGCCGCGACCTGGTCGAGGCCATGGCCGACATCGCCGATCCGCGATTCACACCGTTGCTGGTCAAATATGCCGGCCCCGACGAACTGGAGCCGACCATCCGGCAGGCGGCGTTGCGAGGCCTGGAACGAATCGGCGACCCGGTCGGGTTGAACGTCCTGCTGGATCGCCTGGTCAACGATCCGGACGCCGGGGTGCGCGAAGTGGCGGCCGCGGCCCTCGGCCGCCTCGGAAGCCAGCCCAGCCATCTCCAGGCGTTTCG
>DATIKE010000454.1:0-7852 GCA_035477895.1 Phycisphaerae bacterium
CCGTAGGGCGGGCTTCGCCCGCCTTCCGATTTCTCCAAGGCCGGCGGGCCGAGCCCGCCCTACGTGAGGACCGCGCCGATTGGAAGTCCGTTGGCTCAACGGTACAATGCCTCCCGCGATCTCGGAAACCGAGATGCAAACGCAACCGATGCCCAAGCCCCCGGAGGTCCAAGCCGCCGATGGCCATCCATCCCACCGCCGTCATCGCCCGTGAAGCCGAGCTGGACACCACCGTTGACGTGGGCCCGTACGTCGTGATCGAAGGGGCCGTTCGCGTCGGGCCCGGCACCCGCATCCTGGCCCATGTCTACCTGAGCGGGTGGACGGAAATCGGCAAGGAGTGCGAGATCCATCCCTTCGCCGTGGTCGGTGCCCCGCCACAGGATTTCCACTATCACGGCGAGCGCAGCTACACGAAGATCGGCGACCGGGTGGTCATCCGCGAAGGGGCCACCGTTCATCGCGGCACTCAGCCCGAATCCCCCACGGTCATCGGCGACGAATGCCTGCTGATGGCCTATGCCCACGTCGGGCACAACTGCCGGATCAGTCGGGGAGCGAAAATCTACAACTTGGCGGCGCTCAGCGGCTATGTTGAAATCGGCGAGTCGGCCATCGTCTCCGGATACTCCGGGATACACCAGTTCACACGCGTCGGCACGCTGGCGTTCATCTCCGGCGCCGCCCGGATCACCATGGACGTCCCGCCATTCATGACCGCTTTCGGCGAATCCACCATCGTGCAATACAACGCGATCGGCATGAAGCGTTCGGGCTACACCGCGGAGGACATCAACGAAATCCGCCTGGCCTTCCATATTCTGTACCGTTCCGGCCGGCTCTTCAGCAAGTCGGTCGAACAGGTCACATCCACGGTCAAAACCCGAGCCGGCCGGCAACTCGCCGAGTTCCTGACCGGAGAAAGCAAGCGGGGTTATTGCATGGGGTCCCCCGGTCACCGCCAACGCCGGGAAGCGTCCCCAACCGGGACCGAGTGACACCCAGCCTGCCCCGAAACCGAAACAATCCTCCCCCCAGGGTCCGTGACAGTTTACCTGCCGGCCGCCTGTCTGCGTGTCTGCCTGCGCAGGCAGGGCGGCCTGGCCCGTCGCTGGCGCTTCGGGTTCTGATCACCCGCGCAGACCCAGCCGCCTGAACTGACACGGCCCCCCCCCAGGCTCCCGGCAGTATCGACCTGACGGTCCCCTTTCGGAATCCTCGCCTGCCTCTTCCGGGGCACCGGTCTTATTGTAATTCGTTATGAAATAAGACGTTATAAATAAAATGGTCCACACCACAATTCTTCCAAAAAATAGGACCTCCGTAGTGCGAAATCGCTTGAAATCGCACCCTGGAGGTGCTATATTATCAGCGAGAGGCGAGTGCCGGTTGGGTCCGAGCAGACACTGAGGGCGGGTTGCCGCCCCAAAGCAGGAAGGTGGGTATCGGATGCTCTGTTTCACCCGAAAAACCGATTATGCCTTAATCTCGTTGGCCCACCTGGTTCACGAGTCGGGCAACTGCTGCAGTGCCAGGGAAATCGCCACGCATTACGGCATGCCGTTGCCGCTGGTGATGAACATTCTGAAATCGCTTGCCCAGCACGATCTGATCAAGTCGGAGCGAGGCCCGCGAGGCGGTTACACACTGGCCAAGTCCCCCCCGGACATTAGTTTGCATGACATCATCGAGGCAGTGGACGGCCCGGTCGCGCTGGTTTATTGCCTGGACAAGATCGTGGGCAAGAACGGCAAGGGCGCCCGCGCCGACGGTTGCGAGCTGACGCCGAATTGCCCGGTGCGGTCGCACGTCCATCGCGTGCATCACCGGCTGGTCGGTTTTCTCAAGGAAGTAACGCTGGCGGACATGACCGGCGGGCCGGCCGGCCCGATCCACCTGACCTGCGATACGGAGAAGGAAACTCGGCATGAAATCGCGAATCTATCTTGATAACAACGCCACGACCCCGCTGGATCCGCGGGTGCTCGAGACCATGATGCCGTACCTGACCGAGAAGTTCGGCAACGCCGCCAGCCGCAGCCACAGCTTCGGCTGGGAGACGGAAAAGGCCGTCGAAGCCGCCCGCGAGCAGGCGGCCTCGGTCATCAAGGCGAGCCCCAAGGAAATCATCTGGGCCAGCGGGGCGACCGAGAGCAATAACATCGCCGTGAAGGGCGGCGCCCAGATGTACCACGAGAAGGGCAGGCACATCATCACCCAGGTGACCGAGCACAAGGCAGTGCTCGATCCCTGCAAATACCTCGAGCAGCAGGGCTTCGAGGTGACGTACCTGCCGGTGCACAAGACCGGCCGAATCGACCTGGAGCAGTTCGGGGCCGCGATTCGCCCGGACACGATCCTCGTGTCGATCATGTTCGCCAACAACGAGATCGGCACGATTCAGCCGATCGCCGAGATCGGGGCGATCTGCAAGGAAAAAGGCGTCATCTTCCACACCGACGCGACGCAGGCGTTCGGCAAGGTGGAGATCGACGTGGAGAAGATGGGCATCGACCTGCTGAGCGCCTCGGGGCACAAGGTGTACGGCCCCAAGGGCGTCGGCATGCTGTACGTGCGGCGGCGGAACCCGCGGGTTCGTTGCGAGCCGGTGCTGCACGGCGGCGGGCACGAGCGCGGCATGCGGTCGGGCACGCTGAACGTGCCGGGCATCGTCGGCATGGGCGCGGCCGCGGAAATCGCCGCCAAGGAGATGGCCGGCGAAGGCCCCAGGCTCGCCCGGCTGCGCGACCGGCTATGGGCGGGCCTGAACGAGCAACTGGATGAGATTTTCCGCAACGGCGACCCCGATCGTGACCTGCCAAACACGCTGAACGTGAGCTTCGCGTACGTCGAGGGCGAATCGCTGATGATGGGTTTTCCCCACATCGCGGTCAGCAGCGGGTCGGCGTGCACCAGCGCGTCGCTCGAGCCCAGCTATGTGCTGAAATCGCTCGGCGTGGGCGAGGAGCTGGCTCACAGTTCGATCCGCTTCAGCCTGGGGCGGTTCACCACCGCCGCCGAGGTCGAAGAGACAATCGACGCCATCAGCTCGACGGTGATCAAGCTGCGAAGCATGAGCCCGTTGTACGAGATGGCCAAGGAGGGTGTGGACCTGAAGTCGGTGCAATGGGCGGCCCACTAGGAGTGCGTCCTAAAACCCTGAAATCACACCGGCGAGACCTGTCTGCGTGCCTGCCTGTGCGTACACGCAGACAGGCCGCAGGCAGGGGTTTCAGGACGCACTGTAGGCCGACCAACGAGTCCCGCGCCGGGGTGTGGCAGGGTATGTTGCCCTGCCGGCGGGAACAGACAAACGAGAAGGACGGCCCGCCGATCCTTCCAGAGATAGGCGAGGAGTATGTGCGATGGCCTACAGCGAAAAAGTGCTGAATCATTACAACCACCCGCGCAACATCGGATCTCTGGACCGGAATGACCCGAGCGTCGGGACGGGCGTGGTCGGCGCCCCCGAGTGCGGCGACGTCATGAAGCTCCAGATCAAGATCGACGAGAACCAGCGGATCGTCGACGCCAGGTTCAAGACGTTCGGCTGCGGCAGCGCGATCGCCAGCAGCTCGCTGGCCACCGAATGGGTCAAGGGCAAGACGCTCGACGAAGCCCTGGAAATCAAGAACACCGAAATCGTCAAGGAACTTTCGCTGCCGCCGGTGAAGATCCACTGCAGTGTGCTGGCGGAGGATGCGATCCGGGCAGCCATCGGCGACCTCAAGAAGAAGCGCGAGGCAACGGCGAAGACGCCCTCAGAACTCCGGGCGGCCGGGGCGGCGTCCCGGCAGGCCAGCAGTATGGTGACCCCTGGTGTGCATGAGGCAACATCGGTTACCGTATCGGAGTGACCGGCAAACGATAAACGATAAACGGAGAAACCCGATGGCGATTGTTCTGACGGAACGGGCGGCCGGCGAGGTGAAAACCATCCTCGGTCAGCAGGGGTTGTCCTGCGAGGCGACCTACCTTCGGATGGGCGTCAAAGGCGGCGGCTGCAGCGGTTTCACTTACTCACTCGACCTCACCGACAAGAAGGGCGACAACGACGAAGTCTTCGAGACCCACGGCATCAAGTGCATCTGTGACCCCAAGAGTTTCCTGTATCTCGACGGCATCACCGTCGACTTCCGGGACGAACTCATGGGCCGCGGCTTCGTGTTCAACAATCCCAACGCGACCCACACCTGCGGGTGCGGGAGCAGCTTCTCGGCCTGAGTCGGGGACTTCAAGGGGTCGGTTTTCAGCCGGCGGGCTTCCGCGCCAACGACTTGGAGCGAACATCATGAGGACCGCCGGCACAGGAGGCACTTGGCCGTGGACCCTTCAAGCAAACCGACACTGCCCACACGCTGCAACGAATGCCGGCAGTTGATGGAATCGCCCGTTGCCTGCGCAAGCTGCGGCGCGCTCGGCCAGTTGCCTACCGACACCTTCGACTGCTTCGAGCTGTTCGGCCTGGAGCGGGCCTACGACGTGAACCACAAGGCCCTGCACCGCAAGTACCTCGCCCTGAGTCGGGTTATCCACCCGGACATCGCCGGAACAGATGCTCCGGAACAGCGTCATCAGGCCCTCGACCTCTGCGCCGAGCTGAACCGGGCTTACGAAACCCTGCGCGACCCCGTGGCCCGGGCGGAATACATGCTGGCCCTGGCCGGCGGGCCGAAATCCTCCGAGATGAAGGCCGTGCCCCAGAGCCTGCTCGGCGAGGTACTCGTGCTGCGCGAATCCATCGAGGAAGCTCGTGAAACCGGCGACGCGGCCATGCTTCAGAGCCTCAAGGCGGAGATCTCCGCCAAGCGGCAGGAGATTCTGGGGCGAATCGCGGAGCTGGCCAGAACCCTAGATTGCTGGGATGCCCCGCGACGCCGCGAACTCCGGGAACAGCTCAACATCATCAAGTACTACGGCAGCCTCCTGGATCAGATACCGGTCAACGTCCCAATGCCGACCCGGGACGCATGAGGCGACACCATGAGCGAGCAGCGCGACATCGTTGTGGGCATTGATCTGGGGACGACGAACTCGCTGGTGGCGGTTTGCGACGAGTCCGGTCCGCGCATCCTGCGGGACGAGAACGGCGAGGGACGCGTGCCGTCCGTCATGACTTTCGGCCCCGACGGCCGCGTAACCGTCGGCTGGGAAGCCAAGGCACACGCCGTCGAACATCCGACCTCCACGGTGTATTCGATCAAGCGCCTGATGGGCCGTGGATACGAGGAACTGACTAGGGACGGCGAACTCGGCCAGCTTGCGTACCGGGTCGTGAAGCGAACCGCCGACCAGGCCGGCCAGGACCTCGCCGGCATCGAGATCGACGGCCGACTGCTCACCCCGCCGGAACTCAGCGCGATCATCCTCCGCGAACTCAAGAACCGGGCCGGCCGCCGGCTCGGCCGCGAAATCCGCAAGGCGGTCATCACCGTGCCCGCGTACTTCGATGACGCCCAGCGCCAGGCAACGCGCGACGCGGGGCGGATCGCGGGCCTCGACGTGCTGCGAATCATCAACGAGCCGACGGCCGCCGCCCTGGCTTACGGCCTCGGAGTACGCGGCCAACTCACACATGAGCAGCGTGCCGGTCAGGCCGGTTCATCACTGCTGCCGCTGGCCGGGGCGTGTTCAACCTCATGCAGCTCGAAACCCGGCCAACAGGATGCGCAAGCGGCTGAAAACGACTCGACGATCGCGGTCTACGATCTCGGCGGCGGCACGTTCGATATTTCCATCCTTCGCCTGGTCGACGACGTGTTCGAGGTGCTCAGCACGCACGGTAACACCCGCCTGGGCGGCGACGATCTGGATCGCGAGATCATTCATCTCGTGGAGCGCGAGGTCCGCGAGCAGTTCGACCTGGAAATCGACGCGCCGGCCACGCGACAGGCCCTGCGGATATTCGCCGAGAACATCAAGGTCCGGCTCAGCACGGAGATATCGGCTGACCTGGAGATCGACCTGGGCGACGGGCGCGTTTACCGGCGCACCCTCGGTCGAGAGCAGTTCGAGACGATGATCGGACCATGGGTCGAGCGCACGATCGAATCGTGCCGACTCGCCCTGGCCGACGCCCACGTCGAGCCGAGCACGATCGACCAGGTGGTGATGGTAGGCGGCAGCACGCGGATTCCGCTCGTCCGGCGGCGCGTCCAGGAAGTGTTCGCCCGGGAGCCGTACACCGCGATCAATCCCGACGAGGTCGTCGCCCTCGGAGCGGCCGTTCAGGCGGGCATCCTGGCCGGCGTGCGCCGGGACGCGCTGTTGCTGGATGTGATCCCCCTCTCGCTGGGCATCGAGACCTTGGGCGGAGCGATGAGCAAGCTGATCCTGCGGAACAGCCGAATCCCCTGCCAGGCCACCGAGCGATTCAGCACCTTTGTCGACGGCCAGACCAACGTCAAGATTAACGTGCTTCAGGGCGAGCGCGAGCTGGCCAGGGACTGCCGATCGCTGGGCGTATTCGACCTGCGGGACATTCCGCCCATGCCGGCCGGCATCCCCAAGCTGCTGGTCACGTTCCTGATCGACGAAAACGGCATTCTGAACGTGTCCGCCCGCGAGGAGCGTAGCGACCGGTCGGCCGGCATTCAGATCGTGCCGACACACGGCCTGACCTCCGAGGAAGTCGAGCGGATGGAAAGGGAGTCCTACGCCCATGCCCGCGAGGACATGACCGCCCATCGGCTCATCGACCTGCGCAACCAGGTAACCTTCGACACGAACAAGACCGAGCAGATGCTGGCCCGCGTGGGCGACGGCCTCAGCTCCGCCGAAAGGGCTACAATCGAAAGGGCGATCGTCGATCTGCGACGGCTCGCCGAGACCACCGAGGACGCCGACAGGCTGTGGGAGGCCCTCAAGGCGTTCGACCGCGGAACGGTCCGGCTGGCCGAGTTGGCGATTACCCGGACGCTCATGGAACAGGAAGACGTGGAAACCTCTTCGGGCAAGAAGACGTAGCCCGAAAAGCCGGTGCGGCAAGCGAACGTCCCACGGGAGAACAACACATGGGCGGACAGAACCCATATATTGAGGAAGCCGGACTGCGGGTTCCGATCCGCAAGTTCAGAATCACTTTTCTGCCCATGAACAAAACGGTCGAGATCGACCCGAAGGACCTGCCCTACGGCGACCACGGCCTGCCGGGCAGCATCCTGGACATCGCCATGAAGCACGGGGTCGACCTGGATCACGCCTGCGGCGGGGTCTGCGCCTGCTCCACCTGCCATGTCGTCGTCCGCGCGGGGCTGGACGCGTGCAACGAGACCACGGACGATGAGGAAGATCAGCTCGACGAGGCCTACGGGCTGACGCCCCAGTCGCGGCTGGGCTGCCAGTGCGTGCCCGACGGCGCGACGGACCTCGTCGTCGAGATACCGGACTGGAATCGGAACCTCTCTCGGGAGGGAAAGCCTCAGACCTGAATGGGAATCGGGAACCCGACCGCGCCCATGAGCCGGAGGAGGTGGCGCCATGAAAATCAAGTGGACCGACTCGCTGGACATTGCCGAACGACTCTTCGCCCTGTATCCCGACCAGGACCCGCTCTCGGTCCGCTTCACGGACCTCCACGACATGGTCTGCGGGCTGACCGAGTTCGAGGACGACCCCAAGCTGTCCAATGAAGCCAAACTCGAAGCGATCCAGATGGCCTGGCTCGAGGAGTTCCAGGGCGACGACGTCCGGGAGTGACGGCCTGACGCAAGCCGATCCTCGGTAAAGCGGGGGCCGTGACAGTTTACCTGCCGGCCGCCTGCCTGCGTGCCTGCCTGCGCAGGCAGGGCGGCCTGGCCCGTCGCTGGCGCTCCGGGTTCTGATCACCCGCGCAGACCCAGCCGCATAAACT
>DATIKE010000455.1:0-6491 GCA_035477895.1 Phycisphaerae bacterium
CCTGTGCGTGGCGACTGTATGGACCGCAACCGAAAAGGAGCCTGGACAACATGCGCGCAATCGTGTCGCGCAGATCTCTGACCGTAAGATTCTATTGAGACGCCGGTGAGGAAGCCGGGGCCGCCGCCGGTCCGGAGCCCGGCGACATTGCCCGGCGGACCTTGACTTTCAACGGCCAGGCCCGGTTGCCCTCGGTGACCCGGGCGGTGATCGTGGCGGCATCGCCCACCTTCACGTCGGCCAGCCCGGCCGGCCGGCCGTCGATCTGAATCTCGCAATCCTCGGGTACGTCGCCCGACAACCGCGTCACCTCGCCGGTCTTGGGGCGGATGAACTCGAACGTCGCGGTCCGGGCGACCGGGTCGAATTCGACGATCTTGCCCGGGACCGTCACCACCGTCGAGGCCGCGTACCGAAGGGCGAACCTGACCGCCACCACCGCAACCACGGTCACGACCACCATCCCGATCACGATGCGTTTTTTCTGGTCCGAAGTCATGCGAATTATCCTACCGCCGACGATTCCGCTGTCCATCCCGATCAGGTTATCGCACCGTCCGGGCCTGAAACCCGAGTCGCTCTGAGCAGGCTGCCCGTGCCCTCCCTTTCGTTGTCTCGACTTTGACTTGGGCGCGCCGGAAGGGCTACAATCAACCGAGCATCTCGCGTCAGGCCGACAATATGAGTCGGCCAAGAGGAAGAGGGGTATCCGTACAGCATCAGGTTCGGCTCGCTTCAGTGCGTTCGGAGGGCGTTGGGTCCGGTACTGTTGGATGCCGGCTCCGCGCTCAGGGAAGGTATTTGTTCGCGAACGGAGATCGCCGCTCCAATGGACTTGTCACTTCTTCTCGGGCAGGAGTTCATCGGCCAGGTCCGGCCGATGCTGGAACGTTGCGAGACCGGCACCCTCATTGATTTCCTTGAGCATCTCTGGCCGCCGCCGCGCCTGACTCGGCTGCTAGGTTGCGGCGATTCCGATGTCGTCAAAACCGCGCTGGTGTGCCTCGGCCTGACCGGCACGATGAGCGAGTCCACCTCCATCGTCGCCCGGCTGCATGATTCCGACGAGGCCGTCGTGGGCTTTTCCGAGCAGGCGATCTGGTCCATCTGGTTCCGCGCGGGAGACGAGCACGCCAACGCCATGCTCGACCGCGCCGTCCGCATGATCGCCTGCGACCAGTTCATCCCCGCCATCGAGCGGCTCTCCATTCTGGCCTTGCGGCATCCGCGGTTCGCCGAAGTCTACAACCAGCGGGCGGTCGCCCGGTTTCTCGCCGATCGCTACGAGCCTGCCATCGTGGACGCACGCCGGGCGATTCGGTTGAACCCCCTGCACTTCGGGGCCATGGCCACACTGGGCCACTGCCACGCCGCCCGCGGGGACCTCGGCGAAGCGCTCGAAATGTATCACGCCGCCCTCCAGATCCATCCGCGCATGGAGGGCATCCGCGAGTCCCTCGAACAGGTCCGCGTTTTGAAGTCAGGTGGCCGTATAGGGCCGGTTTCGAGCCATCTGGCCGCCGATGGCCACCCCCCCATCGCTTCCAACGTGAAGCAGGACTTAAACTCGCGGCGGTAATGTCATTTACAGCCTCTGCTTAGCGAAAATGGGGTATTCATGAACCGCTACTGGAATGAAGTTTGCATAAGATTTCAGTCGGAGTCACGGGAGCGCGAACAGGGAACCGGGCTTTCCGGGGGCCCGCACGGGCCGGGTGGTGGCCCGCCAGGGTCGCCGGGGGCAGAAGACGGCGGTCGATAGTGGCCGCCGTGACCGAATCAGGAGACGGGGGATGACCAGGGCAAGGTCGAACCTCGGACAGGATGTTCAGGAAAAAACCTGCCCCATCGATCCGGATGCGGGGGTGGGCTTCGGGACGGGTTCGCCGCTGCAACGCTGGTCCAAAAACTGCTTCCTCTCGACCTCCTCCAGAGCCTCAGCCACTGAACCGCACGGTCTGCAATTGCAGGACGGCCGGAGGCCGGCCGGGAATCAACCGCCGGTCGGCGGCGTCTGAGATCCCCTTCACCGTCAGTTCGTACACTTTTCCGGTCTGGATTCGGCCAAGCGACAGTTCGACCATGTTGCCGTCGACTTTGACCGCGGTGATCGTGCCGTCGTCCAGCGCGTAGCGTGACACGTCGCCCGCCGAGGCCGGGTCCAGCCGCTTGGTGAACACTAGCTGCAACCGCCGCCCCTTGCGGCGAACCTCGGCCACCCGCGGCGGGTCCTCATAGGCGTACAGCCCGATGAAGTACTCATAGAAGGTTGTACTGGTCACACCCAGTTTCCAGCATTCCCGCTCGAAGTCCCCGATCCAGTCCCAGCTCCGGCGGTTTTCATTCTTCGAGCCGGTGTCCGCCTGGATGAGGATCGGCATCTTCGGGTCGACCTTGCGGATCTGGTCGATGAAGGGCTGATACCACTTGACGTAGTCCGGCGGCAGGTCGGGCTTGAGCCAGTCCGGCCAGTGGGTCTGCAGGCCGTACAGGTCCGGCTTCACCACCCGGGTAATATCTTCGGTGCACTCGCCGTTGTCCTCGAGCACCTGCTGGAGGCCGTCCTTCAGGGCCAGCGACCAGACGCTGATCATCGCGTGCGGAACCGTTTCGCGCAGACCGCCCCGACCGTTGACCAGGTCGTTCAGGAAGTCCGTCAGGCTGGCCTGCCGGAACGTCAGCCATTTCTTCCATAGTTCCGGATTCTTCTTCGGGTTCAGCGGGGAATCCTCGCGCAGGATGTCCGGCAGGGCCTTCTCGCCGGGGAACATCTTCGTGAAGGCCGCCAGGCAGTTCGGGCAGAAACAGGCGTAGGCGGGGCTCGTGGGTCCGGGGTAGTCAGGCCAGTGCGGCTCGACGATCTCGACGCCCTGGAACGGCAGGCGGCTCATCACGCCCGCGATCTGCTGCTTGCGCCACCCGCGATAGTGCGCGTTGTTCAGGCACAGCCGGGTGAAGCCGTCGTTGAGCGGCACGCCGGCCAGGTCCGACCGCGCGACCATCTTCCACGCCTCCCAGCCGGCCGGCAGGTCCTTCGTCGAGTACGTCCCGTTGCCCCAGGTCATGTACCACACGCCGATCCGCTCGCGATGCAGCGCCCCCAGCAGCGCGGGGTTGATTTGGCTCTCGGCCGTGACCGCCCAGTGCACGATGCCGTACCCGTTGGCGCGAATCTCGGCCGCGATGCTTTCGGGCGTCCGGTCGCGGTAGTAACCGAAGCTCGGATCGATCGTCGGGCCTCGCCCCAACGCGGGCAGCCAGTTTCGCTCGACGTATCGGGCCATGTAATCCGCGTACAGCGTCTTCGTCGCCTCGCTTCGGTACGGGCTCATGTAGTGGAAGAAATCGAAGGTCACGATCTTCTTCACGAACGGGGCCTCGATCGACATCTGCCGGCCGATCCGCTCGGCGTCCGCGGGTGTAAACCCCGTTGGATTGCCTTCCTTGGTGACCAGCCGGAAACACTCCAGGTCCGACCAGAACTCGGCACCGGTCTCAAGGCACACGTCGCGCATCGCCTGGAAGTACGGCACAACAATCATCAGGTCGTCGTCGTACCCCCGGGCCCCGACGCCGTCCTGCAGCATGACGATGTCGATCCCGCTGTTGGTCAGCATCGCCGCGTACGTTTTCCGGACCTCGGCGGGTTCGATTTTTCCGCTCACAAACGGTGCTATCGCCACCGGCCTGGGCCGCGCCCCGCTCAACTTGTGGCAATGATCGCTTACCGTGCGGAGATACTTGCGCAGGGCGCCGATCTGGTCGGCCGTGTAAGGCCCGTCCCAGGTCTCGCCGGGAATGTACCACCCGGCGAACGACCGGTGCTTCCCGTACAGTCGCCACAGCTCGTCCGCCAGCCGGTTGCCCTTATCGGCGAGCCGGTCGAGGTATCCCGGCTGGTTCCAATGCGTGAACCACTGCCCGTCATCCAGCAGGCCGACGTATACCTCCATCCCGTTCTTGTCCGCGAACGTCAGGACCGTTTTCACCAGGTCCGGGCCCGCCGCATCCGTTGCCGTGGCCGCCCCGCCGAAGAACCGCTTGTCGCCGACCTGGGTGTTTTGCAGGACGATCGTGTTCATCTTCGCCGTCCGGATGGCCTCGAGCTCTTTCTGCCAGGCCGCGTCGTCCAGTTTCAGCATCCATTCCTGAAACTGGATGAACGTCCCGTCGAGCCGCAGGCCGGCCGTCGGGGTCGGACCCTCCCTGCCGCGTCCCGCCGCTGTCGATTTCACCGATCCGATGTCCGCCCACGCGGCCGACAACAGGAACAGGGATACCCACGCCGGATGCCCGATCGTTTTCCGCATCCACTTCCTTTCCGTGATGGTTCGATGATGAACGTGGCCTCGCATATTGCGCGCCTTTAGCCCGCCGTGAACACACGACAGGCCCGTGAACACCCGGTGGGCCGATCTACCGCCCTGGGGCCAGCCGCAGCTCTCGCTTGCACGGTCCTGGCCTGCCTTCATCATTTCCGCCGAACGGGGATGGTTGCGACTCCCGGCTCAGGAACCACCCGGGTCTGGCCACAATATCGCTTCGTGGAGCCGCGCGTTGTCAGTCTATCACTCCGGCCGGTTGAAGGATACCGGCGGCCGTGCCATTCTGACAGCCGCATGCCCATACGGTCCGAATATGGCAGGGCATTGACGGGCTGTTCATGGGTTCGGCCGGACCGGGCATGTGCACACAACCTCTTTTATTACAAGTGGTTGAAACAAAGATTGGGCGGCGGTCCCGCTCCTGGCACCGGGTTTGCCATATCGGTCGGGCAGATCCCCGTCCGGAGAGTCCGCGCTGCCGACTCGGTGGCCGCCGGATCGTGGGGCGGGAACCGGGCTGAAACAACACGCCAAGCTAATGACCTGAAAGGAGTTTTCGATGGCGAAGTTGAAGATTCGTCCCCTGGGTGACAAGGTTCTGGTCAAGCGGGTCGAGGCCGAATCCAAGACGGCCGGCGGAATCGTCCTGCCCGACACCGCCAAGGAAAAACCCCGCCGCGGCGTCGTCCAGGCGATCGGCGACGGCAAGCTGCTGGACAGCGGCAAGCGGCACCCGCTCGCCGTGGCCAAGGGCGACGAGGTCCTCTTCTCCAGTTACGCGGGCACCGAGGTCAAGGTCGACGGCGAGGAGCTGCTCATCCTGGACGAGAACGACATCCTGGCTGTGTTGGGGTCCTGAGGCCAGCATCCAGATGCAATGGGGATCGGAGACTTATCGGCTTGGTGCGTAGCGGCGAGAGAGATCATGGCTTTGTCAGTAAGGTCCAGGGGTCGCTCGGCGATGGTCGAATGTGCTGCGTTTTGCGGACTACGACCAGCTTAAGCGGTTTCTGCAGGAGATAGGCGAGTTGCGTCGTCGAGAGGAAGGCGAGATACGACGGGTATGCGGCGAGCATTGGGAACTCTGCTCCGGAGTTGTCAAGCGCTGTCAGGTGCTGTCGACTCGCCATACTGCAGATAATCAATGACCGTGATGGAACTGGAAAAGGTTCTGGAAGCTCGACCGGGGCTGGTTTCGCCCAGGTTCGAACTCGAAACGCTGCCCGGCGGAAAGATCTCCGGGTCGGTTATCTCTGACAGCTTCTCGGGTTTGACGGATACAGATCGTCAGAAGCGGATTTGGGACGCTCTCGATCGGGAGTACGGTGCACAATCGACATCCCTCGTCGGTACATTGCTCGCGTATACCGCCGCGGAGTGGAACGTGGATTTAGCAGAACGCTGAAGTTTTTAACCTCATAGGGAGACAAACAAAAATGGCAGCCAAGAAAATCGCATTCGATATGGAAGCCCGCGAGGCGATCCGCCGCGGCGTCAGGCAACTGGCCAAGGCGGTCAAGATCACCCTGGGCCCCTGCGGCCGAAACGTCGTGCTCGAGAAGTCCTTCGGCTCGCCCACCGTCACCAAGGACGGCGTGACCGTCGCCAAGGAAATCGAACTTCCCGATCCCTACGAGAACATGGGCGCCCAGATGGTCAAGGAGGTCGCTTCCAAGACCTCGAGCGTCGCCGGCGACGGAACCACCACCGCCACCATCTACGCCGAGGCCATCTACGAGGAAGGCCTCAAGAACGTCACCGCCGGGGCCAACTCGATGGAACTCCGCCGCGGCATCGAGGCCGCCGTCGGGTGCGTCGTCGACGAACTCGGCAGGATGGCCACCGAGGTCAAGAACACCCAGCAGATCGCCCAGGTCGGCACCTGCGCCGCCAACCAGGACGCCGAGATCGGCAAGAAGATCGCCGAGGCCATGGACAAGGTCGGCAAGGACGGCGTCATCACCGTCGAGGAGGGCAAGGGCCTCGAAACCACCGTCGAGCTGGTCGAGGGCATGCAGTTCGACAAGGGCTACCTGTCGCCCTACTTCTGCACCGACATGGAGAAGATGACGGCCACCCTGGAGAACGCCTACATCCTGATCTACGACAAGAAGATCAGCGCGATGAAGGACCTGCTGCCGGTTCTGGAGCGGGTGCTGCAGTTCG
>DATIKE010000456.1:0-3207 GCA_035477895.1 Phycisphaerae bacterium
GCACGCAGACAGGTCTCGCCGGTGTGATTTCAGGGTTTTAGGACGCACTCTAATTCAGCGGCCGCCTCTGCAACCCGATAACAACGGTGAGACTGTGCATCCAGGGCGGAAAGCCCCGCGCATCGCGGGCGCGTCAGGGGAAACTTCTATTGGCCAGCGCCCGTGGACGAATTGTATATTCATCATTGTCGCGCGGACGCGCCCTCGAACATCCAGATGAGGTCGGCAATCGAAATGGCGAACCCTCGAAGAAGCTCCCGGCTGGCGTCCATCTGGGTCAACGCCCGCCACGGCCTGCAGTTCAAGATCTCGCTGCTGGTGGTGCTGCTGGTGCTTGCCGTGGTCGGCTCGGGCACGGCGATCACCTTCCGAGCGATGGGCGCCACACTCTTCGAGAGCCAGTTGGACCTCGCCCGGCAGTGGGCGACCTCGCTGGCCGCCGGGGCGGCCGCGGATATGTCTGCGCGCGACACCCGCATCTCCAGCCATCACCTGGAAGAAACCACGCGAGCCCTGATCCGACGAAAAGCCGCCGCTTACGTCGCCTTCGTCGATCCTGATGGACGAATCGTCGCCTCCGCCGAGGCCAAACCCGGCCTCGTACCTCATTTCCGCCCGCCCAACGGCGAACGCTGGCAGCTTCCCAAGGCCGTTCAACCTCGACTCATCCGCCGCTCCGACGTCGGCATGACCATCATCCAGGCCGTCGCACCGGTCTACGCGATGCAACAGGAACACCGCAGTGGAACCGCCTCGGGCATCGTCGGTTACGTCCTGCTCGGAACCGATGCTTCCGTCACCCAGGCTAAGGTCGTTCACGTCGGCAACCAGCTCCTGATCATGGACCTGATCGCCGTGTTGCTCGTGATCCCCAGCACACTCCTCGCCACCCGGCACATCGTCAGACCGCTGAACCAGCTCGCCCGCGCCGCCCGCGCCCTGGCCAACGGCGTCATGGACGCCCGGGCTCACGTGACCTCGCGCAACGAGATCGGGCAGCTCGCCCGCTCCTTCAACCTCATGGCCAACCGGATCACCCAGTCGCAGATGGAGTTGCTCCAACTGGCCGCCGAACTCGAACAGCGCGTCGAGGAGCGCACCCGCGAGCTGGAAGACCTCGCGTCCAAGGACCCGCTGACCGGCCTGCATAACCGCCGTTACTTCAGCGAGGAAATGGATCGCGAGTTCGCCGCGGCCGAACGCTACGGCTCACACCTCACCTGCCTGATGTTCGATCTCGATGAGTTCAAGCAGGTAAACGACCGCTTCGGCCACCGCGCCGGCGACGATGTGCTGATCGCCCTGGCCGAGGCTATCACCACCGAGCTGCGCAGCTCGGATATCGCCGCCCGTTTCGGCGGCGACGAGTTCATCCTCCTGTTGCCGCAGACCTCAGCCGAGGCGGCCCGCTCGCTCGCCGACCGTATCGTGCATACCTTCACACGCCTGGTGGCCCAGCAGGCACCGGGCGTCCCCACCGGCCTGAGCGTCGGCATCGCCAGCCTGAGCGCGACCCACGCGCCCTCCGCCGAAGCCCTCGTCAACGAGGCCGACAAGGCCCTCTACGCCGCCAAGGCCCAGGGCCGAAGCTGCATGGTCGAGGCCCCCTGCGCGACCATTGCCTGATTGTCTTGCCTGTCGCGGACTAAAGAGGTTTCAGGAATCTTTTTCCTAGACGGCTGGAACTTTACAAACCGGGCCGCCACCGTCGGAAATGTTTCCAGAGCAGCTTAAGAAAAACCGTGGCGGCCGGCGCCCCCCCGCCGGACGTTGATGTGTATTGACCAGGGAACGGCCGACACGCCTGCCGGCAGGCAGGCAGGGGGGGTCGGCCGATACCATTGGCGGGCATATCCGGTCGCTCATATCAACGTCGTTCCGTGTGCGGAATGACCTTGGTCGTCTGCAACTCGCATCATCCGGCGGGTGTATATATTCGTGCCGCTGGGAGCCACTCCGCGCGGAATTCGGGGATCGATGACCATGCCTCAGGACCCACCCGCCACTGCGACGCCACCAAGCCGTTATCGATGGACGGCCGGAGAAATCGCATTGTCGGCCGCGACATTGCTGGCCTTGGCGAGCCTTCTGGGGGCCTTGTTGTGGCCTGAACGATCCGGCCGACCGGCCGGACCGGCGTCGGCTGTCGGGCAGCAACCGCAGAGCGGTTGCCAGGACACGTTACCGGACGCGGCGGAACTTGCCCGGCGAAAACAGGCGTTGTGGGAATCGCGGATCGAACCGGAACTTTCGGCCGCCGAGGCGCGGACATATCGGGCAATCGACCGGAGCGTTCGGGACGTGCGGGGCTTTTTCATCAAGGGGCGGACGGGCGCCCGGCCGTTCGCCGAGGCGATGCTGTCGCTGCGAAGCAAGTGGGCGCTGCTGCGAAGCAAGACGCTCGGCCTGGTCGGCGGCGACGACCAGGCGCACCTGCGCCACCTCAACGAGCAGTTCTCGAAACTGGTTTTCTCGGACGCGGAGTTCCGCTCAACGATCGAGTCGGCCGCCGTGGGATACCTGGCTGAACTACAGGCGGCGGAGAACGAGCTGCTGGTAAAGGTTCGGGCGGATATGGCGGACATCGCGCTGCAAACCCTGCCCGCGGCCAGGTCGGACGAGATCTTCCAGCGGGAATTCCAGCGGATCGCCGCCCAGGTCGCGCCGGCGGTTGCCCGGGAGATGGGCATGGACGCGGTGCGGGAGCTGTCGAGCCTGATCGCGGGTGAAATCGCGGTCACCGTGCTGACGAACATGGCGGCCCGGCTCGGGGTGTCGTCGGGGTTGATGCTGGCGGGCGTCGGAGCGTCGTGGGCGACGCTGGGACTGTCGATCGTCGCGGCGATCGTGGTGGACCAGGTGGTCTGCTGGGTGGCAGAGGAGGTCCGCGACCCGGCCGGCCAGCTCGAAGACCGAATCCACGCCCAACTGGCGGACATCTGTCGCCTGGTCATCGACGGCGACGGGCAGGCCCCGGGACTGCGAGGCCGGTTGAGCACTTTCGACCAGGCCCGAAGCGAAATCCGGCGGACGGCACTGAGGGAACTCGTGTTCGGCCGAGAGCACCCTGCCACGCAACCGCAGCGCGAGCCCGGGCCACGACCAAGATGATCGTGAAACCGCCATGACGACAAGACATGCATTGAGATGTGGGTATTGGCCGCGGGACAGCCTTAGAGTGCATCCTAAAACCCTGAAATCCGACCG
>DATIKE010000457.1:0-14428 GCA_035477895.1 Phycisphaerae bacterium
AACTTCTTCGACGGGTTCGGCTTTAACCTCTACAACGATCTATTCGGATGGGAAACCGACGAGCCGCTTCGCAGGGAACTGGATCGCCCGCCCGCCCGCCCCCTGCTGCCCTTCCTGGAGCAACTGGCCAACGGCCACTACCCCCGGCGCTGGGACTGCCGCGAACAGACATTCGAAAACGACAAGGACTGGCTGCTCCTGGAGGATGCCCTCGACCAGGGGCGGCCCGACGGAGATGTTCAGGGACAATGAGCCCGCCCTGCGTTTCATCGTCCGACCGCGCCTCCGCGTAACACCCTGCCAAGTCGAAGCTTATATCCCACGTCCCCGAAAGTCCGCCTGAGAGCTGTTGCGTCAGGGCAACACTGCCGCGTAACCGACCGGAAACCGATAACCACCCATCGAGCCGGCGCTTGCTCATAACTGCTTTTTTGCAAACAGGTTAGGACCCGCTTGCGGCACACCGGTTTTCCCGGCCAACGTGGCACCCGGGTTGCAGTGTTACCGAATTGGCGGGCCTTCAGGGTGGAGTCAGGCAACCAGGAGGTGGCCGAATCCGCTGTCCCTGTCGGCCACCCACCGGGGGCCTCTGCATCAGAGAGCAGGAAAGAAGCAATGGACGAGAATATATTTCAGAAGAAGCTGGGCGAACTGGTGGCCGAGATCGGGACCCTGCCCGAGCAGGACCGGGCCAGGCTGGCCATGCTGGCCGAGGAAACCAGGCAACGCCACCAGGAGCTGAAGAAGACCGTTCACAGCCTGCACGAGAGCATTGACTTCCTGCGGCTGTCGATCAAGTATCTCCTGTTCGACCTTGAGGCAACGCGACGCGAGAACAGCTACCTTCGCAAGATGCTGGAGGAACAGACCGGCTCATAATCTCCAGGCCTTTCGACACCTGGCCCGGATCTCGACTACAGAGGAGGAGAAGGGCGACGAACTCGGTTGATCCGGTTCGTCGCTGCTTTTTTGGGGGCACTTCATAAAGGGCCGGCCCCGGCCAGGAACCAACCGCGGCTGTTGTCGAAGGGGGGGCATGCCGATAATATTCGGCCCGCGGGCGGCTGGAATCTGAACCCCCGCCGGCAAGGCAGGGCGTTGGGTCTCGACACAGGGCGGAACCGCATGCACGATCAAGCCACTTGGCTGAAAGGTTCAGGCAAAGGCCGACGCGACGTGAGGATTCTCTTCACCAGTGCCGGCCGGCGCATTGAACTCATTCAGGCCTTCACCCGCGCCGCCCGATCGCTGGGCCTCAAACCCCACTGGCATACGGCTGACGTAGATCCGTATATTGCCACCGGCTGCCTGGCCGAAAAAGTTCACCTGGTGCCCAAGGCCCAAGCCCCCGGCTATATCCCCGCGCTGCGGAGGATCGTCCGTCAGGAACGAATCGACCTCATTATCCCGCTCATCGACAGCGATTTGCTCAAGCTCGCTGATGCCCGCGACGAATTCGCCCGCTTGGGCTGCGGGGCGCTGATCTCGTCGCCGCAGGTGGTGCGAACCTGCCGGGACAAGCGCAGGATGTTTGAATTCCTCACCCGGCACGACATCGACACACCCGCCACATGGACGGCCGACCAGATCCTCCGGTCCCGGACACACCGTTTTCCCTACTTCCTCAAGCCGCGGTTCGGCAGTGCCAGCAAGAAAAACTACGTCGTTGCCGACCGGAATGATCTCAAAAGCCTGCTCCGCGTGGTACCCGACCCCTTGGTCCAGGAATTCGTCAGCGGCGTCGAGCACACCCTGGACGTGTACACCGGGTTCGACGGCCGGCCACGATGCGTCGTGCCGCGAGAACGGATCGAGGTCCGCGGCGGAGAGGTCACCAAGGCCCGCACCGTCCGCCACCAGAGGATCATCCAGACCGGCGTGCGCGTCGCGGAGGCCCTGACGGAGTGCATCGGGCTTATCACGATTCAACTGATTCTGACACCCAAGGGCAGGATCCGGGTCATTGAGGTCAACCCGCGTTTCGGGGGTGGTGTCCCGCTGGGTATTCGGGCCGGGGCCGACTTCCCAAAATGGCTGCTGGCCGAGTGGTTGGGCAGAAAACCTCGAATCCGCCTGGATCAGTTCGATCCCAATTTGCTCATGCTTCGCTACCATCAGTCGTTCTTCATGAAGGCGACCACCTACCCCAAGGGCTGGAGACGGATTCTTCGACCCTGAGCCAAAGACGGATTTTCGTCATGCCCGGGATACACATCGCTGGTGTCCGGCTGGTGGCCTTGGACCTCGACGACACGCTCTATCCCGAAAGGTCTTTTGCTTACAGCGGTTTCGAGGCCGTGGGGGCTTGGTTACAGGAGCACGACTCCCGCCCGTTCGACCCGGCACAAAGGCTCAAGGAGTTGTTCCAGACGCCCCACCGGCCCCGGGCATTCAACCAGCTTCTTTCGGAAATGGGGATAGACCCTGCGGAAGAATTGGTGGTCGGGATGGTGGATCTTTACCGCCGCCATCGGCCGCGGATCTCCCTTTTTGACGATGCGGTTCGGGCCTTGAACCGTTGGGCAGGTCTTTTTCGCCTCGCCCTGGTAACCGATGGGCCATTGATCAGCCAGCAGAACAAAGTCGCCGCCTTGGGGTTGTCCCAGTGGTTTGACGAAATTCTTCTCACCGACACCTGGGGGCCGGCCTTCTGGAAGCCGCACCCCCGGGCCTTCGAGTTACTGGAAAACACTTTCTGCTTCACCGGGGCGGCCTGCGTCTACGTCGGGGACAATGCGGGCAAGGATTTTCTGGCCCCCCGTCGGCTCGGCTGGCAGACGGTACAGGTCTGCAGGCCGGACGGCATTCACGCACATGTACCACCGCCCCCCCGGGGCGAGCCGACCTGGCGCGTGGCCACATTGGATGAAATAAACATAACGCAATGATTGGTAAAAAGTTACATCAGATCCGACCCAGCCATATCAACCCTGGCCGGTCACATGGCCCAGTTGACCTGACCACCTGAATCGCCTACAAGAGCACGCTGACCCGAAGTCGAGCGGGATGCGGAGAAGCCGAAAGAGACGAACTTTCGCCAACTTGTGCCGTAATACATAGTTAAGCACGCCAATCGGGCTTGTTCGTCAACCCATATTGTGAGGACTGCTTAGAGCGACTAGAACCTCAACCGCACTCTCGATGAATGCCGATAACTAGGCGTCTCCCAGCGGCTTCGCGAGTCTGCCTCCAGTCGACAGTGCGGACTGTTGGACACTTGAACAGTGGGGGACGGGGCACTGTCCGACGCATGGAAACAGGCGTCAGACAGCCCCTGGGTGGGCCGAAGCCGTGAGCCAGATGAGTGAGGGCTCCAGTGGATTGCAGCAGGACTGACACGAATCATCCCTGCCGAGTGACACGACGTTCCTGGCATCGCCGAATGCTGAGCCTTGGATTGCTTGGCGTGCTGGTGACGGGAACGGGTTGCGTGTCGCCGTGGTGGAACGCGTTTTTGTCTCCGCAAGAGGTCGGGAACTTCCGTGAGAACCGGGTTTCCGAGATCCAGCAGAGCATCAGCCTGCGGGACAAGCCGGTCGGCGTGCCTGGAGCCACGGATCCCACTCCGGAAGACCTGGTCGCCACGATCGAGGAATACCAGGTCGGGCCGGGAGATACGATTTCCATTCGTCTTCTGGATTTTCTGCAGTTGGGAGTTGAGACCCAACTCCAGCCGATCATCGACGAGTTGGGCTACATAGATGTTCCTCAGATCGGATGGCTTCAAGTGGACGGGATGACCCCGCGTCAGATTCAGGCGGAAATCGTGCAGCAATCAAAGGCCGCGGGCATCTACCCGGTGGACTTCAATCCGACGATCACGGTGCAGATTCTCACGCGCCAACACCGAACCTACAACATTTCCGGCGTGATCGCCGTCCCCGGGGAGTATCCCATTGCACGGCCGGACTTGCGGCTGCGCGAGGCGGTCAATCAGGCTGGCGCGCTGCCCGACGCGGTGAAGGTGGTTTATGTGTTCCGCAACGAATTGCGGCAGAAGCGTTTCAAGCCCGCGGCCACGCCCATGGCGCCGCGCCCGGGCATTTCCAACGAGCCCCCGCCGGCCCCAGCTCCCCCGGTGACACCGGAGGCGCTTTCGGACATGAGCCAGGCCACGGGCAGCCCGCCGGCCAGCAAGCCGATCGCGGTCCCGCCGCCCGCAAGCCGCACGAGTCGCGAACCGGGCATCAGTCTTCCCGCGGAGGAGGTCGAGCGCGATCTGATGGACGCGGTGGCACCGGCCACCGTACCCGCGAAGCGTGAGGCGGCGTCGCCCCCGCCCACCATGCCGACGTTCATCTACGTTAACAATGAGTTCGTGGAAGCGCCGCCCGCGGCCGGCACGGCCACGGCCACCCAATCGCTGCCCGCGACGACGCCCAAGGCCGCACCGAGGCCCCCGCTGGAAACCAGCCCCTCGCAGCCGGTGGATTGGGAGGAACTTGCCTCGGAAGGGCAACAGCGGGTGATCCGAATTCCGGCCGACCGGATTCGCCAGGGCGACCCCAACTATAATATCGTGGTTCGGCACCATGACTGGATTCAGTTGGTTCCGGGGCAGGTCGGGGTGTTTTACATTGACGGGCACGTGAACCGCGGGGGCGTGTATGCCCTGAACGGCGAGGAAATGACGTTGACGCAGGCGATCGCTTCGGCGGGCGGCCTGAATCAGATCGCCTGGCCGACGCGGTGCGAGATCCGTCGGCGGATCGACGGCAATCGCGAGGAGATCACACAGTGGGACCTGGCCCGCATCATGGCCGGACAGGATCCCGACCTGTTCATCAAGAAGGACGATGTGGTCCGGGTGGGCACGCATGCGGTGGCGCCGCTGCTGGCGACGATCCGCAATTCGTTCCGGCTGACCTACGGGTTCGGCTTCGTGTATGACCGCAACTTCGGCGACATCGACGCTTACACGCCGCAGCAGAATCCAAGAGGTGTTCGCCAGTTCGAGCGGCAGCAGCTTGGCCTTCTGCCTTGAGAATCCTCTCCCCGGTTTCGCGGAGAGCATGGGACTATGGCTGAATTACCGACACATGCATCGCTGGCCGACAACGGGATGAGCCCGCGCGGGCGCGGATGGTGGACGACGGCCATGACCGTGCAAGCGGCGGTGCTGGCCGTCGTTCTGGGCTTGCACTATCGGCACGTGATCCGGTATCTGGTGGACGTATGGAGCAACAACGGGGACTGGTCGCACGGCTTCATCATTCCGCTGTTTGGCTTGTACTACCTCTACCTTCAACGGCACCGCATGCCCCTGGGACTCAAGGATCGCGACTGGCTGGGGCGGGCGGTGGGCGCGGCCCTTCTCCTGGCGGCCTTCAGCCTGTATATGCACTACACGCTGGCCAAGACCACCTACCCCAAGACGGTGGCCATGGTGGTCAGCATACTGGGCGCGGTCCTGATGACCTGCGGCTGGACCTGGACGCGATGGGGCTGGTTTGCGATCGCGTTTCTGGTGTTCGCGCTGCCCCTGCCGCAACGACTCTATTTCCAGATCACACTGCCGCTGCGGGAGATCGCCGCGAACGTTTCCGCGGCGGTGCTGGCCCTGCTTCCGGAGATGGAGGCCGAGGCCCGCGGGGCGGTGGTGGAGTACTTCTACCAGGGAAAGAGCCAGACCCTGGACATCGAGCAGGCCTGCAGCGGTATGCGCCTGTTGATGACGATGAGCGCCCTTGGTGTGGCGATGGCATTCGTCAGCGAACGACCGCTGTGGCATCGCCTGGTCATGATCCTGGCGTGTGTTCCGATCGCGATCTTCTGCAACATGATCCGGGTGACCACCACGGGGATGATGGTGGTGTTCGGGAGAAATGACTTGGCCAAGGGCTTCTGGCACACGATGCTGGGGCTTGGGATGCTGCTGATCGCCTTTTCGCTGTATGGTGGAATCTCATACGTGCTGAATCATCTGTTCGTCGAACATAACCCCGAGGAACAGGCCGGGACGTGCGGGGCGGCGGCGGGAGGTGCGCAAGAATGACCACGGTGCCCATCACAACTGCGGATCGCGTTCCGATGCCTGTGCGTGCGGCGGCAAGGACGTCGCACGGCGCGGCCGCGCTGTCGCTGAGCGACGTGATCCGCATTCTCAAGCAACGGATATTCCTGATCATCTTCATCATCATCCTGTTCGTGGGCGCGACGGCCGGGGCGACGTTCTGGCTCGCCAAGAACCGGCCTTTGTACCGTTCCAGCGCGGCGGTCATGGTGGAGTCGCCTTTCCCGAAAAACCCGATGGATTTCGGGGAGACGGCCACGCCGGCCGAACTGATGAACCGGTTCGTCTCGGACCAGATGTTCATCGTCACGGACGAGGGTCTGCTGCGCGACGCCCTGAACGACCCCGACATCCGCAACACGAGCTGGTACGGCAGCGAGCCGGACAAAAACGCGCTGCTGCAGGAGCTCAAATCGGACCTGAACGTACGCCAGTCGACGAACTCGAGCATCTTCATCGTGTCATTCGCGACCAAGGCGGTGGACGACGCGCCGAAGATCGTCAACACGATCGTGAGGCGGTATCTGGACAGGGTCACGAAGTTATCCAAGGAGAAGTACGCGAACGAATTGGAGAAGTTCGGCCTGCAGGAAGCCAGCCTGAAAAGCCAACTTCAACAGATTCGTTCCTCGAAGGAGACCTTCATCACGTCTCAACTGGGCACGCCCGGTCTGGCATCGAACCTGAACGTAACCGGCGAGGTCTGGCGGGCCCTGGCCATGGAAGCGGCGGCCCTGGAGTCCCAGGCCCTGCAGCTCAAGGCGGGCTTCGATAACCTCAAGGGCCTGGACCCCTCGGAAATCACCCTCAGCCCGCAGATGATGCTCATGATCGATCAGGATGTGCAGGTGGCCGGGCTGAAGAGCACGCTGATCACCCTGCGCCAGAACCAGTTGACGATCATGGAGAAGGTCGGCCTGAACCACCCCTCGGCCCTGCAGATCAAGAACCAGATGGACTCGGTGCAGAAGCTCCTGGATGACGTCATGGCTCAGAAGCGGGAAGAGGCCCGGCAGTACCAGATCAGCTCGGCTGAGAACGGGTACCTGAACGCCCTGCAGGCCCAGATCGGGCTTCAGGATCGGGCGGACCAGGCCAAAGCCGAGCAGCGTGACGTGGATCGCAAGCTGGGCCAGTATCAGACCCTCGAAGAGGAGCAACGGCTGACGGAGGACAAGTACAAGCAGGTTTCGGAGCAGATCAACAACCTGCAGCTCATCATGAAGGACCAGACCGTGGTTCGCGTTCACAGCATCAGCCAGGCCGTGCAGGCCCTGAGGCGCGACTTTCCCCGGTGGGGGATCAACATGACGATCGGCACGATTCTCGGCGTGGTCCTGGGGGTGGGCCTGGCGATCCTGCTGGAAGTCATCGATACCTCGATCCGGACGACACGGGACATCGTCCACCACGTGCACATTCCGATCCTGGGCACCGTGCCCGACGTGGACGACGAGGAAATCCCGATCGAGCCGGTGGAGATGGCGGCCCATGTCGCTCCGCGGTCGATGATCGCCGAGGCCTTCAGAAACATCCGGACGAATCTGGCATTGAGTTCACCGGCCGAACGGCAGCGGGCCCTGGTGGTGACCAGCTCCAGGCCGGAAGAAGGCAAGACAGCCGTCGCGATCAACCTGGCGATCTCGATCGCCCAGAACAATCGGCGGGTGCTGCTGGTGGATGCGAATTTCCACCGGCCGGCCCTGCGGAACTTCTTCCCGAACGCCCGGCCCGAGGGCCTGAGCAACTACCTGATCGGCCAGAAGTCGTTGGCGGAACTGGTCACGGGGACCGATTTGCCGAACCTCGATGTATTATCCAGCGGTCCGATCCCGCCGAATCCGGCCGAGTTGTTGGCCGGCAGCTACCTTCGCAACCTCGTTCGCGAGGCGGAGCAGGCCTACGATCAGATCATCGTTGACGGCCCGCCGGCCCTGCTGGTTACCGATGCACTGGTGCTGGCCGGTGCCTTGGACGGCGTCGTACTCGTCTGCCGGGCCAAATCGGTTTCCCGCGGCGTTGTGCAACGTGCACGCGACCAGTTGGAGCGGGCCAACATCCGCATTTTCGGAGGCGTTCTGAACGCCGCCCGAGTGACACGCGGCGGGTATTTCCGCGAGCAGATGCGCAGCTACTACGAGTACCAGCCTGCCGAGGCACTTCAGAGCCTCGGGCGGCCGGCCCTCACCACGGACGAGCAAGCCGATCAGCCTGAGGCCAAGCCTGGAAAGACCGACCAGGGCTAGGCCGTCGTACCTGCCTGGATGCTTTCTTTCGAGCCGCGGACCGGAAAGGTTCGCGGCTTTTTTCTTCCAATCTCCAGGCAAACGGGGCGGTTTACCTTTGGGGCGATATGGGTATAACTACCATAACTCCACATGCAGAAGAGACACTCTGTTCAAGAAAGGATATCCAGCGTGCAGACTCGCATTTTCGCCCTTGTCGTGCTGGCCGGTTTGTTGCCAACGCCCGTTTCCGTGCCGGCTGACGTCACCGTGCCCAACCTGTTCGGCGATCACATGGTGCTGCAGCGAGACCTGCCGGTCCCCGTGTGGGGCACCGCCCGGGCGGGAGAGAGCGTCACCGTCACGCTCGGAGACCAGACCGTATCCGCCATGACGGATGACAAAGGCCGATGGAAGGTGACGCTGGGCCCGTTGTCAGCCGGCGGCCCGCTGGAAATGACCATCGCCGGGGAAAACACCATCACCATCCGGGATGTGCTGGTCGGCGAGGTGTGGGTCGGCTCCGGCCAATCCAACATGGGCTGGCCGGTGAGCCGCGCGAAGGACGGCGAGCAGGAGGCAGAGGCTCGATTCCCGAAGATCCGGCTGCTTCATGTGGACCGCATCGTCGCGGACGAACCGCAGCACGAGGTCGGCGGGCACTGGAAACTCTGCTCACCGCAGACCGTGGGCAACTTCTCGGCGGTCGCTTACTTCTTCGGCCGCGAATTGCATCGGCATCTCAAGGTGCCGGTGGGCATCATCAACAGTTCTCGCGGCGGCACGCCCGCCGAGGCGTGGACCGCAAAAACCGCCCTGGAGGGCAATCCGCTTTACCAGCCGATCTTCGATCGCTGGGAACAAACGATCAACGACTACGTCGCGAAGGAGCGAGCCGCGTCAACCACGAAAACGGATGGCGGGCCTGCCGGGAATGGAAACAACCAGGCCTCGAAACGACCCTCCTCCCAAACTGCAACACAATACTCCGACGACCCTCGCGAGAGCCCCCATCGGCCCGGAGCACTCTACAACGGGATGATCCATCCGCTTATGCCATACGCCATTCGCGGTGTGATCTGGTACCAGGGTGAGTCGAACGCGCCAAGGGCGTACCAGTACCGCGAACTCATGCCGACGCTGATCCGCACCTGGCGCGAGCAGTGGGGTCAGGGCGATTTCCCGTTCCTGATGGTGCAGTTGGCCAACTTCCAGTCCCGGCAAAAGGAACCTTATACCAGCGACTGGGCGGAACTGCGCGAGGCGCAGTCGAGGACCTTGGCGCTGCCGAGAACAGGCATGGCCGTGGCCATCGACATCGGCGACCCCAAGGACATTCATCCGGCCAACAAGCAGGACGTCGCCCGTCGGCTGGCCCTGGCGGCCCGCGCCATCGCCTACGGAGAGAAGATCCCGTACTCAGGTCCGCTGTACGACTCGATGAAGGCCGAGGGTGGCGGAATCCGCCTTCGATTCTCACACACCAACGGCGGCCTGGAGGCCAAGGGCGGCGAGCTCAAGGGCTTCGGGATTGCCGGCCGGGATCGCAAGTTCGTCGACGCCAAAGCCGTCGTCGACGGCGACACCGTAGTGGTCAGCAGCGAACAGGTGGCTGAGCCCGTCGCCGTGCGATATGCCTGGGCGGATGCGCCCCTGTGCAACCTGTATAACGGCGCGGGTCTTCCCGCATCGCCTTTCCGAACCGACGACTGGCCGGGAATCACCGATAACGAGAGGTAAAGGAAGAACTGCGTGGAGTTCAGGCTTGCCCTGAGCGCCGGCGCGCTGTTCTTCATCGGCAAGCTCATCGGCGTCACACCGGCGGGGTGACCGATGGTGTGTCTCCTGCAAAGGCGGGCATAGCCCGCCCTACGGTTGGAGCATCCCGACGGCAGGCAAGATATCCCGAAGCATCATGATGGGAGGAGGGAGGCGGGCAAAGCCCGCCCTACGTGAGGACCGCGCCGGCTGATCGTTCACCTTCACCGTAGGGCGGGCTCGGCCCGCCTCCCCCCCCTCGCATCCTCCTGGGCGCGGGGCGGAGTCGGCCAGACGCACACAATCATGATTCATTCGCCCGGCACATCCGGCAAGTCATCCGGTAATTGCCCAGGCCATCCGGGGTCAAGCCAGCCCAACCGAATATGCCGGTGAATGCTCGACCATGGCCACGCTTTCGGGTCTTCAGCAAGACCATGCTTGACGGGATTCAAATGAATGTAATCCCGATGACGATACCAGTCCTCTTCATCGCGGATGCGGTGCTCCCAGTAGCGCGGCTGCCAGATTCCGCGCTCCCGGTGCTTGCGGCGATTCTCGGTCACCAGCAGTTCAACGCCGCCCGCAGCCAAGTATCCTTTCGTGAACAGTCGCTTGACATTGGCCCAACGAACAGGGAAATCTTCATCACCTGCTGGGAGAGTCCAGATGCAGTGCAAATGGTCGGGCAAGAGAACACAGGCAAACATGTCAAATGGCCGTTCGCGACGCGTCTCAACAAGGGCCTGGCGCAGAATCAGCCTGGCGACCGACCGGTGAAAAAGCCTTCTTCGCCTGTACGTGACAACGGTGAAAAAGTAGCTTGCTCCCTCCTCGCGCCAACGCACATAGTTGGGCATAGCGTCAATATGGTACAAAATGGAGACGACGGCAGGCAAGATATCCCAAAACATCATGGTGGGAGGAGGGAGGCGGGCAAAGCCCGCCCTACGGTCTGCGTCCCCTCACGCCGGCGCGGTCCTCACGTAAGGCGGGCTCCGGCCCGCCCGGCCTCGGAGAATGCGGATGGCGGGCAAAGCCCACCCTACGGTCTGCGTCCCCTCACGCCGGCGCGGTCCTCACGTAGGGCGGGCTCGGCCCGCCCGGCCTCGGAGAATGCGGATGGCGGGCAGAGCCCGCCCTACGGTTTGCTCAGCAGTTCCAACAGTTCATGACGCGAGGCGCGGAAGACGGCCGGATCGGCGTCGTAGCGGTTGAAGTCGAGCACGTGCTTTTCGACGAGGCGCCTGGCGGCCGCGGGGTCGCGCTCGGCAAGGCGGCTCAGCAACTCGTGGTCGACGATCCCGTCGCGCATGGCCTCGAAGCGGATCGAATCGAGCGGGCCGTCCTTGCCGGGATAGACGATCCACGAGTCGCCGGCGGGCAACAGAAGCGCGTCGCCCTCGACACCGACCGCCAGCTTGCGGAACGCGTCGTCACTCCAGAAGTTGTACCCCCAGTGCAGGTAGCCGGTCACGCCGTAGCGATAGTTGATCCAGTGCAGCAGGCGGGTCTTGATCAGCGGCTGCTCGATGAAACGGTTGGCGTACTCCTCCTGCGGGAACATACAGGTGTAAAACCACAGTTCGTCGCCGGCCTGCTGGCGCTGCCGGTAGTGGGCGAAGTCGTCGTGCAGGAAGTTGATCTGCGGCACCCAGACCTGGATGGCCCCGGTGAGGTCCTTGGTGTGGCAGGCCTCGATGACGCGGAGCTCGGGCGCATACTTCCGGACCAGATCGCTCATCGGCCGGTACGTATCGATGTTCATGTCGATCGGCTCGTCGGCCAGGTGCTGCATATAGATATCGAGCCAGCCCTTCTCCTTCAGGTGCTTCACCAGCGCGGGAAAAAAACGACTGTAGAACGCGTCGGCCTCGGGTCCGACCGGGGCGACGGACGCCTCCTCGACCTTGCCGTCCTTGATCCGCCGGATGTTGACGACGAACTGCGACTCCCAGCCCTGGACGCGACCGCCGATGTGGCCGCCCTCGATTCGGCCAATGACGCCCTCCTGCGTGAAAATCCCGACACACTTATCAAAGCGGGCGAAGTCGATGTCCAGCTCGCCATCATCGCCGACCTTGAACTCCGCAAGGCTCAGCGGCGAAATCAAGGCGACGTTCTGGCGGTGGTCGGCCATGTTGCGGGCGTAACGGCGGAGCATATCCCAATAGGCCTCCGAGCCCTGCTTCATCTCGCCCTTGCCGGGGAACCGGCCGGTCTGGAACCAGTTGGTCACCCACAAGCGTGTCCTGTCCACCTGCACGGGGTACACGCGAACCGCCAGGGGCAGGGAGGCGGTCGCCGGCTTGTTGTCCGCCTTGGCCGACAACTGGAGCTGCCCGCGATAAAGACCCGGTTCCGCCTGCAGGGGAATCGGGATGGTGATCCAGATCGCCTGGGCGCAGCCGGGCGTCACGTTCACCGCGGCATCTTCCAGCAACGGGTCGGGAAAGTAGGCGGGGGGAACGCGAAGCCGATCCCTGGGCGGCTTGGGGATGCCGGCTTCGACGGGTACGTAACCGACGAACCGCACCGAACGCGCCGCCAGGGTCTTGCCGGCCATTCCTTCGAGCACGAGCGGCTCGACCGTGGCTTTCAATTCCGTCATCTGAACCGGGCATCGGACGACAACCTGCAGCGAGGCGTGTTCGCCGCGGGCGACCTCGGCCACGGCTTCGCCGGCAACCGGCATCGAGTCCGGAAACACCTTGACCAGCGGGTCGACCGCCCAGATTTGCGTTTTCGGAGGCTCATCCGCCCCGGCAAACGACATACCGGACAACACCACGAGGGCCGCGGGAAGAAGCAGTCGCGTCATCAGACTCTCCCATAAAATCCAGCCAACCGACCGGCGGCCTGGTCGCGCAGCGACGAGGCCGGCCCCACAAATCCTGCCGGAGACCCTCGTCAGAACTCCGCCTTGACGTGGATCGTCCCATGAACCGGCTTCAGGCGAATGATCTCCTTGGCCGTGTCGAAGTCGGCATGTTCCCGGCCGTCGACCGTGACCTTGCGGATCGGCTTGCCGTCGGGGTGCCGCAGGCGAAGCACGATCCGCTTCGGTTGAGAACGCATCGGAGGCTCGATCGTCGCCTCGATGCCGCCCGACGACACATGCGACTCGATCCGGTAGCTGACCGGGCCGAAGAACGTCGGCGCATTTTTCACGGCGATCCCCATGCCGTCTTTCAGCCAGTTGTTCGTCACCAGCGGCGCCAGCCACAACTCGTCGCCGCGCTCCATCACCAGCATGATCCGCGTCTGGTGCAGGAAGTAGCCCGTCTCGTGGGTCTTGTTCCACGCGGCGAAGCCGCGGAAGTGCTCCTGGAAACTCAGGGTCTCCATGCCCAGCAACGACGGGATGGTGTTGAAATACGAGCGGACGAACGGCTTGACGTCATCCCGCATCGCGCACACCTCGGCGTTGCGGGCATAGTACGGCTGAACCTTGGCGAACCCGCCGAAGTTGAACGGATCCTTCGCGTTCTCGGCGGCCGGGTAGTCGAACCAGCCCTCCGACAGGAACTGCACGTCCTCCATGTGATTCATCATCGCCTCAACGTCCGGGGCGTCGGGCGGCAGAATGCCGTAAGGCACGAGGTGGTGGGCGCCGAGTTCGACGTCGTAGCACCAGCTCCGATTGCCGTCCTCGCCAGGGAAGAACATCCCGGTCGGCCCGGGCAGGAGCTGCGTGGGATAAGGTGTGACGAAAGTACCGTTGCGCAAACCAAAGACAGGGGTGATCGCCTGCGTGGCCCGGTATGCGCGGAGAATGTCGCCGCAGAAGGCCTCCGCGTCTTTCTCAAACCCGTCGGCGCCCGGCGTGCCGACGTCGACCAGGGCCCGGCCCGCATCCCGCAGGCCGGCGCAGGAGACGCCGTTGAGGTACATGTAGAACGCGTAAACGTTCCAATCGGCCATCACGCCCGGCGGCATCAGCCCGGCTTCGAGCGGCAACCGGCCGCGGGCGTCCGGGCGTTTGGTCTTTGCTCGCTGCTTGTTGATCCAGTTGCAGACGTTGACGACCTTAGGCGCGACGGACCTGAGCCAATCGGCGTCGCGGGCGATCCTGTAATGCTCGCCGAGCGTCCACAGGTGCCAGCCGGTGCCCATGAGCGTGTAGCCGGTTGTGAGGAAGCCGGCCGGGTCGTATTTGTCGATGAAGAAGTCCAGCGACCGGCGGGCAAACTCGTCGTGCCCGAAGACGCCCATGCCGCGGATGATCGCGTTGGACTCGCTCTCCAGCGGACCGTAAGACACCGATGCAATCCATGGGGCGACCCGCCTGCCGCCGGCCTCGTTGCGGGCGGCCATCATGCAGTGCACCTGCGACGCCTTGATCACGTTGGCCAGCAGCGGGTCCGGCACGTCGACCTGCATCGCGCCGGCCATCACCCGGTCCCAATACGCCTTGCAGTCGGGGACCAGC
>DATIKE010000458.1:0-7940 GCA_035477895.1 Phycisphaerae bacterium
TTTCGGACCCGCCTGGATCGGGCGACGGAGCCCGCGCCTACCGTGGCCAGTGCCGCCTGGGACGCTTACATGCAGGTTTTTCAGAGGCTCAGCGCGGACGACCAGCTGGCCACCTTGGCATCGTGGAACAGCTCGGCCGCCGACCGGATGGTGCTGCTCGCCGCCGCGGTCAAGCCGGATATCCGCCCCGCAGTGGCCCGGAAACTCCTGGATTACGTGACCGCATTGAACAAAACTGACTCCCCCGCGGCCGTAGCGTTCGTAGACCAGTTGACCAAGACCGTGCCCGACCTTTTTGGATCTGAGTGGGCGCCCCGGTTCAACGCCGTCCGGAAAACACCAGAGCCAACGACCTCCCACCCCGCCGCCAGCCGCCCCGGAAGCTGATTCTGCCGTTGCCGCCTGCCCAGACTGGTCGGGGCAATAAACGGACCACACCCGCGTTCTGCATCAAGGCCGAACTCCACCCCGAACTGTTGCCACAGAAAGGAGCCTGCCCGATGCGGACCTTAAAAAAAGTTTTTCTCACTGGAGTCCTGGGCGTCAGCGTGGTTCTGGCTGTCGGAACCGCCAACGCCGAGGAGGGTAAGGGCGATCCGGCCGAGAGGCAAGCCAAGATGTTGGAGAAATACCCGGCCGCCGACGCCGATAAGGACGGAACCCTCACCCGCGAGGAGTGGCGACAGTTCCGCCAATCCCAGCCGCAAGCCGGTCCGCCGAAGGACAGGGACAGGCGGCGCGGCGGGACCGGCGAGGGCAAACCGGGCGATTTCCCGCCGGCCAGAGGGATGGGCATGGGTGGCTGGCAGCCCGACCCGGAGATGATTCTCAAGAAACACCCGGAACTGGACACGAACCAGGACGGCAAGCTCAGCCCGGAGGAGATGCAGGCCGGCCGGGAGAAGTTTCTGCGAGGCATGCGCGATCGCGGCGGCCCGATGCCGATGATCGACGTGCTCGTGCAGCGGTTTGACGAAGCCGATGCCGACGGCAATGGTCAACTCAGCCGAGAGGAACTCATGCAGTTCAAGAAGAACGTGCTCGACCGGATGGGACCTCTCGGTCCGGGCGGGCCGGGCGGCCAGGGACCCGCCGGTTTCGGCGATCGCGGGCCGGGCGGAGGGCCGCCGGGCGCCAGACTCCTTGAGAAGTTCCCGGAGGCTGATACCGACAAGGACGGCAGGATGAGCCCCGAGGAGTTCAAGGCCTTCCGCGAGAAGAACCCCGACGCCCTCAGGCAGATGATGCTCGAGCAGCGTCCTGAGATGGACACCGACAAGGACGGCCGGCTCAGCGATGAGGAGCTCAAGGCCGCCCGTGAGAACATGCGCGGCCAAGGCCCCCGCCACCACCAGGGGCATGGCGGCCGGCGAGGTCAACCGAAAGCGGAATGAACCCGGTCACTCGGGCGCCGCGGGTACACGCCTGGTCTCCGCACTCATGCCCCGGCGCACGAATTCCACATGAGCAACCCAGGGTGTCCCGCAATAGACCTCCTGGGTTGCTTCCTTGCGCAGACGTCATCCGAAGTCGCGCGAATGGATTCACCGAACGTCAGTTCGGCCGGGGGGCGGACGCCGGATGCGTGGCCGGAGCGTGCTCCAGAAGCCGGCCCTCCCGCAGACCGCGGTAGATGGCCGTCACCTCGGCGAACGGCAAGGCATAGTATCCGCGATAATCCTCGCCATTCCTGAGCGTATCGTAAAAACTCCGTTGCGGGCCGTCATGCGACGCCGCGGCCGAGTTGGTGTGCAGGATGAACAGGTCGCTGCTGAAGCCGGCCAGCTTCGCCGGGTCGGACAGATGCAGAATCTGCCGGGCGGCCAGCACGTTCCTGCCGGCCGGCAGCGGCATGTTCTTCTTCGCATCGTCGTAGCCGGGATACTCGCCCCGCTTCGTGTTGCTGTAGTCCCAGGCGACGACAATCAGGTTCCACGCCGTCCGATGTTCGCTTCGATTGCGTATACCGACCCACTCGCGCAGCGTCTGCGCGCCGAAACCCTTGTCCATCCAGTCGGCGTTGCTCTTGCCGTGGCAGAACCCGCTCCACGTATCCTGAACCGCCTCGGTGAACGGCGGCCTGAGAGGCTCGTCCGGCTGGATCCCCACCCGCACCAGCTTGCCCGGGAACGCCTCGGCCAGTACGTCCAACTCTGGCCCCTGGTCACGGTTCGGGTACACGTCATAGACCCCGATTCGCGCCACTTTGAGCGTTTCCTTAAAGAAGCGGCACAGTCTTCTCAGATCATCGGGGGAAAAGACCTTCGACAATTCCTTGTCGTACATGCGCAGCACCAGCGTCGGCACGATCTCGACCTCGGCCGGGCAGCGCTTCCGCCACAACGAGAAGACCTTCTCGGCCTCGTCCACGGGTATCTCGCGATGGTACATGAGATACAGCCGGTTGGCGGCGTACCGGCCGCACAACAGTTTCGCGCCGTTTTCCACCTGCTGCTCAGTCGGAACGGAACAATCCGACGGCCCCGGATACCAGTAGTTGGCGCCCGGCTTGTACGCCAGCGACGCGTGAAACCAGTAGGACCGCTCCAGGCGCGTCAGCTTCGCATCCGACTGCTGCGCCCACGCGGGCACGGTGATCAGACACAATGCCGCCCACACACCGACCGGCACAAGACGATTCACGATGAATGACCTCTATAGTTCGACGTTTCGGCGTTTCGACGTTTCCTCACCCGATCTGCTTTCCGAGCAGGCGGGCGACCTCAACGCAGTCCTTGTCGCCTCGGCCGGAGAGGTTGATCACGATCGTGTAGTCCCGCGGCAGGGTCGGCGCGATCCGTGCGACATAGGCCACGGCGTGCGCGCTCTCCAGGGCCGGGATGATCCCTTCGGTCTCGCTGAGCAGGGTGAACGCCGCCAGGGCCTCGCTGTCGGTCGCGTTGGTGTACTCGACTCGCCCGCTTTCCTTCCAGGCCGAGTGCAGCGGGCCGACACCGGGATAATCCAGACCTGCCGACACCGAGTGCACCGGTGAGGTCTGGCCGTCTTCGTCCTGGAGGACATACGTGTACATGCCGTGGATGACGCCCGGCCGACCCTTGGCCAGTGTTGCCGCGTGCCGCGTGCTGTCGATACCCTCGCCGGCCGCCTCGACGCCTACCAGCTTGATCGACTTGTCGGGAATCAGCGGCGCGAACATGCCTGCCGCGTTGCTGCCGCCGCCGACGCAGGCGACGGCCATGTCCGGCAGGCGGCCAGTCGCGGCCAGGAACTGCTCCCGCGTCTCCCGCCCGACGATCGACTGCAGATCACACACGATCATCGGGAACGGGTGCGGCCCCATCACGCTGCCGATGACGTAATGCGTGTGCTCCACGCTGCCCATCCAGTCGCGCATGGCCTCGTTGATCGCGTCCTTCAGCGTCCGCTGACCGCTCTCGACCGCCACCACGTGCGTGCCGAGCAATTCCATGCGGAAGACGTTCAGCTTCTGCCGGCGGACGTCCTCGGCCCCCATGTAGACCACGCACTCCAGCCCGAGCATCGCCGCTGCCGTCGCCGTGGCCACACCGTGTTGACCGGCCCCGGTCTCGGCGATCACCCGCCGCTTACTCATGCGGACCGCCAGCAAAGCCTGCCCGAGCGTGTTGTTGATCTTGTGCGCGCCGGTGTGGTTCAAATCCTCGCGCTTGAGGTAGACCTTCGCCCCGCCGAGCCGCTCGGTCAAACGTTTGGCCAAGTACAACGGGCTTGGGCGCCCCACGTAATCCTTCAGGTACCCGTTCAGCTCGGTCCAGAACGCCGGATCCTTCCTGGCCCGATCGTATTCCTCTTCGAGCTGATGCACGGCCGGCATCAGCGTCTCCGGCACATACTGCCCCCCGAAGCCGCCGAACCGCCCGTGCGTGTCCGCCTCGATCAAGGTGTGTGTCTTCGTGTACTCAGCCATCTCATCCCCGAGGAGCACGTATCCAACTATCAGGAATCAATGTCTATCGTCACCTTCAAATGATCGCCACCATCAAAGTCGCGTCCTTTAGCCCCCGGTGAACACACCGGGGGTTCTCCACTGCTCCCGCAACCCAGATCTGCCCTCGGGTTGTATGGGTTCTTACTTCATCGCCAGCGCCGCCGCTCCGACGATACCGGCATCCGCGCCGAGCGCCGCCGCCTCGACGATCACGTCCTTCGTCGCCGCCGGCTGGCCGACCTCTGCCAAACCCTGCCGCACCGCCTTCAGCAGCGGCTCGCCCAAGGCGGCCACGCCGCCGCCGATTAAGACCTTCGCCGGCCGAAAGATCACCGACCATGCCGCGATCCCCGCGCCGAGCCACCAGCCCGTCTCGCGGACCACCTCGGCCGCCACCGGATCGGACTTGCGGAGGGCCGCTCCGACCTCCACGCCGGTCAGCCTGCCCGCCTGCCGGGCCAGGGCGGCCAGCCGCGAGTCCGCATGATCGGCGACTGCCTCCTTTGCCCTCTTCTCGAGCGCCGGCCCGGCCGCCAGCGCCTCAACGCACCCGCGACTGCCGCACGCGCACTTCGGCCCCCGGGCATCGACGATCACGTGGCCCAGGCTGCCGGCGATGTGGTTCCAGATCCGCACCACCTGCCCGCCGAGGATCACCCCCGCCCCGATCCCCGTGCCGACCACCACGACGAGCAACCGCTCGACATCCCGGCCCGCTCCGAACCGGTATTCCCCGAACGCGGCCGCGTTGCTGTCTGCGTCGAAAACCGTCGGCAGCTCCATCGCATCGCGGATGCCGGCCAGGAAATCCGTCCCGTTCAGAGTCGGCAGGTTGGCCGCGAAAAGCACCTTCTTCCGCTGGGAATCCAGGTATCCCGGCATCACCAGACCGACGCAGGCCGGCCAGAACCCGTGGCCCTCGGCCTCGTGACGCAGGGCGTTGATCTCGCCGAGGATCAGCCAGCGGATTTCCGGCTCATGCTGCGACGCGTCGACCACCGCCTGTCGGCGAAGCAGAACCCGCCCCGCCTCGTCGACGACCGCCAGCTTGACGGACTGCCCGCCGAGATCCACTCCGATCGCAAAACGACCCGCCATGTCTGCCACTCCCATCGTCGAAACGCCATCGTAACGACTCAGCCCGCAGCGACGCAAATCGCATCACTGATCCAATCCATACCGGTCTCCTATTGTCTTTGACTTTGTGGTTCAACGACTTTCTCAAACCCCAATCGACACGGTCAGCCCATCGGTTATCATGCAAACTCTTCAGGTCGTCTCTCTGTCGAGGACCGCCGGATCATGAGCTGCCGGGATGTACCGCTGATCAATTCCAACAGCGCGAAGTCGCCGGCTGCATGGCGGATGTTGTACCTGTCCTTGTTTCTGCTTCCCCTGGCATATCTTGCTCTGCTGTTTTCCGTCGCGATCCATGAGGTTCTGGGGCACGGGATGGCCGCATGTCGAGTCGGTGGGTTCTTTCATGGGTTTCGGATCGGCTGGGATGGCGGCGGATTGGCGTGGGCATTCGCGCCGAAGGACGCGCGCCCCTCGGCGGAGATCTTCGTGTTGGCCAACGGCGTACTGGCTCAATCCGAAGTCGGCATCCTGTGCCTGCTGGTCGCGATGTGGTTCAGAAAACGCCGACTATTCCTGTTCATGACTCTGCTGTTGTTCGCCTTCTTTTGTTTGACCGGCGCATCATCTTACATTTTCTGGAGTCTCTATCCTTCCCAGGTGGCTGCAGGACCGTCGGCCTCCACGGCGGATCTTGCCCGAATCCTCCATCTGACCGGAAACCCGTGGCTGCGCACGGTGCTTATGCCCGCCTCGGGCGTTCTGTTCGTGGTTTTCACAGCGCTCGGCATGGCCCTGTTCTTCGAGGGCATTGAGCGGTTCGTCGCCGGTCAACGGCTGCACGGGGTGACTCGGGCCGTCGCCTTGATGCTATTTGTTGTCATCCCCGGCGTCGGCGGATGGTTCCTTTTCGACTGGGACACGGTCATCCCAGGCATCGGGCGCCTGCCTTGTGTGACGGGAGCTGCGGTCCATCTCTTTGCGGGTGCGCTGCTATATCGCTGGTCGCTGCGACCTTGCGCCGGCCAGCCTGAACTCGAAACCGTCATCGGCCCCACAGCGGCAGCGTGGACACTCATTCTCGGAATGGTTTTGGCCCTGGGAGGCTGCCTCAATCATGGATTGTACTGGGGACCAAGGTGGTAGAGCGTACAGGTGATCACCATCCAATCGTCATCGCCGACATCACCCGCCGAGACCCCTCCCACGGATACACCCACAACCGGCCCGGGCGAGTAGAATAGGCCCCGGCTGATCAAGGAAAATCGAGTGTCAGCGAAAACGGTACTACTGATCAACTCCAACCGCATGAAGCCCCCGGTCGCGCCGCTGGCCCTGGACTACATCGGCGATCGGCTCAAGACCGAGGGCTACACCGTCCGACTGGTCGATTTGTCCTTCGACGACGACTCCGCCATCGCAAACTCACTCGGCCGGTCAGACCCCCTGGCCGTCGGCGTCACCTTCCGCAACACCGACGACTGCTACTGCGCCAGCGGCGACTTCTTCGTCCCCGGCCTGCGCGACATGATCGCCAGGATTCAGTCCCGAACAAAAGCTCCCATCGTCCTCGGCGGGTGCGGCTACTCCATCTTTCCGGGCGAGGTACTCGCCGAATCCGGCGCCGACTTCGGAATCACCGGCGACGGCGAGGAAGCCATGCTGCAACTCGCACGCTGCCTCGAAGACCATGAAGACCCCCGCAACGTCCCCGGGCTGGTCCGGCGTGACGGCAACCGCATCACCGTCAATCCGCCCGCGTACCGCGCGATCCTCGACGTGCCGACGGCCCGGTCGCTGATCGACAATGCTCGCTACCTCCGCGAAGGCGCGATGGGCAACATCGAAACCAAGCGCGGCTGCCCCGCCCACTGCATCTATTGCGTCGATCCGGTCGCCAAAGGCCGCGGTGTGCGGACCCGGCCGCCAACCCACGTGGCCGACGAGGTCGAGTCCCTCCTCCGCCAGTCCGTCGACGTGTTGCACCTCTGCGACGGCGAATTCAACATCCCCCCCGCCCACGCGATCGCCGTCTGCGAGGAACTCATTCGCCGCGGGCTCGGCTCGCGCGTCCGGTGGTACTGCTACGCGACCGTTCATCCCTTCCCCGAGGAACTGGCCGACCTCATGCGCCGCGCCGGCTGCGTCGGCATCAACTTCGGCGTCGACAGCGGCTGCGACCGCATGCTCGCCGCCCTCAAACGCGGCTACCAGCGCGACGCCATCCGCCAAGCCGTCCATCATTGCCGGCAGGCCGGCCTCACCATCATGCTCGATCTGCTCATCGGCGGGCCGGGCGAGGACGAGGACTCCGTTCGTGAATCGATCGCGTTCATCAAGGAAGTGAGTCCCGACCGCGCCGGCGCCGCCACCGGTGTGCGTGTTTATCCGCACACCGCGCTGGCCGAGATGGTCCGCTCGCAAGGCCCGATGACAAACAATCCCAACCTCCGCGGCTGCACGGCAGACAACGGGAATCTGCTCCGCCCGGTCTTCTATCTCGATGCGCGTCTCGGCCCCGCCCCGGCCGACCTCGTCTGCGATATCATCGCCGGCGACGAGCGCTTTTTCCCGCCCCCGCGCGAATCCGCCGCCGTCAACTACAATTACAACGACAACCGCGCCCTGACCGACGCGATCGCCGCCGGCCGGCGCGGAGCCTTCTGGGACATCCTGCGACGGATGACTTCCTCGTCGAAGGCAAATCAGCGCTGACGCTGATGTGATATTCTTTCCAGAGGTACGCCGGCAATCCGACCATCCAGGCCGGTCAGCCCCGGAAAGGGACCAGAGTGCCGACCATCGGGTCCCTGCCCCGCCGTGTGTTCACGGCGGGCTATGGCATTTCACCGTCGAGTGTAGCGGCCGGCGCCCCTGCAGGCCGTTCAACCGGGCTTTTTTCAGACGGCCGACCCCCCTGCCTGCCTGCAGG
>DATIKE010000459.1:0-2376 GCA_035477895.1 Phycisphaerae bacterium
TTCATGCAACTCGAATGGGCCCGGTTGCTCGGCCAGCCGACGCTGATCATCGCCCCGCTTTCGGTAGCGCGACAAACGGTGCGCGAGGCTCAGAAGATCGGGTTGGCCGTTGACTACGTGCGCGACCAGAGCGACGTCACTGAGAGCGGGGCGATCTCCATTACGAACTACGAGATGGTCGATCACTTCGATCCGGCGGTGTTTCCGGCTGTGGTGCTGGACGAATCGAGCATCCTCAAGTCATTGGACGGCAAGACGCGCCATAAACTGACGGAAATGTTCGCGGACACGCCGTACCGGCTCTGTGCCACCGCGACGCCGGCCCCGAACGATATTGCCGAGATCGGCAATCACTCCGAGTTTCTCGGGATCATGCCGCACCACGAGATGCTGTCGGCGTTCTTCGTCCACGGGGCGCTCGACTCGGGCAAGGACGGCTGGCGGCTCAAAGGGCACGCCGAGGATGCGTTCTTCCGATGGCTCGCATCTTGGGGGATGAGCATCCGTAAGCCTTCGGATCTCGGATACGACGACGACGGCTTCATCCTGCCCGAGCTTGTGATCGAGCCGGAGTTCATTGCCGCCAACTACGTGCCGGACGGGCAGATCTTCTTCGGCGGGCTCGGCGGCGTGAAGGATCGGAACGCGGTCCGCCGGCGCACGCTCACCCCTCGCGTCGATCATGCGGCCGCACTCGTCAACGCAACACCTGGCCAGTGGATTGTCTGGCACGGCCTGAACGATGAGGGCTATGCCCTCAATGCGGCCATCCCCGGCTCCGTGCTCATCGAAGGCAACCAGAGCCCCGAGGCAAAGGCGTCGGGGCTCGAGGCGTTTCAGGATGGCGTCCACCGCGTGCTCGTGACGAAACCGCGGATCGCGGGCTTCGGTATGAACCTCCAGAACGCGCATCAAATGGTGTTCGTCGGGCTCTCCGACTCGTGGGAGGCGTACTACCAGAGCATCCGCCGCTGCTGGCGGTTCGGTCAAACCGAGCCCGTCCGCGCTCACATCGTGCTCTCCGATGCCGAGGCCGAAATCTACGAGAACGTCATGAGGAAAGAGCAGGAGGCGTTTCAGATGCAGGAGAGGCTAATCGAACACATTGCCGCGTTCGAGCGTGGCGAGCTGGACGGTAAACTGAACGAGTTCGAATACCGCGAGGCCACGGTGCGGCAGCCGGCATGGACGATGATGCTCGGCGACAGCGTTGAGCGGCTGGCTGAAGTGCCGGATCGGTCCGTTGACCTGTCGCTGTTCTCGCCGCCCTTCATGTCACTGTTCACGTACTCACCGAGCGAACGCGACATCGGAAACAATCGGCCCGACGAGTTCTGGACGCACTTCGGCTTCCTGATCGCCCAACTTCACCGCGTAATGAAGTCGGGTCGAAACGTCGTCTGCCATGTCCAGCAAGTCGCCACCAGCGTGGCACACGACGGCGTGACGGGGCTCAATGACTTTCGCGGCGATGTGATCAGGGCATTCGTGGCAGGCGGCTTCACGTTCCACGGCGAGGTCACGATCGACAAGGACCCCCAGGCGCAGGCGATCCGCACGAAGGCCAAGGGACTGCTCTTCGTCCAGAAGGAACGGGATCGCGTCTGGCTTCGGCCCGCGTTTGCGGACTTCATCCTTGTGTTCCGGGCTCCGGGTGTGAACACCGTACCCATCCGCGATGACCAGATAACGAACGATGAATGGATCGAATGGGCTCGCCCGATCTGGTATGGCATCCGCGAGAGTGAAACGCTAAACGCGGCTGAGGCGCGGGAACAGAAGGACGAGCGGCACATCGCAGCCCTCCAACTCGAGACGGTCCGACGCTGCATCCGGCTCTGGTCAAATCCCGGCGAGCTTGTGCTCGACCCCTTCATGGGCATCGGGACCACGGGCTATGTCGCCATTCAGAACGGGCGCCGCACCATCGGGTGCGAATTGAAGCCGTCGTACTTCGATGCTGCGTGCCGGAACATTGAACGCGCTGATGCCGTTCTCACGCTGGGCCTCCCGGCGTGAACCGCCCCGCCTGCATGACCGCCGACGAGTGGACGGCCTGGCTCGCGGCCAACCGGCGCCTCGCCTTCGGCCGGTCGGATTCGCCCTGCCGCGACTGCACGCCCGAGTTCCACCACGACATGCTGGCGGCGGGGACGTGCGACGGGACGCCCCTGCCGGAGCCCCTGCCCGGCGGACGGCCGCTGATCTCCCCGGCCCTGCCGGACTGGGAGCCGCAGGGCTCGGGCCGGCCGCGGTATCACTCGGACGAGGAGCGGGCGGCGGCTCGCCGGGAGTCGGGCCGGAGAGCGCACCGCCGGATACGGCTGGCGCTCACCGTCGCCTGCGTGGCACAATGACCGGGCAGCGCGGCGGAGG
>DATIKE010000460.1:0-1658 GCA_035477895.1 Phycisphaerae bacterium
CGACCTCCGCGACTCCCGGGACTGACCTCAAGTGATATCGCAGGTACCAGTCCTGAATCGATCGCAGTTGCGCAAGGTCGTGTTTGCCGCTCGTATCTTCGAGCACATACTGGAAAACCCAGCCGAGGCCCGTGGCGTCCGGCCCCAACTGGGTTGCGACACCCGCCGGGAGCGAATCGCGGATGTTGGAGAGATACTCCAGTACCCGCGTGCGCGCCCAGTAAATGTCGGTATCGTCTTCGAAGATGACGTACACGAAGGAGTACCCGAAATCCGAGAATCCGCGCACCGAACGCACCTTCGGCGCGCCCAACATGGCCGTGACAATCGGGTAGGTGACCTGGGCTTCCATCAGCTCCGGGCTGCGATCCCACCGGGAATAGACGATGACCTGTGTGTCGCTGAGATCGGGGATGGCGTCGAGCGACAGGTGATGCAGACTCCACCAGCCGCCCAGGCAGGCCGCGGCCACCAGAAGGATCACTAGAAACCGGTGCGTGGCGGAGAACTCAATAACTCGCGAAATCATTTCGCGCGCCCGTCTCCTCGTCTGCGCCCGCTCGGGGCGGGTGCCGTCTTCGTGCGGTCCCGAACGGTCACCGGTTCATTCCCTTCTTGAGCGCCGTTTCCGGATCCTTGTCGAATTCGCGCTTGCAGAAAGACGAACAGAAGTAATACGTCTTGCCTTTGTATTCGCTCTTGCCGGCGGCCTCGGCGGGCTTGACGCGCATGCCGCAAACCGGGTCCAACTCGGAGGTCATCGCGTGGATATGGGGTTCGGCCGCGGCTCCGGCTTCCGACCCCGTCATCCGCATGCGGCTCTCCGAGTCGAGCAGGAAGTTGCCCGAGACCACGATCTGCTCACCGGGGGCGAGCCCTTTGACGATCTCCACCTGGTTGCCGAGACGCCAACCAGTTTCGACAATGCGGGGCTCGAAGTAGTTGCCGTCACGGACGACATACACAGTCTTTCGCAGGCCCGAGTCGATCACGGCGTCCACCGGAACCGCGATCGCAGGCGGCATCCGGAGCGGAAACTCGACCTCGACAAACATGCCGGGCCAGAGACTGAGCCCCGGGTTTTCAGCCTCCAGCCGGACCCGGGTGGTTCGGCTCGTCTCGTCGAAAGTCGGTGGCACGTTGCTGACTGTCGCCGTTAAGGCCAGCCCCTTGTTCCGCTGCATGACTCGGACAGCCATGCCCGGCGCCACGGTACCGGCCTCCTTGTCGAACAGGTCGGCGAAGATCCAGACATGGCCCAGGTCGGCGATCTGGTACAGCTCCGTGCCGGGACCGATCCATTGCCCGAGGCTGACGTTCCGCGAAAGCACGTAGCCGTCGGTTGGAGAGCGGACCTGCACCAGCGACCCCGCCTGCCGGGTTTTCGCTATCTCCCGGACCTGGAAATCGGATACCCCGAGATTCTGAAGCAGTTCGGTGGCCTGGCGCAGTTGCACGTCGTTCGACGCCGCCTGAGCCGAGCTATCCTGGCCCGCTGCCCTCATGCGGTCCACCGCATCCAGGATGTACAGATACGATTGGGCCGCGGCCAGGTAGTTCGTCGTGTAGAAGCCGCACAGCAGGTCGTCCTTGCGGACCAGCGATCCGGTCGTCGGGGGGCTGAGATGGCGGATCCACATTTCCGTCGACGCGTTGAT
>DATIKE010000461.1:0-3737 GCA_035477895.1 Phycisphaerae bacterium
TAAGGGGTTACGCTATTCAACGGGGGGTAAGTTGCGCTTTGAACAACACCGGGTTGGACGAGGTGGGCAACCGCTCGACGTGCAGTCGCGGCGGCCGGGGCCGGAGCAACACGTGCCGCCGGCTCAGGTACCGCTCACCCGCCAGACTGCACTCGACCTTGGAGGAGGAGCCGAGCACCAGCTCGCCGGATTCGGGCAACTCAAACGTACTCACCACCTGGCCGGTGGTCTTGGCCACCAGTCGCAGCGGTTGTCGATCGGGTTGATCTGATGCCATCCAGTGTCCCGCCGTAACCGTACAAACGCGCGGGTACAGGATACTCCAAGCGGGATCTGGATCCCAGAGGAAATCAGGGCGTCTGCAGCAGCCTGGCCAGGTCCTCAGGTGCGGTGACCGGCCGGCTGCAGGTGCGGTTTCGGCAAACGTAGGCGGTGGGCTTGTCGCCGAGTTGCGTCTTGCCCTGCAGGAGCACCATCTTCTGCTGCCATGCCGCGGTGTCCGGGTCGGCCGGATCCAGAAGCAGCATCACGCGGTTGAAGTCACAGGCCCGGTCGACGGCGCGCAGAAGCTGCTTCGTCTCAGGCCGGGCGGGGTCCCCCACCAAAACGATCTTGCGTGGATTGGACAATGAAAAATGGACGGCGGCCAGCAGCCGCTCACATCCGTAGGCAATCTCGCCGACCCGGCCGGTGAGCGTTTTCATCGCAAGGTCGGCCTTGTCCAGCAGGTCAGTACGGTCCAACAGGTGGGCCAGGCGAAGCAGGTTCAACACAGCCACCGAGTTGCCGGCCGGGGTCGCGCCGTCCCGCGTATCCTTGGCCCGGACGATCAGCGATTCGGCGTCGGCGGCGGTGGTGAAGAACGCACCGTCCCGCTCGTCCCGGAAACGAACGATCATCTGATCGGTCAGGCGGGCTGCCTCGGTCAGCCAGCGTTTATCGAACGTGGCTTCATAGAGTTCCAGAAGCCCATCGACGAAATAGGCATAATCGTCCAGGAACCCGAGCGTGTGGGCCTGGCCTTTGCGGTACGCACGAAGCAGGCGGCCTTCGCTGTCGGTCATGCGAGTCAGGATAAACTCCGCGGCGGCCGAGGCGGCGGCGGTGTGCTTCGGCTCTTCCAGCTGCCGTCCGCCACGAGCCAGGGCTGCGATCATGAGGCCATTCCAGCTCGTCAACACCTTGTCGTCCAGGCCGGGCGGAACACGCTTGGCCCGGGCATCCAGCAGTGTCGCGCGCCCGTCAGCCAGCGTCCGTCGAAGCACCTCAAGCTCGACGCAGTTCAACCTGGCCACCGTCTCCAGCGGTCTCTGGATATTCAGGATGTTCTTCCCTTCCCAATTCCCGGCGTCGGTAACGTCGTAGTAGCCGCAGAACAGTTCCCCCGCCTCGCGGCCAAGGAGAGATACAGTCTCCTCCTTTGTCCAGACGTAGTACTTGCCCTCGACACCCTCGCTGTCGGCATCGCGGCTGGAATAGAAGCCGCCCTCGGGTGAACGCAGGTCTGCCAGTACGTAATTCAGGATGTCCCCAGCAACGTCGGCCCAGCGACGGTTGCCGGTAACCTTAAACCCCTCCAGGTAGGCTGTGCTGACCAGGGCCTGATCGTAGAGCATCTTCTCGAAGTGCGGCACAAGCCAGTCGGGGTCGGTGCTGTACCGGGCGATTCCGCCGCCGAGGTGATCGTATATGCCGCCGCGAGCCATGTGATCCAGCGTCAGCTCCACCAGTTCAAGCAGTCGCTTGTCGGGCTTCTCAGCCCGGGCGGTGGCGAGATGCTCGCGCAGCATCAGACCGATCCCAAGTGACGGCGGAAACTTGTTCGCTTCACTCGTGAGGCCGCCGCGTCGCGGGTCAAACACCCGTGCCAGCGCGCCGACCAGCTGCGAAACGCGTTCGAGCGTAACTCCGCCATCGGATGGAGCAACGTCGCTCATCCGCCGGACGGCGTCGGTAAGGGCCTCGGCCGATTGTGTCACCTGGTCGCGCTGTTCGTTCCACACCCGGGTAATGCTCAGCAGCACGTCGCGGAAGCCGGGGCGACCCCAGCGACTTGTCGGAGGAAAGTACGTGCCGGCAAAGAACGGCTTCTGGTCCGGTGTGAGAAAGACGCTCATCGGCCACCCGCCCTGGCCCTGGTTGTAAACCAGCGTCGCGCTCATGTAGAGATCGTCGAGGTCCGGCCGTTCCTCGCGATCAACCTTGATGGCCACGAAGTGCTCATCAAGAATCACGGCGATGTCCTCGTTCTCGAAGCTCTCGCGCTCCATGACGTGGCACCAGTGGCAGGCCGCATAGCCGATGCTGAGAAAGATCGGTTTGTCCTCGCGACGCGCCCGCTCGAAGGCCTCGGGGCCCCACGGGTACCAGTCCACCGGGTTGTGAGCATGCTGGAGGAGGTAGGGACTGGTTGAATGGATGAGGCGGTTGGCCTTCCTTGTCGTCTGGGAGCTGGCGGTCTGAGTGCTCACCGGTTGATCCTCCTGAGCCCCGCCGGGTCGATTCGCCCACAGGAAAGCGGGTCCGACAACCACCACCGAGGCGGCACCGGCAACGCCCATTCGCCTGCTGACATTGACCCGCATGGCGTTGATTCGCTCCACGGCGTCTGGTTATCGGCCGTTACTGCTGCAGGCCCAACCTGCGATTCTAGGTAGCCGGGCCTTCCGGGACGAACAAGACGTGGGGTTTGATCGCAAGCGGAGTGCACACGGGTCCGATACAAACATGAGGTTTTCGGACGATACCGGTCTGTCCGCGAGGACAATTGGAGAGGATGCGCCTTCAGCCGTGAGCACAGCCACACATGCCACGAATGATTTTTCGCCCCCGATCGGGTGCACGTCCCTCTCCCGGGCCGCCGGGCGGTCAAGAACCGGGGTCCTGGCGTTGGCCGCGGCCGTTTCAATCGCCGGTGCGGCCCTCGCACTGCGGGCCTGGGATATAGGAACACCCTACGCTTCTGGGGACCAGGCTGTGCTGGGATACCTTGTCCGCCACAATAACGGCATCACCTGGATCTTCGAACGCAACTACGGCCCGGTCACGGAAGGTTTTAACCGCGCTTTCGCCGGCCTGTTATCCCTGCCGGGTCTGCCGATGAGCGAAGCCACCGAACGGTTGCCGGCGATGCTGGTCGGCCTGGCCCAGGTGCTGATGACTTACCCCCTGCTGCGACGGATGCGGCGGTCGCAGGCCGAGGCTCTTGCAGGCTGCGCCGCGGCGGTGGTCCTGCCGGTGCTCGTCACCGACTGCCGGCTCACCTGGGCGTGGGGCTACCTGAGCATCTGGCTGCTGGCCGGCACGATCGCGCTGTGGGCCACACTCGCCTGGCTCGATGATCGCAAGTGGTGGCAACCGGCCCTGGCCGCCGGTGCGATTGTGACTCACTGCCTGAGCAACGTGTACTCGTTTGCCCTGCCGGCCACTCTGATGGTGTTCTGGGCATGCACGCTGCGAAGATCAAAGAGCGGCAATCCGAGCCCGCCATCCAGAGATGCACTGCCGGGATTTGTCTGGCCTTGCGTGGCGGCCATGGCGGTCATCGTCCTGTGCTGGGTGCTGACCGGTCACGGTCAGATCGGACACCTGTTGACCAAACAGCAGCGAGGCACCGCCGGCCTGCAACTCGACCAGATCACCCGCATTCCCGCGATGTGGGCAACAGTATTCGGATATCTGTCCGGCCTGCTCGCTTGCGTGGCCCTGATCGTATGCAGCCTGCATATCCCGCGCGG
>DATIKE010000462.1:0-4903 GCA_035477895.1 Phycisphaerae bacterium
GGCGCAGCTCACCGCTGGATGCTCCAGGATCGCCCGCAGCGCGACCTGGGTGACGGACTTGCCGAGCCGTTCGGCGATCGGCCGCAGGCGGTTGACTTTATCGACGTTCCGCTTGAACTCCTCGTCCCTGAAGAACGGGGACATTCCGCGGGCGTCATCGAAGGTTTCGCTGCCGGTGAACTTTCCGGTGAGAAGCCCGAGCATCAGCGAACTGTACGTCAGCACGCCGATCTTCTGGGCCATGCAGTATGGAAACAGGTCCTGCTCGGCCGCCCGGTCCAGCAGGTTGTAGCGCGGCTGGACGCTGTCGTAATCGCCATAGCCGCGGAAACAGCGGAGCTGCTCGGCGGTGAAGTTGCTGACCCCGTAGTAACGGATCTTGCCGTCTTTCTTGAGCTTGTCGAAAGCCCGCGACGTCTCCTCCGGGTGAGTCATGACATCGAAGGTATGGGCCTGATAGAGGTCCATGTGGTCGAGCCCGAGACGGCGGAGCGACTGTTCGCATTCCCAGACGATGTATTCATACGACAGGTCGCCGACCCGCGGCGAGCCCGGCGGCCCGAGCCAGTGATGGTACACCTTGTCGGCCAGCACGAATCTATCTCGAGGCACGCCCTTCAGAATGCGCCCCAGCAATTCCTCGGCAAAGCCGTCTCCGTACGCATCCGCGGTATCGAAAAAGTTCACCCCGAGGTCCAGGGCCCGGCCCACCGCGTCGTGCATCGCCTGTTCGTCGACCGTCGGCCAGAACTGGTTGCGGGCCATCTGCCAGCAGCCGAAGCAGATCCGGCTCACGTTCAGATCCGTCTGCCCGAGTAAGATCATCTCCGACATGAAACACTCCTCCGCGCGTGATCTATCGGCCCGCGACTCGCCGCCTTCCCGTCACCAGCAGCAGGATCGCCGCCAGCAACGAGAGCCCCGTCGCCGCACAACCCAACTTGAAACTGAGCGGCTCATACCGAAGGGTAATTCGATGTTTGCCGGCCGGCAGGCACAATGCGCTGATCACGTCGTTGGCCCGCATCAGCGAGACCGGCTTGTCGTCCAGGAATGCCCGCCATCCGGGGTAGAAGGTCTCGCTGATCACCAACAGCCCCGGTCGGACCGTGTCCGTATGGATGTCCAGACCGGGTCCCTCGACTCTTCTGGCTGTGCAACTTCCGATCGGCGAATCCGACGGCGCAAGCTGGATCCCGGGATCCCGCTCAAGAAGCACCGCGGCCGCCGGATCGAACGCGGGGTCTTTCAACCTCTGCAGCGCCGCCTCTTCGTCCGGGATCACCTCGAACCGTTCCACCAACCAAGCGCGTGGCAGATAACACGGGTTCTCCAGCCATTCGATCGTTTCCGTGGCGGAGTTCTTCTGCAAGCCATAACGAACATTCATCACCCGAAGGGGAAAGGCGTTCTCAATTTCGTAAATCCTTTCGTTGAACTGGTGTCGGTCCTGAATGGGCGCGGTGTATCCGCGCATCCAATGCACGAACCGGTAGAACCTCCCGAGCGCGAATGGCCAGTAACCGTTGATGTTCTCCACGCGGGCGGCGAGCGCCAGATTGGCTGTGACGTCACGCGGAGAGGCATCGAACCGACAGGGATTTCCCTCCGCTTCGATTTGGGAGCGAAGCCTCGACAGGGCCTGCAGTCGATCGTCGCGCTCGGATGAGTATTTCTGCAAGTGGAAGTCCGGCATCGCCCAGAACAGATCCGCTCCCACAAGTAGTGCGACCCCCGCGATGACCGCCCGTCGCGGCAGGAGCGGCAGTAGACCCAGCAGCAGCAGGCCGACCAGCGGCAACACGATCGGTCCCAGGATGACCACGTCGGTCAGGTTGATCGTTTGAAACACCGTCTCCCAGAACCGACCTGTCTTGGGCACCTGCTTGGAAACCCCGCCGAAACTAACCTGCAGGATGACCGCCATCCCCACCAGCGTCAGGGCGGCCATCGCAATCCGCCGCCAGCGAACCGCCCGCCAGCGGAGTTCGCCGGGCTGGATCATCCAGTCGAGCCCGAACGCCGCCATCACGCTCAAGGCCCAGACGGCAATCACCAACGCTCTGGCAGGTATGCGGAACAAGTTTAGCCCGGGGAGCCCGGCATACAGCAGGTGATACAGAGGCGTATATCGCCCGAGCATGAGCACCAGGGCGCCCGCAAACAGCACTTTGGCCGCCAGCAGGGGGGGATTGCGACGGACGTTCAGCGACAGGCCGGCCAGCACCAGGGTGAAGATGCCGATGTACCCGGCGAATTCCCAGTTCGTCTCGACGTACAGAATTTTCTCGCCCGCGATGAAGCTCATGCCGCGCACGTCGCTCGACCACGGGATCAAGAAACCCAGGAAACTACCTGGCGGAAAAGAACGATTGGTGGCGAAGTCGTAGGTATTCGCCACCCGGTCGGAGTGAAACAGGTACTCAGCGGTCAGAAAGAACTGGATGCCGGAAGCGAGGACGGCCAACACCCCAATAATAGCCAGCCCTGTCAGCCACCGGCCGAACCTTGCCGGATGCCACCATGCCCGATCCGATACGTCGCGCCCCATCGACCGGATCAAGCCGTATGTGCTGACCAGCAACGCGGTGTAGTAGCAGTTCTGCGGTTCGCCGGCCAGGATCTGCACGCCGAGCACGAATCCGGTCCAGAACAACCATCGAGTCTGTCGGGACTCCAACGCCCGTTCGTAGCAGTACAGGGCAATCGGCAACCAGGTCATGGTGAAGATCATTGTGAGGTGACCGACGGCCGCGTTGGCCATGAAGTAACTGCCGAACATCCACGGCAGACATGCCACCGTCGCGGCCGTCTGTCCCACGCCTGCTCGCCGCAAGTACAAGTGCATAAAAAGGCCGGCCAGGAATGCATGCAGGGCGATCATCCACTTGTGGGCGTGGATGACCGGTACAAGCAGGTAGAGCCAGCTCAACGGATAGAAAACCGAACATTGGGGATTGGCCGCGAAAGGGATGCCGCCATAGTTGTAGGGGTTCCATAGCGGCAAACGGCCGGCGCTCAACTCATCGCGGATGTACTGATGGATCCACTGGAAGTAATGGATGATGTCGATCCCGCCGAGCCGCTCGTCTAACGGGGAAACCAGCAACTGAAAGAAAAAGATGACCGTCAGGCCGGCCAGAACACAATAAGGCCAACACTTGCCCCACAGAGATCGATCGGCCGACAAGCTCATGTTCTTGACCGGCGCCGGCTGATCGCCTGCTCTCAGAGCGGCGGCTCCGCTGTCGGCCTGGCGAGGTTGATTTCGAGTTGATCGCTGTGGTCTTGGCATCGGATCAGCCGAATTCGACCGTCACCTGGCTGGTTGCGGACTCGGACAGGGTTGCGAAGGGGATCCGCTCGGTATAGCTCTTGCCGTTGAGCTTGACCCGACAGCCGGGCGGACCCGACCGTCGCAGCCGCAGGTGAATCCGCCGGCCGCGCCACCGCCTGAATACCTCATACTCCTTCCATGCCGACGGCGGGCACGGACGGATCACCAGTGAATCGAAGTCCGCCCACACACCCAGCATCCGTTCGATCACCCGGCGGAACCAGGTGATCGACCCCGTGAAGTTGCTGAACAACTGCATGCCCGCGTTGGGATGGTCGGGGCCGACGGTAAAGTTCGACTGCTGCTGGCGCGGCCCGGTGGCGATGTCCTGGACCATCGATGAACACAGCGTCTTGAGCATCTGACGATAACACTCATCACCCCGGCCCGCGGCGATCAGGGCATACAGGTAGAATGATTCTCCGTGCAGGTAAATGCTGGCGTTCTCGAACAGTCCCGGCTTCTGGTCGGCGATTCGACCGACGTCAGCCCGGCTGGCGAGGCTGTACGGCGGCGACAGCAGCAGGTGGCCGTAGGGCGTCGCCAGGGTCTCGACTGCCCGCAGAACCTGTTCCTCGCGCCCACCGGCAGCCGCCACGCCGGTGAACAGCGCCCATGTGTTGACGTTCAGGTGGATCTTTCCCTCGGGGCTGTCCTTTGAGCCGATCGGTTTACCTTCACCGTTGATCGCATAAATAAACCATTGACCGTCCCACGCGTGGTCGTTGATTCGCTTCGTCATCGCCCCGGCGATTTGCCGCATCTCGTCGGCTTCGGCGGTTCGCTTGAGGTGGACCGCCAGTTCGCCAAGTTGCCGTGCGGCATGGACGCACGCGATGCTCAGCCAGACGCTGACGCCCTTTTCGCCGCCGATGCCCGACAGCGCGTCGTTCCAGTCGCCGTATCCGATCCGGCACAGGCCGTGATATCCGGTGTTCTCAGCCAGCGAACGCACCGCCCGGAGCGCGTGTTCCCACACCGTGCCGGATTCCTTGTCGTCGGGCTGCTGGGTCTGCATATTGAAGTAAGGCACGTCCTCATCGAGGATCGAAAGGTCGCCCGACTCCTGCAGGTACTTCACCAGCGTGTCGGGGATCCACGAGGACGAATCCATGTACATCCGCATGTCCTGCCCGGCACCGGAGACGGCCTCGTACTGTCGGACTGCCCGGCCGTCGGCGGCCTGGTAACGCAGCGTGTGCAGCAGCCGGTCGCGCACCACGTCGGGCTCGAAATCGCACACGCCCATCAAGTCTTGCAGCACGTCGCGGTAGCCGACCTTGTCCAGCGCCCGGCAGAACCTCACCTGGTTGCGATTCTGGTACTTCGACCATACGTTGAAGTAACGATCGACGTCCTCACTTGGCGTGCGGGCCATCTGCGCGGAAACCTGCTGCGCCCACACGGCACGAACCGCGTCGCGCGACTGCTCCGGGTTGGACAGCACCTCCGTTCGCACCCGCTGCAGGTAACAAAGTTGCTGGGATTCCTCGTAGGGACACAACCCATAGGCGCAGACCCAGTCCCTGCTCTCGCCCGGAGCCAGCTCCACTCGAAACTGGGCGG
>DATIKE010000463.1:0-1538 GCA_035477895.1 Phycisphaerae bacterium
GCCTTGGGCACGGACCGCAGCTCGAGCATCGCCTCCTTAATCTCGGAGGTGGCAGCGATGTCGGAACTCGCACACACCACCTTGGCGATTTCGCCGCCGGATGTGGCGCCCCTGGCCTTCCTCAACACATCCGCGAAGATCTTGATGGCCAGAATGCCCACCAGGAGCCCCACGGCCAATGGAATAATCGCTCGACCTTTCATAACCATCTCCTTGGCTACCCAGCTGGCCGGGCACCACCCGGCCCGCCAACGCACAACCGATGGGGCCGAGCACGGGAGTCAGCCCCCTTCCAACGTTTCACACTCATCGCCTATGGGCCGGGATACGATTCCCCCGCCGCGGCCCGGACGACATCAACTTGCGACCTCGAGATGCATCGAGCACGTCGAGCCCACGGTTTTCGTATCAATACTTCCGCCGCCGCCCTGGCCGCCGTTGAAGAACCCGCAGAACAGGCTCGAGGGCAGCACGCCCAGCAGGGTCACGCGGCTGTAGGGCACCTGCAGGCGGACGCTGACCACCGGGTTCTGAATCGTGGCCCGAGTGATCTGGATCATGCCCGGGGTCACATTCAGGCCGGTGGGCGCAAGGGCTCCCACCAGCCGGTTCTGGATGTCCGCGTCGGTCGCACCCGGCAGCGTGGCCACCCGGGTTGCCTCGCGCACCGCGTTGGTCATGCTCTGCTGCATCATGAACACGTACCCGAACTCGATCATGCCCAGCAACATCATGAGCAACAGCGGCGAAACGACGGCCATCTCGACCACCGCGCCGCCCCGCCGGGCCGTGCGCGCATGGCGCCACAATTGCTTCCTTCGTTTCCCCTCCGACTTCATCTCCCACCTCCTGGCCGGCCCGCGGTGCTTCCCCTTCCACGGGCCGGGTTCGGGCTAACAGATCTGCCCGAAGAAGACGATCAGCGTTCCGATGGTCAGCGGCACCCCATAAGGCAGAAGCTGCGAGGTGCTGCCGAAACTCTTGGCCGACCCGAATTCAGAAAACACGGTCGACCGATCCGACACCTTCTGCATGATGGTGGTCGCGTTCGCATAGGCGCACCACATCCGACCCGACCCGACGATCATCGCCACCGCGATGCCCCCGCCGACGACCGCCCCGACGCAGAAGGACAACAGCGTCATGTACGGCCCAAGCCACACCCCGATGGCGGTCATGAGTTTGACGTCGCCGGCGCCCATCCCATGCATGAGCCAGGGCACGATCAGGACCGCAAAACCGACGGCCGCACCGGCGGCGCCCAGGGCCACGCCGTGCAGACCGTGAAAATACGCCTGGGCCGCGAATCCCGCGGCCGCCAACGCCGCGTTCAACCAGTTCGGGACGCGACGCTGGGCATAATCAATCCAGGACGCCAGAAGGATTCCGGGGACCAGGACGACACAGGTCGTCAACCAAAATGAATCCGCCATCGTGAGTGCTCCGAGCTTCGCTTTCTTCCCGTCCCCGGCCGCGAATTCCAACCCCTTTCAACCATTTCCCCGACTGCCCCATATACGGCGGCGGGCGCCCGCCCC
>DATIKE010000464.1:0-5102 GCA_035477895.1 Phycisphaerae bacterium
CGCCAGCCGAGCAGTCGAACCGCCTCCAGGAGCAGATGCGGTGCCTTGTGCGGCGCCAGTGCGCCGGCGTACCCGATGGTCAACTCCTCGGGCGGTTTGACCGCAGTGGCGGGGGGGCGCGGATTCTCGAACCACTCGGCCGGCAGCCCGTTCGGTATCACCTTCCACCGCCGATGCGACAGCCGCGACGCCACACCCATCGCCATCGCCTTGGAGGGAAAGATGGCGAAGTCCGCCAAATCGAGTTGCCGAATGAGGAACCATCGCCGCCACATCCACCGCCAACCATCGGCCATCGTCATGCCGCGGCACATCGCCCGGGCCGAGAAAAGCTTCATCAGCAGCCACGCGGACAGCACCGGCACGGCCGCCAGCTTCCGAACCCACCCGCGCGGGTGATCGCCTGCCATACAACGCACGCATGTCGCCCATCCCGGCGTGCCGTCACACAACGCGCCGTCCGGCCGCAGCAGCGTCCCCTTCGGGCAGACCCACCAGTAGTCGTGCACCGTGACCACGCAGGGGATCCCCAGCCGATTGCACGCGATCATCATCCCCACCCCGATGTGGGCCGGGGTGTTCAGGTGGACGATGTCCGGCCGATGCTCTCGCAGCCGCGCTGCCAGCCGTCCCGGCCGCAGGCCGAGCACCGTCATCCACCCGCGCGTCGGGTAGTACAGCAGGCAATTTTCACCCGCGACCGGCTCGCCGAGCTTCTGTTTCGGCCCCAGTCGCAGCGGATCGCCCGCCAGCACCTGCACTTCGTGTCCGCGGGCCCGCAGCGTGTCGCTCAGCGTGGCCACGTAACGCTCCGTGCCCTGCGTGTACGACCGCCCGAACTGCATCGTGACCTGCAGGATCTTCATGACGTGCGTGCCAGTATCGCGTTGAGCCGCCGGGCCGCGTCGGCCGGGTTCTCGCCGCCTTCGCAGACGATCGGCCCCTGGTAGTCCTGTCGTTTCCATGCCGCCATCACCGCCGGCCAGTCGACGTCACCTTCGCCGAGGGCGCAGCATCGCTGCCGGGTCGCGTGCCAGTCCGTGGCGTGCACTTCGACGATCCGCGGGCCGAGCGTATCGATCCAGTCTGCCGGGCAACCGTGCCGCCGCACCCGGCCGACGTTCAGACACATCTGCACCCACGGCGAGCCGACCTCGTCGATCAGATCCCGCATCTCCACCGGCGACAGCAGGAACTCATCCGCCGGGTTCTCGATCGCCAGAATCACCGCCCGGGCCTCCGCCTCGAACGCCAGTGTCCGCAGCGTCCCGTTCAGTGCGTTGATCGCATCAACATAGCGGACCTGCCGGCCCGGCGATTCCTGTTCGGGGCGGCCCCGGCCGGCATCGACAACCATCGTATATGCACCCAGCCACGCCGCCCGGTCCAGGGCAGCCGCGATGATTCTTTGTGCTTCCAGGCGCCCCTGTTCGTCTCCCGTGGTCAGCAGCCGGTCGTTCGGCAAAGGGCAGGCCAGTGATGCGACGGCCAGGCCGGCACCTCGCCACGCGTCACCCATCCGGCGGACGGCCATGTCATCCGTGGCGAGCGAAAGGCAACCGCCGCCGGTAAGCACAGGCTCGACAGCGTCAAAACCCGCGCGGCGGGCGTCCGCGGCGACCTCGAGCAGACCGGGCTCGTCGGCTGTCGATTGACGGGCTTGAATGCCCTTGAGCATGCACGTCGCCTCAGACTCTCAGCGTATCTGTGGTTTAGATCTTCTTCTGCCTTCTTGTCGATTCTTCTACTTCGTGCTGGTCGCCTGCTTCAGCACGAAAGGTTCGAACAGCCCGTATTCAAACGTCGAGTAAGTCTTGCCTGGCGGCGGGCCGGTTTCCGGCGCGCTCTGGAAGCCGTCTGGCCAGGCCAGCCCCGCCGGCGGGTTGCCGTGGTGCGGGCCCAGCGTGTTCTTCAGCGTACCAATGACCGTCACCGCCACTTCGTTGGCCCCAGCCTTGATCAATGGCGTTACGTCGCATTCCCAGGGCTGGCACTGGATGTACCCCGCGAATCGGCCGTTCACCTCGACCTTTGCCACACTGCCGTACCACTTGTACAGCGCGACGGCGTAACGACCCGACGGCGAGCCGATGTCAAACCGCTCCCTGTACGCCACGGCATGGCCATAGAGCGGCAAACCCTGTTCTTTCCACGGCCCGAGCTTCAGCGGCGACGCCGGCCGGATTGCGAAACCCTTTTCCGTCGGCTCCAACGCGAAATCACCCAGCACATAGGCCGGTTCGATCTCGTGCCACACGCTGAACGGCGACGCCTTGCAGGTCACGACGTTTTCGCCGACCTTGGCCGCCGTCCGGACATCGATCTTGCCAAAGCTGGGCTCCAGCCACCATTGCTCTGACAATACTGTCACCGGTTGGCCGTTGCACGTGATCGCGTACAAATCCGGCCTCTCCAGTACGAACCACAACTCCTTCGGCACTTCGCCGGCAATCGTGAACCGGTACTGCACGGTGAAGCCGCTCTCTTGCGGGAAAGTCATCTTGAGGAACTGGTCCCGGAACTGCACGCTGCGATCCCAGGGGTTGCCCTTGAGGCCGTGAGCCAGGAAAGCCATCTCGTTGGCCTTGAAGAAGTAGATATTCTGCCGATTTTCCTTTCCGACGCTGATGTCCACGTAATCCAGCGTGAGCACGTTGGGGTCGTTCCGTCGGATATCCGGCCCACCGGCGGGTGCGATCGTCTCGACCGTCTCCTGCACCACCGGTGCCGACTCGATCGCCGATCGCGAGATGAACAACAGGAGGCTCCCGCATGGCGGCAGGTCGAATGAAGCACGAACTCCGCTGCCCTGCTTCTCGAAGATGAAAGGTTTGACAGAACCGTTCTGCGGGTCCCACCGCTCGATGCCGCCGGCCGAGGCCTCGATCGTCCCTGCGGCCGGGTGTTCGATACTCGTGTTCACGACGAACAGCAGTTCGCCGTCAGCCATTCGGCGGCGCATGTGGTAGACGATGCCTTCGTTGCCTTCAGCCTGACGAATCGAAAGCCCGTCACTGCCCTCGGCCAGCAGGATCTCCGACAGCCTGGCGGCATCCACCTGTTGCCAGCCGCCGGTTTGAATCGATGCGGCCAGACGTTCACTCGGTCGGCCATCAGCCATCCGCGGCGGCTGGCCCGCACACATGACTCTGCCGCCACTCTTCAGGAACTCTACCAGCAGATCGATGGTCTTGCCGCGGAGCGTCTCCGTCATCGGCGGGATCACGACGAGGTCGTACGACCGTCGGCCGACGGTCAGTCGCTTGTCGTGAACCGATCCGAACCGGCCGATCAGGTCCTCGCTGCCCAAGTCATATTCGACCTGCCGCTGGTCCAGGGCCACGACCAGTTTCTGGAAGACATCCCCGAGCTCCTTCAGGTTTGCGTGCAACTGGTACATCCACGCCGTCGTCGTCGGCTCGATGACCAGGGTGTGGTTGACCTGCTCGCCCGCACTCAATGCCGCGCACAACCGGGCGAAGTAGTCCGCCTGGATGTGGTACGCCTGCCACCACGGCGCGTGCGGGGTCAGCGACTGGGGATGGTCGCGCTTCCGCGCGCCGCGGATCGTGATGAACGACAGGTGCTGGTTCAGCGTGTTCACGCCCAGGGCGCACAGCCAGTCGCCGATCCGCTTCATATCCTCGAACCGGATGTCCCACCCGGCCGCCCCGTACGCCTCGCAAAGCGTCCGCTTCATCCCGAGCTGGTTGGCCACGCTGGCCAGCTCGCGCACCGCCCGCACATTGCCGAACTGCGCGTGCGTGCCCTCGTTGTACTGGTTCATCAGCGTGTCGATCCCCGGCACGTGGAACCACTGGTACAGCGACATGTTGTCGGGCACGTAGCCGCAGTTCGGCCACTCGTGTTCCCAGTAGTGTCCGGTGAACGCCAGCCGGTTTGTCTGGCAGTAGTCGTGCATCGGCTTGCCCCAGCGCTCGTTGAACAGGTCCAGCAGCGTCGCGTAGTAATCGTGCCGCACCCGGCGCCAGTCGCCGACTTCCCGGGCAAGGCTTGGCAGGCAGTCGGTCAGCTCGTACCCCCAGCGGTTCTTGAACTGCTCCGGCAGGTCCGGCGTCCAGGCCAATCCGCCGGCCGGCTGAATCTTCGGTTCGTCGGTGAATGTCCCCGGAATGTGCTTGCCGAACTCGTCTCCCAAGTGTTTGCGGTACGGCTCGAACGTCAACTCGATGAACTTCTCCGTCACGCCCGGGCGAATCAGGTCCACGTAGAAGTGCTGACCGTGCCACGCGGTGATCGGCGCGAGGCCGACTCGGCTGATGATGTATTTGCCTTGCGGCAGTCCATTGCCGGCCCGCACCTGGGCGGTCACGTTCTCGCAACCCGCGTCGCCCAGGCGGTGGATGGCGATGATGTCCTCCGCCCACTTCGGCGCTTCGTTGGAATCGCTGATCCCCAGACCCTGGCCGCGCGATTCCGGCATCGCCTCCGGAACGAATCCGCCCGCGAATCCCGACGGGTACGAGTTCTCATCGTAGATCCACACGTTCATATCCAGCCGCTTGCCTTCTTCCAGCGCCGCCTTCCACAGCCGGAACCACTCGTCCGACAGGTAGGGCGTCATCAGGCCCGGCCGTGGGTGCACCCACACCTGACGGATGTGCTGCTCGCGAAGTTCCCGCAGCGTGCGGACGACCTGTTCCTCGGTCAGCAGATCGTTCCACACCCACAGCGGCCCGCTGCTGTACTCGCGCGGCGGGTCGGCGAACAGCCGCCGCACCTCGGCCGAGGCGGGCAGCACGTCGGCGGGGCGGCCGAAGCTCGCGGATGGCCCGGCCGGCTGGCATCCGGCGATCAAAGCCCCAATCAGACCGAACAATCCCGTGTAGCAGGTAATTCGTGCGGTTTGCATCTGCATCTCCCCTGAAAACGATCCTTATTCTCCGCATAGTTGGACAGAAGGCGGCGGAACCGCTTAGCCTTAATGCTTTGTGCACTTGGCGGCCGCCTGCGAAGTCTGATCTTAGGATAGGACACGATCCCAGGTGTCGCAAGGTATACGCCGGTGATCGGTCGGCACACCCACAGGGGGCAAAACGCCATGAGCCCCGGTTAAGGTCTGTCGCGCACCGAGAATCCGG
>DATIKE010000465.1:0-23976 GCA_035477895.1 Phycisphaerae bacterium
GGCTATTATCATCGCGTCCCTGCGGGGCCACAAAACATCCCGAATCGTCAACTTATCCCGGTAACGGCGCTACAGTGTCGGGAAATGTGAGATTTGTCTGGACAGGGGGCGATACCGGCGAGGCGCTCCCCTCACCCCCTCCAACACGGATTTCCTGGGGGATAAACCGGGAGGTGGCTGCGCGAGGCGCGTACGGAGGGCGCGGACGTGGACCTCCAACACGGATTTCCTGGGGGATAAACCGGGAGGGAATCGGTTATCAATGGAAAAGCTGACGGATAACCGTCTCGCCGCAGATGCGCCCATGCGGAACCCACCGGAAACGGAGCGGTGCACGGCAGGCCCGGAGCCCGGCAGGCGTAACAATAGCTCCCCGATGGACTTATATGCCAGCCCGCGTCCGGTTCGGACGCCGGGGGGATGATTCCAACGGTGGGGTAATTCCAGCCCGGCAAAAGAGTTGCAGATTCCGCCAGAGTGCCGGATGATTTGCCGATGCTACATTGCGAGCAGGAGAACGGCTCCGCCCCCAGTTGTTTCGTATTTGGACGACGTCGGCCGGGGTATGCCGACGCCGAATACAGTCATTATTGATTTGTCAGGTGCCAGCCATGACTCAAGTGCGCAGTTTTATGGTGCTGCCGGCGCTGCCGGAACCCCTTCGTCCGCTTCGCGACCTGGCCTACAACCTCTGGTGGACATGGAACCCGGACGCCTTCGAGTTGTTCCGCCGCATGGATCTCGACCTGTGGCGCGAGCTGAGGCACAACCCGGTGGCCATGCTGGCCCAGATGCGGCAGGAGCGTCTGGATCGTCTGGCCGGCGATCCGGCTTACATCGCCTCGCTGCGACGGGTTCTGGAAGCGATGGAGATGTACTCGGAGCAGCCGACGTGGTTTGACAAGCACTACGGCGACCGCCCCGTGGGAACGATCGCCTATTTCTCGGCTGAGTTTGGCCTGCACGAGTGTCTCCCGATCTACTCGGGCGGCCTGGGGACTCTCGCCGGCGACCATCTCAAAAGCGCCAGCGACCTCGGCCTGCCGCTGGTCGGCGTGGGCCTGCTCTACCGCCAGGGCTACTTCCACCAGTACCTCACGCAGGACGGCTACCAGTTCGAGGACTACCCCGAACTGAACTTCTCGCAGTTGCCGATCACCCCGGTTCGGGACAAGATGGGACAGCATCTGACCATCCGCGTCGACATCGGCGGGCACGACGTGACCGCCTGCGTCTGGAAGGTCATGGTCGGACGCGTGGTGCTGTACCTGCTGGACGCCAACATACCACACAACCGCCCCGAGGACCGCGAAATCACCGGGCGGCTCTACGGCGGCGACCAGGAAATGCGCATCCGTCAGGAGATCCTGCTCGGAATCGGCGGCCAGCGGACCCTGGCCGCCCTGGGCATCGACCCGTCGGTATGCCACATGAACGAGGGGCACTCGGCCTTCCTCGCGATCGAGCGCATCCACGAACGGATGAGAGACAACAACCTCAGCTTCGAGGAGGCCCGGGAGGTCGTCGCCACAGGCACCGTGTTCACCACGCACACGCCGGTGCCGGCCGGCATCGACACCTTCCCCGTCGCCCTGGTCACCAGGTATCTGACCGGTTACTGCAACATGCTGGGCATCAACATCCAGCGGCTGCTGGAGCTCGGTCGGATCAACGCGGCCGACACCAGCGAGCCGTTCAGCATGGCCGTACTCGCCCTGAGGCTGTCGCACCTCAGCAACGGGGTCAGTCAGCTCCACGGCGAGGTCTCGCGCAAGATGTTCAGCGCCGTCTACCCCGGCGTGCCGGTCAACGAGGTCCCGATCACCTCGATCACCAACGGCGTGCACGTTCAAAGCTGGCTGTCCAGCGAAGTCGCCCACCTGTTCGACCAGTACCTCGGCCCTCAGTGGGCCGACGACCCGCTCAACCAGTCGGTCTGGCGGCGGGTGGACCTGATCCCGGACGCCGAGCTCTGGCGGTCGCACGAGCGGCTGCGCGAGCGGCTGGTGGCGTTCTGTCGCCGCAGGCTGAAACTGCAGCTTATCGCCCGCGGCGCGCCGCCGGCGGAGATCGATGCCGCCGACGAGATCCTCGACCCCGAGGCTCTGACCCTGGTATTCGCAAGACGATTTGCCACCTACAAGAGAGCAACCCTGCTCATGCGCGACGTGGACCGGCTGACAAAGATCCTGACCGACGCGGATCGGCCGGTGCAGCTCATCATCGCCGGCAAGGCCCACCCGAAGGACGAGGCCGGAAAGGAACTTATCAAGCGTCTTATCCAGGTCGCCAAGCGGCCCAACCTGCGAACCCGGCTGGTGTTCATCGAAGACTACGACATGAGCATCACCCGCTCGCTGGTCTGGGGCGTTGACGTCTGGATCAACACCCCGATCAAGCTCCACGAGGCCAGCGGCACCAGCGGCATGAAGGTGACCCCCAACGGCGGGCTGAATATGTCGGTGCTGGACGGCTGGTGGCCGGAGGCGTTTGACAGCACCAACGGCTGGGCGATCGGCGACCGACGCATCTACGGCAACCAGGACTACCAGGACTTCATGGAGTCCGCCTCGTTCTACGATCTGCTCGAGAAGGAAATCGTCCCGATGTTCTACGACCGCGGGCCGGACGACCTGCCGCGACGCTGGATCGCCATGATGAAGTCCTCCATGCAGTCCTGCTGCCCCGTGTTCAGCACCAGCCGCATGGTCCGCGAGTACGCCGAGCGGTTCTACCTGCCCGCCGCCGAGCGCTGGCATCGGTTCACGCAGGACGGCTACCAAATCACCCGCGACGTCGCCGCCTGGCGCCGCAAGGTCATCGAACGGTGGGACGACGTCCAGATCAATTCGGTCGAGGCCGACCTGCCCGAGGTCGCCATGGTCGGCAACCAGTTGCCGGTCAAGGCCCAAGTCCGGCTGGGCTCGCTCGATCCCAAGGAGGTTTCCGTCGAGCTGTACTACGGACCGCTGGACGCCCGCGGCCTGATCACCCTGGGCAGTTCCTCCCCGCTGCACTGCGAGGGCAAGAACGGCTCGGCCGACAGCTACAACTACACGGGCGTGATCCCGTGCGAATACAGCGGGCACTACGGCTACGCCTTGCGCATCCTGCCGCACCATCCCGAGATGGCCGCCCGATACCACGTCGGGCTGGTCCGATGGGGATAACCGGCAATCCGCGCCCGGACAACAACGGGGACGGGCACGTGGTGTTTGTTGCCTGACTGCCGCAGGCAGGCGTTTTCGGCCCCCGCAGGTCTGAAACTGTCGTCACGGACCCGGCGCCTCGTCACTTCGATTCAGCTCCTTTTCGTTGTGGGCCTTCGCCGAGTACAATGGATTTTGAGGTGGATCGGCCTCCGCCCCGCGAAAACCGCGGCATATCGCTGTCGAATCCGGTCCATCGAGAGCGAACCTGCGCGAGGAGGATAAACAAGTATGACACGGTGCACGAAGTGTATCATCCCCGACTCATTTCCGAGGGTGACCTTTGAGGAGGGCGTCTGCATTTTCTGCCGCAAGCTGCAGACGCTGGACAAGATTCCGAAACCTCGCGGCAAGGACGCCATGGTCAAAGACCTGCCCGCGCGGGGGGCTTCCAGCTACGATTGCCTGGTCCCGTTGAGTGGCGGGAAAGACAGCGGCTACGCGCTTCACTATGTGGTGAAGGAACTGGGTCTCAAGCCGCTGGCGGCTTCGTTCGATCATGGCTTCGTGGCTGACATGGCCAAGCACAATGTCGCCCGGCTTTGCGAGAAGTACGGAGTGGAGCTGGTCGTCGGACACGCCGGTCCGTTTCGCCGCAAGGTGATCGTCGAGGCCCTCCGCCTGTCGCGGAGCGCGGGAAGAATTCAGAGCGTCTGCGCCTGTTGCGAGAACGACCTCCGGACGTTCGCCATGCGCGTGGCCCGCGAACGGGGCATCCCGGCGATCATCTGGGGGGCCACGACGTTCGAGGACTCCCCGTGGGTTTTCCTGAACCCGCAGGTCATGTCGACCAGCCACGGGTACGGGCAACGGCGGTTCGCCGCGCGGTTGGAGGCGGCCAAACGCATGTTCGGCCGTCTGTTCGGGGGCACGGGCGTTGTCGGAAAGTGCGGAACGCTTTATCACCTCGGCCTGCACTTCATGTATTGCGTGGCCCACAATTTCCAGAACCGCGCGGGCAAGTTTTGGCAGCGGCTCAACCCCTACATGGAGGTCGCGTGGGATCTGGGCAACGTGAAGCCGTTCTACCTTTACGACTATATCGATTATGCCCCGGTTACGTTCATGAAGACCCTGAGCGAGGAAGTGGGATGGGAGGCGCCGGGTGACCGGGAGATACGCTTCGACTGCACGCTGCACTGCCTCGACAACCACCAATTCCTGAAGGACACCGGCATTACGCTGGACGGCTTCACCCTGGCGACGCTTGCGAGATACGGCCGACTCAGTCGCGACGATGCCCTCCGAAAAGAACTCGCGATGCAGGAGAGCCTGGCGGAGAACGTTCGGCATATAGGCGATCTGCTGAAAGTCGATCTGAGCGGGATCTGTTCGGCCAAGGGCTGCTCGGGACGCGCGAGCGGAACGCCGGCCTGAGTCTGGAAGATACGCCCGGCCGGCTGTTATCCGATTGACGCCGAGTGACTATCCCGGTTCGACGAACCGTCGCCCGCGCATGGGGATCGGATGCGGCGGACATGCGGCCTTACCTGGCCGGCCGGGGTATCCACTGCACGGCGTCGGCCACCACGTAACCGTCGGCGCCGGCGGAGTCGATCTCGACCCAGGCCTCGCTGCCGGTGTTCAGTTGAAAAGTGCCCAGCGACAGAAAGGGGGGAGAGGGCAGGGCCTTTTTCTGGTTGATGGTTCGGGTTTGCAGGCCGTCAGCGGTGTTGATGCTCACCTTGACGCGGGTCGCCCGGTTGGCAGAGGGGGTGTACGCCGCGCGCACTTCGTACGCTCCGGCCTTGGGCAGCGCGGGCACGAACCGAACGACGGTTCCCTGCCTGCCGTTGGCATCATCATGGAGATAGTCGTCGCCCACGAACGGCCCGACCGCGGCTGACAACGTCCAGGTGCCGGTGAACTGAGCCGATGGATTGTCCACCACGACACCGGGGAGCGAACTTATTTTGATACAGGGCTTCCGCGACTCCGGCGAGCTGAGGATCTGCTCTTTCCCGCGGAGCCGTTCCTGGAGCCACGCAATGTCCACCTGCTGGGCGGCCAGGCTGTCCCGTGCCACCCGGGCGGCGGCCACGCCGCACGCCTGGCCCATGATCATGTACTGCGGTTCCATGCGCAGCGAGCCGTAGGCCACGTGCGTGGCTGACATGCAGACCGGCACGAGGAGGTTGTCGCACTCAGCCTGCATGGGGACCAGGGCGCGATAGGGGATCTCGTAAGGCTGGACCGGCACCTGTATGTCGCCCTCGTTCTCCAGCGTTCCGTCGGGCAGCACCACCCGCTGCACGTGGTGGGAGTCGATCATGAACGAGCCCATGCCGATCGAGTCGCTCTTGACGCGGTCCTCCTGCATGTCCTTCTGGGTCATCACATATTGGCCGCGCATCCGCCGGGCCTCGCGGACGTAAAGCTGGTGCGACCAGTGCCCGTTGTCCGCGTACTCGTCCCTGGGCAGGCCCCACTTATTGATTTCATCCTGCAGGTGTTTCGGGACGCACGGGTCATGAGCCAGGAAATAGAGGAAGCCCTGCACATAATTGACGTGATCGTTCCAGATCTCCTCCCGCCGAGCGTAGTCTGCCTCGGGGTAATCCCAGTTCGCGCCGATGTGGTCGGAGGAGAACGGGCCGCGGTTGTTGATATCCGTTTTTCCGTTCGGCATCAACGAGAAGATCGTGATGTCGTTCATCTTCAGATCCTTGCCGCGCACGGCAAAGTAGCGTTTCAGGACCTCGTAGCGGGCGGGGTCGTAGCCGGGCGGCCTGGGGAGGGGCAGTTGGTTGTCCTTTCGATTGCTCAGGCACACGCGGAAATTGTACGCCTGGACCTTCCTGTCGCCCTGGCCGGGCTTGCCCTTGTCGCCGGAGTACACGCAGGGCAGGAGCTTGCCGTTCCGGTCATAAGCGGAAATCGGCACGTCGAACTGGTGGAACCTGCTGCGTTCCACGACGCCGGCCAACGACTCGCCGAACTCGTCGCGCCCTTCGCGTCCGACGACGTACGCAACTCCCGCGCGGGCCATCAGGTCGCCCTCGTAGGTGGCGTCGATGAAAACCGGGGCGGCAAACCCCGCGCCGCTCTCCATGCGAATGCGCTCGATTCTCCGGCCGACCTTGTCAACCTTGTCCAGACGCTGATGGAAGAACACCCGCACGCCGGCCTCTTTCAGCCAGTCGCGAAACACCCGCTCAGCCACGTGCGGCTCGAAGTGCCAGGCGACGTCTTCGTTGTAGTGCCGGCCGACGCGGACGAAGAACTCGCGGGCCATGCCGCCGATAACCGCCTTGTTGGCATGGTCGGTCTGGCCGAGCCCGCCGGAAACCATTCCACCGATGTGCCGGCGCGGCTCCAGCAGGGCGACGCTCGCCCCCTCCCTGGCCGCGGCGATCGCCGCCACGGTCCCGCCGGCCGTCCCGCCATATACCACCACGTCGAAACGCTGCGTGGCCGGTCCCGCACAACCCGCCGCCACAAGCAACAGAAGCCATCCGAAAGAGCCAAAGACCCGTTTCATCCGTGATTCTCCTCCAAGCAATAAAGGCACAATATGGGCCGACAACCGGCTACCGCATCTGTTGGTCGCCGGGAATCAACAGCAGAACGATTTCGCCGGCGGGAATCGCGATCTCAATGGAGTCGCGATCCCGCCGGGTCGCAAACTGTTCACCAAGAGGGAGATCGACATTGGGCGGCAAGCCTCGCACGGTCGCCGTTCGGGTCGCCTCCGGGTCGGTCGTTTCCTTGCCGTCGCGCTTGCTGACGCCGAGGTTGTTGAACAGGCCGATCATGATCCCCCGGCCGGCGATGTGAGCCCGCGCGCAGCCCACCTCGCCCTCGACGTCGCCGGCCGGTTGCCTCAGGGCCTCGACGCACGTGCGAGCGTCGTCGTCCGTACCGGTGTAGGTCAGGATGCGCTGCTCCGGCCGGGCGGGAGGCGCGGGCCGGCCTTTCGAGAAGTAAACCAGAAGGTCGTATCTCCGCAGGAGGTCGGCAGGCGCATCGGCGGAGAGGACATCGAAGGACCCGATCCACGGCGAGGGCGTCAGGTTGAAGTCGTCGAAACCGTTTCGGTGTGGACGGGCGCCCAGAACCCGCAGGGCAAAATGCCTCATGCGAACATGGAACTCATCAGCCGGAAACATCTCGTAGAGCTGGTCGCTGTAGCCACCGACGTAACGCAGATCGATCATCGGCGTATTCCGCGGCAGGACGATGGCGGCCGGTACGATGGGCACGGCCGGTCCGAACTTCGAGGTCAATTCGATGAACTCCTGGACCACCCGCCCGTACTCGGTCAGGGGGTAGTCGTCCCAGTTGCTGAAGTAATTCTCGACGCCCCACTCCTCGGCGCACCATCTCGCGCCCGAGAGCCACGCGTAGTACAAGAGTCGTCTCTGTAACGAGCGACTGCTGCCCAGTTCCGGGCGGATCTTGTAGCCCATCACCTTGTTGTCCGGATTGCCCCCGCCGGGGAACCACGGCGACCAGCCGACCGCGCACGGGCAGCCGAACGGCGCGCCGCCCCACGGCTCGTAGTACACGCCGAACTCCTTGCCGTGCTGCCGGGCGGCGCCGCGAACGCAGGCGATCTGCAGGGCGGTCAGCGGCACCTGGTTGCCGATCTCGGCCATCACGTTCCTGGCCCCGAGCTTCAACGCCGTGTGATAAAGCTGAAAGTACCCGTTGACGGCCATCAAGTGCCCGGCGGTCAGTTCGGACATCCGGCGGAAATAGGCGGCGTGGTATTCCTCAGCGTCCTTCTGCGTGTGGAGCGGCCTGTATACGGTCTCGTAGATGTCGAAATCTCCGCCCCCGAAGAACGGCGATTCGGTGCGGCCCTCATACTCGGCGAAATGCTCGCGGGAAAAGGGCAGCCCCTTCTTCAGCAGCAACTCGCCGACCCGCTGGTAGTCGTGGATCGGCGAATTGCCCCATTCGTGAAGCTGGAAACCGAGGAAACGTGAGTCGTCTTTTACGCCGGCGGCGACCTGTTCGATCCCCTTCAGACTCTGAAAGGGCATTCCGCCGGCGATGCGGTCGATGTAGAATGGCCGGCCCGAACGCCTTGCCTCCGCCAGCAGCGGGCTGTCGATCCACCGTTCGCCGAAGGGTCGCCGGTCCAAGCCGGTGTTGTGAATCCGATATCCGTAATCCCGCAATAGGCCGTGCCGGCGCAACCCCGCGATGAACCTCGGATCGTCGTGGAACAGAAAGGTCATACCGCATTCGGTTGAATCGTCCGGCGACGTGGAAGGCCGGCTGGTCTGGCTGGCAACCGAAGTCGCTACCGTTAGCACGAAGCCGGCCACAACCATCGCACGAAGACACAAGATGCGTCGATGCTCCATTGCGACCTCGTTGTTGTGATTCACTTTCTCGGGAACTTCAACCGACCCTTGTGTTAAAGACCCTTATGCTTTCCATCGCGCGGTCTGGCCGCTGCGATACGCCTGGTTGCCCAGATGCGCGCCGGAGGCGGCGCTGACGCCCGCCTCGGCCGGGGCACACGGCGGCTTGCGGCTGCGCATGCACTCAACCCAGTTCGAGAGGTGCAGCAAGTCGGCGTCCGGCTTTGCGTAGAAATCCGCGCCCCGCGGGCCATCGCCGAGGATCATCTCCCGCGGCTGGATATCGCGGCCGCGCTCCGGGTGCAGTTCGAACCGGCCGCGATCGAAGTACAGCGTCGCCTCAGTGCCCATCAACTCGACCATCGCGCCGTTGCGGGCGTTGACGAACGTGCCCTCGAAATACACCTCCAGTGCGCGGTCCGGGTAATGCAGCAACGTCTGGATCGTGTCCGGAGTCTCCCAGAGGTCCCTGGCGGCGAAGTGATCGCCAATCGTCACCGCCTCAGCCGGATGATCCACCTCGCAGATCCAGTGCACCACGTCCAGCCAGTGAACCATCAGGTCGGTCAGGATGCCGCCGCCGAAATCCCAGAACCAGCGCCAGTGCCGGAAGCGGTACTCATCGAACGGCTGATCCCTGGCGGACCCGAGAAAGGCTTTCCAGTCCACGGTCTTGGGATCGACGCCCATCGGAGCGCGGGCCATCTTGCCCGCGTTGCGATTCCAGGTGAGGTGAGCCTTGTGAATCCGTCCGAGCGTACCGGCCTGGACGATCTTTCGGGCCTCGATGATGTGCGGCATCGATCGCTGCTGCATGCCGACCTGTACGATGCGTTTGTTCCTGTTCTGCGCGTCGATGACCTCCTGCCCCTCGGCCAGTCCGTGGGTGAGCGGTTTCTCGACGTATACGTCCTTCCCGGCCTCACACGCCGCGACGGTCATCGGAACGTGCCAGTGGTCCGGCGAGCCGATGAGCACGGCGTCGATGTCCTTGCGGTCGAGCACGGCGCGGTAGTCCCCGGTCGCGAGCGCATCCGCGTCGGCCAGAGGTTTGGCGGTGTTCAACGCGCTGTCCCAGACATCGCAGATCGCCGTCACCCGCACGCCGGTCATTTTCTTGAGCGTATTCATGAGCATCCGGCACCGCCCGCCCGTGCCGATGCATCCGATGCGGATCGTCTCGTTGACCGGATAGCCGCTGGCCACATTCGAGCGGCCCAGGAGAAGCCCGGCCGCGGCTGTCGTGCCCATCAGCCCCAGTACTTCGCGTCGATTCATCGTTTCGTCTCCATGCAGGCCTGGATCAGCGAGCAACCGTGACTCTGCGCCCCTCGCGATCGCTGGCGTAGACCGCCTCGACAACCTTGAGTGCGGCCACGCCTTCCTCGCCCGCGATGACGGGCTGCCGATCGCTCAGAACGGCCTCGGCAAAACCGCGCACGTATTCCAGCCCCATGATCCCGGAGTAACCCTTGACCGGGGCAAGCTCGAACGACTGGACCCGTCGCGGTGAGCCGCCGAAATCGGGATGATCGCTGCAGACGAACAGCTCGTCCTTCTGCCCCTCGTAGGCCGGGGCCCACGAGATCGCCCCGCGCGTCCCGCGAACCGACAGGTACAGGTCGCGCCCGTAGGGGAACGAGTCCGGCACGGTGTAGCTGATGTCGAGGGCCGCCACCGTGCCGCGCGAGAACTTCAGATGGGCGAACGAGTTGTCTTCGATGTCGTACTGCGTGTTGACCTTGACGTTTCGGCCGGTGACTTCAACCACCTCGTCCTCGAGCATCCAGCGGAACAGGTCGATCCAGTGCACGCCGAGGTTGTACATCGGTCCGCCGCCGGAGCGATTTTTCTGAAGCATCCAGGGCGAGTGGCCGTCGATGTAGCGTGTGAGTCGGCCGGCCGCGCATCGCCCTTCGGCGCCGACCGGATCGCCGATCGCGCCCGACCGGATCAGCCGCTTGAACTCGCCCGCCACCGGGTGCAGCCGCCAGCAGTAGCCGGTGGTGAGCTTTACTTTGTTCTGTCGGGCCGCCTGGACGATGCGCTCCGCGCCCGCGGAGTCGGCGGCCATCGGCTTCTCGACCATCAGGTGCACGCCCGCCCGGGCACACGCCTCGGCCGCCGCCGGGCAGTCCGCGTGGGGCAGAAAGATGGCGGCCACGTCGGGCTTGCGGGCCTTGAGCATCTCATCGACGGCCCCGAACCCCTTGACGCCGAAGTCCCGGCAGAAGGCGTCGCGCAGCCCCACGTCCGGCTCGACCGCGGCGACCACCTTCGTGGTCGGCAGCGCCTCGAACAACGGCATGTACAGACGCGGATGAAGATGCCCCAGCCCGACGATCCCTACTTGAAGAACACGATCCTGCTGACTCATGGCCGTCCCGCTCCCGCTCGATTTGATTCCGTCGGAGACCACTTCCCGAACCCGTAGCCGAGCGATAGTATCCAACAGATTACGGCAGGAAGCAAAGATGGCAATGCCGTCGGGAAATCACTGGTTGCGCGTGTCATCCGCCCCCTTTGCCTCCTTCGCTGTCTTCTTATAAACACGCCCGAGAAGATGAGACGATGAGACATTGGAAACCCGTTTTTCCAATCGTTCCGCAGGCGGTCCGGTTTGCGGCGCATCACCGCAATAAACTCCCTTAGCGCCCCCGTGAAATTGACAACGTGCCGCGATTGCCGTGTAATGCGGGCTCGCGGTTGCCGGCCGGGCACCTGCGCGGGGCGGGATCGGCCACGACCTCGGCACCACAACCCGTCCAGAAAAAAACCAGGAGGCGATCTATGGAACCGCGTCAGCCGGGCAACCAGTCGATGCCGCGTCGGGATTTTCTGAAGAAATCGGTCGCGACCGCCGGGGCCATCGGGGCGGCCGGCTCCATCGAGTCTCTTCCCGCTTCGGCCCAGAACGCGCCGGGGGCACCCGCGCCCGTCGGCTGTAAAATACATGCCCGGAAGCAGGAGCGGGCGTACAACGGGCCGTACACCGGTCTATACCTCGACCGGGTCGCGTTCCCGCTGGGCGGCATCGGGGCGGGCATGATCTGCCTCGAAGGGACCGGGGCCCTGTCGCACCTGTCCATCCGCAACAAGCCGGACATCTTCAATGAGCCGTGCACGTTCGCCGCGATCTGCATCAAGGGCCGGCCTAACACCGCGCGGGTCGTGGAAGGGCCGCTGCGCACCTGGAAGCTGTTCGGCACGTCGGGCTCGGGCAACGGCGGAGGCAGGAGCCGGACCTTCGGCCTGCCTCGATTCGCCGAAGCCGTGTTTGAGGCCCGCTTCCCCTTCGGCATGATCACCCTGACCGACCCGAGCCTGCCGGTAAAGGTCGAGATCGCCGGCTGGAGCCCCTTCGAGCCCGGCGACCCCGACAGCGCCAGCCTGCCGATGGCCGGTATCGAGTACCGGTTCGTGAATACCTCGGACAAGCCCGTCGAGGCGGTGTTCTCCTTCAACACCAAGAACTTCATGGAGGTGGAAAACCCCTGCGTTCGCTCGTGCGACCGCGGCTTCGTCCTGTGCGACACCGGCAACGACAAGAATCCCTGGAACGAGGGGGCTTTTCATGCCTCGGTCACGGACCCGGCCGCCAAGGTGAGCTGCCGATGGTTCCGCGGCGGCTGGTTCGATCCGCTCTCGATCGCATGGAAAGCGGTGCAAGACGGCATCTGCGAGGACCAGTCGCCCTACGACAGCGGAAAACCCTCGCCCGGCGCGAGCCTTTTCGTCCCGCTGCGGCTTGCGGCCGGCCAGGACAAGACCGTCACCCTTCAGCTCTCCTGGTACGTCGGCAAGACCAGCCTGCGCGTCGGCAAGGACCCCGAGAGCCTGCCCGAAGAGTACAAGAACAACTTTTATGTCCCCTGGTACGCCGGACGCTTCAAAGGCATCGACGACGTGGCCGCCTACTGGCAGGAACACTACGACAAACTGCGCAATCGCAGCAAACGGTTCAGCGATTGTCTGTATGACTCGACACTGCCGCCGGAGGTCACCGAGGCGGTCGCCGCCAACCTCACCATCCTCAAATCCCCCACCGCACTGCGGCAATCGGACGGCCGATTCTGGGGCTGGGAGGGCTGCTCCGACGGCAGCGGCTGTTGCCACGGGACCTGCACGCACGTCTGGAACTACGCTCAGGCCGTCTGCCATCTGTTCCCGAGCCTGGAGCGCTCGCTGCGCGAAACTGAGTTCAAAGTCTCGCAGGATGAAAAGGGCCACCAGGCGTTCCGTGCGTCGCTGCCCATCCGGCCGACCAAGCACGACTTCCACGCCGCCTCCGACGGACAGCTCGGCGGCATCATGAAGGTCTATCGCGAGTGGCGGACCTGCGGCGACACCGACTGGCTCCGCGGGCTGTGGCCCAAGGTCAAGCAGAGCCTCGGCTACTGCATCGAAACCTGGGACCCGCGGCACAAGGGTGTGCTCGAAGAGCCGCACCACAACACGTACGACATCGAGTTCTGGGGCCCCAACGGGATGTGCTCGAGCTTCTATCTCGGCGCCCTGGCCGCCGCGATCAAGATGGGCAAGGCTCTCGGCGACGATGTCACGCTGTACGAGCACCTGCTGGCCAACGGGAAGAAGTTCCTCGAGGAGCAGCTCTACAACGGCGAGTACTTCATCCAGAAGATCCAGTGGAAGGGCCTGAACGCCCCCGACCCGACTCTGGACTCGAAAGAGCCTCCGGAGGCCGCCGCCCTGATCGCCAAGGAAGGGCCGAAGTACCAGTACGGGGAAGGTTGCATCTCCGACGGGGTGCTGGGCCTGTGGCTGGCGGCGGTCTGCGGCGTCGGCGACGTGCTGGACCGCGACAAGGTCATCAGCCATCTGCGATCGATATACAAGTACAACCTCAAGCACGACCTGTCCGCGCATGCCAACCCGCAGCGGCCGACGTATGCCGCCGGCAACGAGGGCGGACTGCTGCTCTGCACCTGGCCCCGCGGCGGCGATCTGTCGCTTCCGTTCGTCTACAGCAACGAGGTCTGGACCGGCATCGAATACCAGGTCGCCTCGCACCTGCTGCTGATGGGCTGCGTCGACGAGGGGCTGGACATCGTTCGCGTCTGCCGGGACCGCTACGACGGGCGGGTCCGCAACCCGTTCAACGAGTACGAGTGCGGCCACTGGTACGCCCGTGCGATGTCGTCGTACGGCCTGCTGCAGGGTCTGGCCGGCGCACGCTACGATGCCGTCGAGAAGACGTTGTATCTCAGTCCCAGGATCAAGGGGGACTTCCGCAGCTTCTTCGCCACGGCCGGCGGCTACGGCACGGTCGGCGTGAAAGACGGCAAGCCGTTCTTCGACGTCAAGCACGGAAAGGTCGACATCAGCGCGATCAAGTACTCGGTCAAGGCATGAATCTCGTAAGTATTTGAACAAGAGGCGGCGGAGAAAACGGAGAAGGAATACTCCGATCCCTCCGTTGCCTCCTGTTCACTGATTGAAGTATGAAAACCGGAAGTTGCGCCGGAGAGACGCCTGTGCCACACGGGTTATCGGCGCGATCTCAAGGCCGGCTCGTTGCGACCGCGGGCGTGAACACGAACGCCCGGGCGGTGTCCACCACGTCCAGCTTCAGGTGGGCCTGCCCGTCGCGGATCTCCGCCGCGATCGGAACCAGTCTGCCGTCCTTTACCTCTAGAACCCGGCATTGCCGCAGATGGGCAGGCAGAGGAATCGCGATTTCCACGTCCCGCGCTGGGAAGTGGAAGGCGTGGTGGTTCACGGTGTTGAAGCCGATCTCGTGCCCCCTGTTGACCACGACGGTCGCCATCGCCTCCGGACCACAGAGCAACGATCGAATCCACACATCCTCGTGCCTGGGCGGGTTCGGCAGCGGGCAGCCGATCGACAGGTACGGGGCCAGAGCGGCCACATCCTTGTTGATCCGCCCGACCTCCTCCCAAAGCTCCTTGTTCTCCGACAGCGCGAGGAACTTGCCGCCCTCGGCCACGATGCCGATGTCCGCGAAGTACGCCAGGCCGTTGATCCCGCTGCCCAGGGCATAGAAGACCATCATTCGTTCTTCCTGCGGCGTCGGCGGGCGCTGGCTCCAGCGGTGCCCGGTGTTGCCGGTCGCCCAGATCACCGCCACCAGCGGGTGCGGGCTGCACGCGTCGCGGGCCACGGCCAGCGAGCACGGAACGCGCTCGAGCTGCTCGGCCGAGATCGGCACGTACGGGTCCGTCGCGGTGATATCGCCGAGTTGCCCGTAGACGTACCAGTTCAACGGCTTGTACGTGTTGTTGATGAGCACGAGGTTCGGGGTCGTTGCGTCGGCAGCCCGCTGCTGACGGATGATCGGAATGACCTGTTGCGTGGCGTTCACGCCCAGCCTTTCCATCAGTGGGAGGGTCTTGATCTCCATCGCGTCGTGGGCGTCGGGTTCATCCTTGTTGTAGTAACACACCCGGCCGCTCTGCTGCGCCGTCCGCGGACGCCCGCCGCCCGGCGTGCCGACCAGGATGTAATTCATGTCGAGCTCGTGCAGGACGTCGAAAGGCCCATGCGTGGTATAGCTGTTGATCCCGTGAGCCTTGGCCTCGGCCGCCTTCTCCTTCGGATGAGGCCCCCACAGGCCGATCATGAAGAAATGGTCCCACGCCCGGATCGGCTGAACCAGACGGTCGACGCCGACCACCGTGATCTGGACCAGGTGACACGATCCGGCCTCCCACGCCGGGGCCAGCGGCACTTCCAATAATGCCAGCCCGGCATCGGCAGGCCCGTCCATTCGCCGCACGCCCTGCTCAATCGCCTTGCCGTCCAACTCGACGATCGCTTGAGCGATCGGCCCACCGTCGAGGGCTCGCAGATATACGTATGCCCGATCGATATTTGGTGAAAACGCGACGGCTTCCATCCGGATGCGGCGCGGCTTGATCGGCACGAGCACGTCAAACGACCCGCCGGCATCCGCCTGGAACGTCAGCCGGACATCCGCCGTCGGCGCCAATCGCAGCCGGACGATGCATTCCGTCCACCCGCCCGCCGCAGCCTGCTCGGGCTCGATCCACTGATAAATCACCGGGCCGATGCGCTCGGCCGTCGTCGCCAGCTCGCCCACCGGTTTGCCGTCAACGTGCGTGAGTTGCAGCCGCATCGGCCTGGCGGTCACGTTCCGCAGCACGACGTGCAGGCTGCCCGCGGGCTGGAAGTGCTTCGGGTAGAACTGCTCGGGATCGTCCCACCCCTCCTTCCAGATGTACTGCTCCCAGACCTGCTTGCGGGCGAATGGGTTCGCGTCGGGCCGCCACGCGGCGCCCTCGACCTTCCAGTCGGCCCGGGCGACGCCGATGCCCGTCGCAAGCACCGTCAGCCCCAGCAGAAAAACGCGTTTCATCTTTGCCTCCGTCGAATCAGCGATCAGGTATCACCTGATAGATCTCTCCGGAACTCCGTGTTGTTCCCGGCCATTTCAATGGAATGCTCTCGACACCTCATGTCGGCTTCCTCAGCCACCTGTCCAGCCAGCCGAACGCCTCCTCCTGCATCTCGACGTTTAACACGTGCCCGAGGTCCCAGCGCTTGGTCAACAGTCTATCCCCGACTCCCTGGCTGTCCCAGATCCTGTGCATCCGGGCGTAGGCCTCATCCACGCCGGGAACCGGAAACAGCTTGTCCTTCTCCCCGCCATCATACAGCAGGAGCGGCTTGGGGCAGGCGATCGACGCCACATCGGGATAATCCAGGAAGTTCCGCAAATTGGGCGGCAGCATCGAGTAGGCCGAGTGCCCCTTGGTCTGGTTGTTGCCCGGCGTCATCAGGGCGTGTGTCGTGCACATCCAGCAGACGCCGACCGCGGCCGCGACCCGGTCGCTCAGCGCGTGCAGCATCCAGGTCCGATGGCAACCCATCGACAGCCCGATCGCACCGATCCGCCTGGGGTCGACCTCCGGCAGCGAAGCCACGAATTCGGCCGACCGGATATCGTCCCACGCGATCGTCGCCAACCAAGTCGTTCCCATCTGCAGCAGGTTGCCGGCCAGGGCCTGCTGCTGGTTGTAGTCGACGCCTTCCTTCCGCCCGCGGTCGCCCCAGAACAGCGCGTCCGCGCTGAACACGACGTAACCACGCTCGGCCAGCATGTCGCCGACGAACCGCCCGCCGTAGGTCTTCTCCACCCACTCCCGGGCCGTCTCGACGATCTCCGGCCGCACGTCGAAAGGCCTAACCATCTTCTCCTTGCCGATCAGAAAAAACGCTCCGTGGTCGTGGAGGGCGACGATGGCCGGGAACGGCCCCTTGCCCTTGGGTACGAGGAGGTAAGCGAGAATTCGGCAATCCGCGGACACGTTGAAGACCACCTTTCGGGCCTCGTACGAGCCGCGATCCTCGCGCCCGATCACCACCGGCGCGAAATCCGCCCGCGGCGGGGGTGCCAGCAGGCACTCGAACACTTTCGCGCGGGCCTGTCGGCGCCATGTCGCGTAATCCATCCCGCTCGCCGGGTCCCACGCCATCGGGAACGTCAGCCGCTGGAGCAAATGCTCGCGGAACGTCGGCAACTGCTCAGCCAGTCCATATCGCAGGTACTCGCCCGACGGCTCGGGCGCCTGATACGCGGCATTGTCCGCCGGTATCCGGGCCAGCACTTTCTGAAGCGGTTCGTTGGCGTGGAACAGCCGTTCAGCCGGTCGATGCGACAGGTAGAACTTCAGCACCTCGAAGAAATAAACCACTCCCTCCGGCGGAGCGTCGCCGAAGCTCAACTGGCCCTCGGTGTAATCCCGGCTGCGGTCGCGATCCTCGGGCGTGCGGTACATTTCCGAGAGTCGCTTGCCGTCCTTGAGCAGGCCGGCCGCCGCCTCCCATCCTCCGAGCCCCAGGATGAACTTACCCTTCCGCTCCCAGGCCAGGATGCGCTGCCGCAGACCGCGCTCGATCGCGTCCAGCAGGGATTCGATGTTCTCGCCCCGGCTCTCGAGATACGCCGCCGCTCGGGACAGTTGCACGGCGCACTCCATCGCGATCGAGAGGCTCGCCCCACTCGACCGCGGGTGCGGGTATGCCCAGCCGCCCACCGGGTTCTGGGCGCCGGCCTGGAAATCCGCCACCGCCCGGACCACGTCGTGCAACCTGGGTTCTTCCGGGAGGTAGCCGGCCAGCGCCGGCAGGCCCAGCAGCGCGTAACCGATGATGTACGGCTTGGCGTAGCCGTACTTCGAGCCGTCCGCGTCGTCCTCGATAAAGGTCAGATCGCTGCTGGGCGGCTCCCCGCCCTGGGAAAAGAGATTGTTATCCCACAGCTTCGTCCGCAGTTCCCGGAACAGCCGCAGAGCTTCTTCCAGGCACGACCTGTCCCCCGTGAACCGATACAACCGTACGAAGTCCATCACGTCGCCGATGTTTCGGCACTCGCGGTAGGCATGCACCTCCTGGCGGGCGTAGTCCCATTGCCAGCGCAGGGCGGTCGCCATCCGCGGATCGCCGGTCTCCTCGTAGGCATAGAGGAACGAGTCGATCCCCTTGGTGCAGAAATCGACCGAGAAGTTCGACCGCCACATGAAATCCGGGTCGGCCGGCACGCTCTTGTCGTGCCGCGACGCGTTGTTGTAGCGCGTCCCGCCGAAACGCCGGTTGCCCGTCGTGCCCCACCAGATGCTCAGATCGTGATAGTTCTCACACCAATGAAGAGCGACATGGCGCACCCGGGCGTCGCCGGTGCGGTAGTACGTCTCGAAGATCGGCGGGCAATGGTTCAGCCGGTTCATCCCGTACACGCCGCTGGTGGGCATGCTGCTGACGTTCCCGAAATCGTCGCCGGGCAGCGTGCTCCGGGCGATCGCGTCGATGTGATACCGGTTCACCGCGTCCAGAAGTCCCCACGGCGACAGGTCCGGAGGAGTACCGCTGCCGTAGATCGCGTCGAACGCCTCGGGCGCGATGCGCGTCGCGTGCGAAGGCTCCAGCAGGGCGTTCCACGGCGCATTTAACCTCGGCCCGACCACGAACGCGGCCGTCCGCCACACGGCGTACTGCATGGGCACCTGCTCGGACGTTCGACAACGCAGATACTCGATCGCCGCGCGATCGCCGGTGCCTTCCACCATCAGCCATCCCCGGCGAAACAGGTGCGCGTCCGGGAAGTCAAGACGTTCATTGCCCGCCAGGAGCATGGCCGGCTCGCCTTTGGCAAAAGAGTGCTCCAATCGGCCGTCGCCGGCCTTCTTCTCCACACCACCGCTTCGAAGTGCCTCGACCGTCGGACCGTCGATCCGCCAGCCGATGTCCGGCGCCCGTGCGACCACGTGCTCGGTCGGCTCCAACCGCTGCACGTGCGCGCGAATCGCCACCGTCCCCAGTGCGTCCGCGCGCACCTCGATGATTCTCGGCCAATGTTCGTCGGGCACCAGCAGGCGGGCCCACACGAAGTAGTTGCCCCGCGCGATCACCTCGGCCGTCGGCGCGACCGTCCACTTTCGCGCCGGGGCGATCAACTCCGCCCGCCACAATCGCCCGTGTTGCCCGCGAATCTCCACGCCCACCGCGTCGATCCGAACGTCCATGTCGCCCACGCGGAACGCGCAATCTCCGGGCTGCGAGGTCGGCCGGGGCTGCCTCGCACGGTCGGCGGACAATATCGGCTCAAAAACAACCGCCTGGCGATCCGGGAACTCATACATGAACGTGACCATCGCACGGCGAACACATCTCGGCCGACCGGGATGAAAGGTGAGGACGTCAACATCCGGAATTATCTCCCGGCCTTTCACCTGAACCTTCAGACCGGCTTCATCCGGAAAAATCCCCGGCGCGAAAGGCAAGGATATGCGAACCAGTTGCGCCCCGTCCGCGGCCGGAGTCACCTCAAAGGCGGGCAACGACTGTTCGCTCGGAGAACTCAAGCCGGAGTCTTCGGCCCGCGGAGGATGGAACGCGTATCGTCCGACCCAGTCGGCGGCCCGGGTATTTTCCGGTTCAGCCGCGGCGGCTGTCGCGCAAAGCGAGGCTGAGATCAACGTCGCCATAATCAGTCGAAGAGACAGCTCTTGCATTGTCATGTGGACACCTTCCCGCCCTGTTCCGAGAATGGATGATGATCGCGCGGCGGCCTTTCAGCGATGCGCGGCCGACGAACCTCAGGATAGATGCAATCACGTCATTTGGCAAAGCAGCCGCATCGCGGGGAGAACAAGCGGCATCTCCCGGAATCGGATATCATCTGCCGTCGACCCGAATCCGGCGCGCCATTCCAGGTGAATCAAATTGCGCAAACGAAAGGCTTATCTGAGCACGGTTATCATGCTGTGCGGTGCCGCGGACTTCGCGGACGGCCAATCCATCACCACTCAGCCGGAGACCACCTGGCAAGCGGCACAGGACCTCCGCGACACGGGTTACAACAATCAAATCGAGATGTACCTGCGATATTGGCTGGTCGACGGCTATGCTGAACGCGCCAAGGAGGCCTGGAAACGAGATTATTCCACCCCGGAGGCTTTCCAGGCAAGCGTCGAGCCCAATCGCAAGCGATGGCGAGCCATCCTGAATCCGCCGGAATTCTCCGCCACCGGCCCGCTGCAGCGCCGGCCTTACGAGCCCCTGTCGGATCTCAAGGCCGAGTGGCTGACTCTGCCTCTCGGGCCGATCCAGGCCGAGGCTGTCCTCGTTATCCCTCCTTCAAGTGGTGAAACTCCTCTCGTCATCGCGCCGCACGGCCTGGGCGGCTCGCCGGAGGGGATGTTCGGCCTGGAGCAGGGGAAGATCTATCACGCGTACGCCCGCCGCCTGGTCGAGGACGGCTACGCCGTCCTGGCCCCGCTGAATATCCGCTCGACCGACATACGCAATCGCCTGGAACGTCTGTGCCGCCTGGCGAATATGACCCTCACCGGCATCGAGTTTGTCCGTCTGCAGAGACTGCTGGACGAGGTATTGGCCGATCCACGCATCGACGCCGACCGCGTGGCCGCCTGGGGCGTATCGCTCGGCGGGCGGGAGGTGCTTTTCTGGATGCCGCTGGAGCCGCGAATCCGCGTCGGCATCGTGTCCGCCTGGTTCAACCGCCGCGGCGAGAAGATGGCCATCCCAAGCAAGCTCTACAGTTGCTTCCTCGATTCACCCGAGGAGCACGCATTTCTGCGGGGCTGGCTGACCGAGTTCGCCGACACCGACATCGTCTCGCTGATATCCCCCCGGCCGCTGATGGTCCAGACCGGCAAGCGCGACCCGATCGCTGATTGGACACACGTCCAGGAGGACTTCGCCACGACCCGCGAACATTACGCCCGACTGGGCATCGGCGACCGAATGACATTCGACCTGCATGAAGGCGGGCATGAACTTCAACTGGAAACGGGCCTGGCGTTCCTGGATCGGTGGCTTCGCTCGACACCGCGATGAATCGGGATGTTTTGTCGTCCCGCAGGGCCGCCCATATCGTCCGCCCGCCGCTTACGACTTCACGGCGGCGTCCTGATCGGGGAATCGACTCACCAGGGACTGCAGCGCCGGCCAGAGGTCGAGGTCCGGCCGGCCGTCCGGCTTGACCCGGGTGCGGATGCCGTCGACCAGCCGGTTGGCGTGAGGCCTGAGAATCCGCAGGAACTCATCTTTGTCGAGACCGAGGGCGGCCGTCGAGGCGAGCAGCCTCTGCCATGCGGCGTCGGTGATGCGTCCGTCCTCCGCCATGCCGGAGAGGATGCGTTCCAGAAATTCCTCGCCGGACTCGGCCAGGTACGCCGCCAGCATATGCCGGGTGGACACACCGAGGCTGTCGGCCACCGAGCGGAGCTGCTGCAGCTCCTCGGCGTCGAGGAAGCCGCCGGCGATGGCAAAGCTGAGGTACTGCTCGAAGACCCGCCGTCCGACCCGCAGCTCGATCCGCCGCGCGTTGTCGGGCGGGAGCCGCAGGGCCTTGGCTACCCAGCGCAGGCCGGAGCGGTCGCGATCGGTGATGGCGTAGTTCTGCAGCACGTATCGCAGAGTCAACTCGTAAAGACGGTCCTGAACCGGCGGCAGGTCGCGTTGCTGGATGCCGAGCATGAGCGCGGTCTCGTCGAGGCTGAAGAATCGCCCCTCTTGACGCATGAACCGCCCCATCTCCCGGGCCAGGGACTGGACGCGCTCGTCCTGGTCCCGATTCAGCATCGGGCAAGCGGTCGCCTCCAGCCATTCATAAACCCAACCCATGAATCATCGCTTCCTGTGAAGACGTGCACCCGCTTACTGTGCACCCTGAAACCCCTGCCTGCGGCAGGCAGGCGATCCGCCGGGGGCGAACGGTGTGTCAAGGGGCACCGGCGTCTGCCTGTGCGTGTACGCCTGTCTGCGTGTACGCACAGGCAGGCACGCAGACAGGTCTCGCCGGTGTGATTCCAGGTTGCCAGGACGCGCTCTTTAGACGTGTCAACCGCCAGAAACGACACTCCTGTTCTTGCGTTCTTGCGTCCCGCGGCCAACACATTATATCGACCCGCCGTCAATCTCCGCAAGAGCCGAATTGCGAGACCCTGGAGCCCATCCGGCGGAAAAAGGGGGTTACCGCGTCGCTGATGCACTACGGGCAATTGAGGCTTTCCGGATTGCCGCCGGTTGACGGGCCCGGCTCACTTCCGTCATCATGTGTCCGCCGCAGGGCGGCCGTCGCGGGGCCTGTGCGCATCGCGATCGCACCGGAACGTTCGATTCAGTACCGTTTTTCGGAGAACATCATGTCGGCCATGAACTGCGCGAAATCGGGCGGGTGGATGCAAGTGGTGACCCTGCTGGTGTCGGCGGCCGCCCTGGCGACGGGATGCAGCCAGACGCCCGGGGGCGCGGCACGCGAAAAATGCGAGCCGGTCGGCGACAAGGACCGCCGAATGGCCTGGTGGCGCGAGGCGAAGTTCGGCATGTTCATCCACTGGGGGATCTACGCCGTGCCCGCCGGTCGGTGGCACGAGGAACCCATCCCGGGCATCGGCGAGTGGATCATGCACCGCGCCCAGATCCCGATCCCCACATATGAAAAGCTGGCCGGGCAATTCAACCCCGTCAAGTTCAACGCCGACGAGTGGGTCCGCATCGCCAGGGACGCCGGCATGAAGTACATCGTGATCACCTCCAAGCACCACGACGGCTTCGCGATGTTCGCCTCCAAGGCCAGCACCTACAACATCGTCGACGCCACTCCGTTCAAGCGCGACCCGATGAAGGAACTGGCGGATGCCTGCAAGCGCCACGGCCTGCGGCTCTGTTTCTACTACAGCCATGCCCAGGACTGGCACGAGCCCGACGCCGTCGGCAACGTCTGGGACTTCCCCGCCGAAAAGGGAAAGACCGGCCCGAAGGACGGCTTCGACGAGTACATGAAACGCAAGGCCCTCCCGCAGGTCCGCGAAATCCTCACGCAGTACGGACCGATCGGACTCATCTGGTACGACACGCCGACGCGCATCACCAGGGAGCAGAGCGAGCAGTTCGTGCAGATCGTCCGCGACCTGCAACCCGATTGCCTGATCAACAGCCGCGTCGGGTATGACCTCGGCGACTACGGCTCCGAGGACGATAACAAGATCCCCGACGACCTCCGCCCCGGCGACTGGGAGACGCCCGCGACAATCAACGATACCTGGGCCTTCAAGAGCTACGACCACAACTGGAAGTCGGTCGAGGACCTGACCTTCAAGCTGGTGGACATTGTCAGCAAGGGCGGCAACTACCTGCTCAACGTCGGGCCGACGGCCGAGGGCGTGATCCCGCAGGCCAGCGTCGAGCGACTGCGGGAGATGGGCAAATGGCTGCGGGTCAACGGCGAATCCGTTTACGGCTGCGGCCCGACGCCGTTCCGTACCCTGATCCACCGCTGCACGACCAGGCCCGGCAGGATCTACGTGCACGTGTTCGAGTACCCGCTCGATAAGCGGCTGGTGATCCGGCACCTGAAGAACAAGGTGAACAATGCGTACCTGCTGGCCGACCCGTGGCGCCGGCCGCTGAGCCTGGACCCCTGCCACTGCGGCGTGACCGTGCAATTGCCGGACGACCGGCCGGACCCGGTGAATACCGTCGTCGTCCTGGAGATCGATGGCCCGCCGCTCGTCGACGAGCCTCTGCCGGCCACGACTGCCGCCAAAGCCGGCAATCAGACCAAGAAAAAGTAGCTGCGGATGACCGGCGAACGCTGAGCATCTGCCGTCACATGGCCCGATCGCGGCTCGGCCCGGAGACTGAAACACCGAAATCGGGAGAGCATACAGCCCGCTCCTCCCGATTTCGGCGTTTCGTTGTTGCCGCGTTTTTTACGTCGGCTCCCACGTGAACGTCTTGATCGCGTACACCGGAATCACCCGCCCGCCGCCGTACTGGTTGAACAGCACGATGTACTCGGGATGGAACTCGATCTTCTTGATGAGTTCCTCCTTCAGATCCTGGCTGGTCTTGCCCTGGTCGTTGTAGGCACACGAGCAGGTGACGCGGTAGTTGCCCTCCAGGACGAGGGTGAGCGGCTTGAA
>DATIKE010000466.1:0-3384 GCA_035477895.1 Phycisphaerae bacterium
GGTGGTCATCACCGCCGGGACGGCGCCGCAGGCCCAACTGGACAACCCCGGCCAGTGGTCGGGGCTCGGAACGTCCGTGGAGTTCATCCAGAGGCTTGAAGAGGTGAACCGCGTCCGGGTCGTCGTCATGGGCGAGTGGCGGTTCGGCTCGCCCGGCGCGCCGACGAGCGAGAGCAGCCCCTATCACCGCTGGCTGTACTCGGTCTATTCCGACGGCCGGGTATACGTGGAATGCCGGGGGACGGCCCGGTCGGCCACGTTCGAGCCGCCGGGGCTGGGCCTGGTTTTCGCATGTGACGGCAACCTGGGCTTCACCCGCCACGTGGTGTCGAGTGGGCCGTTCGTACTGTTCAGCCGGCCCGAGCCGGACCAGGGCGACCTGCTGGTCGTGCCCGCCAGGCCGCTCATGCCGCAGACCCTCCGCAGCGTGCAGGACCCGCGGCTTTGCGTCCTCTGGCGGACCGAAGCGGTGGGCGAGCAGTTCGTTTTCGCGGGGCTGATACGGATCTGGCCGAACGATCTCGATTCGCCCGACAAGGCGGCCCGCTACGCCGCGGATTACAGTCGGCCGCTGCCGATCGCGCTCGACGCCGGGCAGCTTGTCCGCACGGACGACGGCGACTACGACAACGACGGCTTCAGCGAGGCCCGCGGGTACTACGTGCTGCAACTCGACGGAAATGTCGCCAAGGTCAGAATCGACGGCCAGCGGCTTCCGCGGTTCTCCCCGATATTCCGGGTCGTCGACGTCACTCAGCGCGACGTGTGGGTTTACCTCAACGGCCGGCAGATCAAGGACACCTGCCGCACGCCGCAAGGCGACGTCCTGTTCATGGTGCCGGGCATGATCGCCGGCGAGGTGCTGCTCGAGGTCAACGCCGGGCCGCGCCAGGGATCCGAAACCCGATAAGAGGGCGTCCTAAAACCCTTCAATCACGCCGGCGAGACCTGTCTGTGTGCCTGCCTGTGCGTACACGCATACAGGCGTACACGCACAGGCAGACGCCGGTGCCACACGGGTTGCAGGGCGCACCGTAAGTCCAGGAGCGGATAACATGACGGATCAGACAGGAGTCGCGATCGTGACGGGCGCCGGGCGGGGCATCGGCCGGGCGATTGCGTCGCGGTTGGCGAACCGGGGGATGAAGGTGCTGGCCGTCGCCCGCACGGCCGGCGACCTCGCGAAAACAGCGGCCGCTGCGACCGGCGGCGTTTGCCTGCCCCATCCGGCCGATGTCACCCGGTCCGACCAGGTGGCGGCGATGGTGCAGCGCGCGACCGAAGAGTTCGGTCGGCTGGACGTGCTGGTCAACAATGCCGCGGTCGCGCCGCTGGCGACCGTGGAGCAAATCACCGACACGATGCTGGCCGACACCCTGGCGGTCAACGTCAGCGCGGTCGTGTATGCGTGCCGGGCCGCCTGGCCGGCCCTGAAGCGGTCCCGCGGCACGATCATCAACATCTCCAGCGTGGCCGCGGATGATCCTTTCCCGGGTTTTGCCCTCTACGGCGCGACCAAAGCATGGGTCAACGTCTTTACCCGGGCGCTGGCCGCCGAGGGCCGGGCGGACGGTATCAGGGTGTTTGCCGTGGGTCCGGGCGCGGTCGAAACGGAGATGCTCCGCAAGGCGTTCCCCGATTTCCCGGCGGACCAGACACTCCAGACGGACGACATCGCGACAGCCGTTGAGTGGATGCTCGACGAGCGGACCCGGTATATGACCGGGCAGACAATCTACGTGAAGAAATAATCCATTCAATCACGTCTCGGGTTCCAGCAGCTTGAGGTTCTCAACGAACTCGTCGATGGCGAAGTCGGGCGTGGAGGCCCCGGCGGTGACGCCGGCGATCTTCCTGCCGCGGATCATGTCAGGCCGATACTCCGCCCAGGTCTCGAGGTGGTAGGTGGGAACGCCCTGCTCGCGGCACAGGCGGGCCAGCTCCTGGGTATTGGCCGAATGGTGCCCGCCGAGCACGAACATCACGTCGACCTCGCGGGCCAGCTCGACGGCGGCCTCCTGCCGGCGGACAACCTCCAGGCAGAGGGTATTGACAATCTTCAGTTCCCGGAAGGGCCGGCGGGCGATCGCCCCGATCATCTGGGCGACGTGCTCGGGCGCGTGTGTGGTCTGGGCGACGATGCCGAGCCGGCCGCGGGGCGGCAGAACCTCGTCGAGCCTGTCCTCGCTGTCCACCACGATCACGTTCGGCGCGTAGCCGATCACGCCGCGGACCTCCGGGTGGTTGGCATCGCCGATCATCACCACCTGGTAGCCCTCCTCGTGCAACTGACTCACGACGGTCTGGGCTCTCTTGACCAGCACGCAGGTGGCATCGACGATGTTGAAAGCCTTCTCCCTGGCTCGCGAGTAGGTGTCGGGGCCGGCCCCGTGAGACCGGATCAGAATGGTGGTGCCGGACTCCAATTGCTCCAGGTCGCCCGACTGGTTCAGGCCGGCCTGCTCGAGTTTTTCGACCACCTGCGGATTGTGAATCACCGGCCCGAGGGCGACGACCCGGCCGGGCTCGTTCTCGCGCAGGGTGCGCTCGGCCAGCTCGATGGCGTCCTCGACACCGAAGCAGAAACCGCGTTTGCGGGCCAGTCGGACTTCCATGCGTCTCCTTGCCGGAACGGACGAACCCGCCGCGCCGAAGATTCGCGCGGACGGAAGGATCATGCCCCGGGTTCGTCCGCCGGGCCTTCGCAGGCGTCATACCATTCTAAGCGGCGCCGCGGTACCAGCCGATGCCAGCGCCGCTGCATGGCGACCAGCCGGCCTCGAACCAGATCGGTCAGTTCCTGCGCCGAGAGCTCCTTGAATTCCTCCGGCCGGATCGGCGGGCCGTACTCCACGATCACGTCGCCGGGCGAGGGCAGAAGCTGATGCCGGGGCCACACCTGAAACACGCCGTCAATCAGGCATGGGACGATCGGCACCCGCGTTTTCTGAGCGATCGCGACCATCCCCGGCAGCAGCGGGCCGATGCGCCCGTCCGTCGTGCGCGTACCTTCCGGGAACATCAGCATCAGGCGACCATCCTTGAGGCGGCGCATCGATTCCTTGATCGCTCCGATGTCCGCGGTGCTCCGCCGCACGGGGAAGGAGTTGTAATGGGTGATCAGCCACCCGAACCAGCGACTGCGGAACAGGCTGTCGCGGGCCATGTAGTTGCCCTCGCGACGCAGGGTCATGGTCGCCAGCACCGGGTCCATGAAGCTCTGATGGTTGCTGACCAGCAGCACACCGCCGTCCAGCGGCAGGTTCCGCACGCCGAAACACCGGGTTTTGAAATAGAACGTCGAGAAGCCCCAGCAGGCGAACCGGGACAGTCGATAGAACCAGCGCATCCGAGACATCCGTCCGCCCCTACTTCGTGAGGAAC
>DATIKE010000467.1:0-3247 GCA_035477895.1 Phycisphaerae bacterium
CCATCGTGGGTATCAAAAAAACCCGGCAGATCGAGGAGGCGGCCGGGGCGATGGCCTGGCGGTTGTCCCGCGAGGACTACTACGCGGTTCGGACGGCCTGCGCTTGAGCTGATGCGGTCCGTTTGACTTGTGACACTGAAACGCGAAACGCCGAAGGAGAGATATCATGAATCGGCGCGAATTCTGCGTGGGACTTGGGTCGATGGCGGCAATGGTGGCGGCGAATCGGGCGGCGAGGCCGGAACAGGCCGCCGGCATGCGATCCGTTATCGATCCCGATCCGTCCGGCGGCTATACGCTCGATCCGCCCAGACAATTCCTGTTTATGGACTATCGTCACATCCGGCCGGGGGATCTGACCTGGCGGTCGCCGGAAGGAAGGAGCCTGCCGGTGGCCGGCCCGCCGGAGCCTGCCGTGGATGCGGCCGCGGATGCCGGTGGTGTTGCTCGTGGCATTCGCCTGGTCGCCCAGAAAGCAGCCCGGGAAGGTCCCATCGATGGTCTGCCGAGCCGCATTCTGTACGAAGATGGCAGGTATCTTTCCTGGTCGATCGGCGTGGACTACGGGGCCGGTCGGGACCTTGGTTCGTACAGCGAGGCACCCGCGAAGTCGCTCGCGATCGGTCGGGGAGAGTCCAGGGATGGTTACGCCTGGGATTTCAAGGAAGTCTGCAGGATCACGCCGCCCGCGGTCAGTGGAATCGACGGAGAGTACTTCTTCATCGACCCGCACGGGCCGGCCGAGGATCGGTACAAGTGCCTCTACCATGCCCTTGTGCTCGGTGGCCAGGAGAAACTGTGGAAACGGTATCAGAAAGTCCACCCACGTTCCCGCGACACGAGACTGAGCGCGGACATGATCAACTGCCTGTACGGCCTGGTGTCGCCGGACGGCGTGAACTGGAATGCCATCCCCGAGCCGCTGATGATTCACAAGGGCGACACCGACAACACCGTGTACTTCGACGAGTGGCTCGGGCGATACGTGCTCTACACCCGGCTGTATTGGATGGATCGGCGGATGGTCGCCCGAGCCGAGTCCGAGGACTTCCGCCACTGGACGCCGGTCGAGCCGATCATCCGGCCGCGACTGGACGACCCCCTGTCCTGGGACGTGTATACCAACGGCCGGACGGGCTATCCTGGCGTGCCCGGTTACCATTTGATGTTCCCGATTTTTTACCGTCGGCTCACGCAGACTTCCGAAGTGCATCTTCATACGAGCATCAACGGCATCCACTGGGATCGCGTGCCCGGCGGGCCGGTGCTCGAACCGGGTGAACCGGGCTCCTGGGACGGCGAGTATCTTGTGGCCGGCAAGCAACTCGTGCCGCTCGGCAAGGATCGCGTTGCGATTCCATATGTAGGTTTTCCTTATCCGCACAAGTATCCGCGCTGGCCCGGCGTGCTTTCCTCGAAGGTCGGATGGGCCGTCTGGCCTCGCGGACGACTGTGCGCCCTGCGGGCCGACGAAGAGGGGCGGTTCAGCACGTTCCCGGTGCAGGTGACCGGTGGGCAACTCCACGTCAACGTCAAGGCCCACCGGGCCGGCGAAATCCGTGTCGGCCTGTCGGGCGTGGAAGGCCGATCCGTCGATGACTGCGACCCGATCACCGGCGATCATCTCGACAGGCCCGTTACCTGGAAGGGTGATTCGCGGTTGCGTGTCGATCCGGGCAGGAGCGCGACTCTGTGGTTCAGGCTTCGAGCAGCCGATCTGTTCGGCTTCGAATTCGCATAAGAGTGCGTCCTGAAACCCCCTTGTGGGACCGGCATCCCTGCCTGCGGCAGGCAGGTTGCCGGCCAAATGACGGGCTGAAAGCCCCTCCCACACTGTTTCAGGAGTCGGCGGACGGTTGTGTCGTCCGGTCGAGCTTGGTACGATGCCGGGTGGCGATACGCGCGAGTTTTCGCACCAGCCGGGAAAGCCTCATTCCGCCGACACAGGAGCGGTCCATCATGATCAAAGTTGCAGTCACCGAGCTTGAGTATCGCAAGGCCCAGTCCGTCTTTTCCGCCGCGTCGAAGGACGGCATCGAGTGCCTCCCCGCACCGACGGCCGATGCCGACTTGGCCGCCTTCGTCCGGAAGCAGGGGGCGCAGCATGTCATCGTCGGCGTGGATGTCTACGCCGGACCGCTGTACGACGCACTGCCCCGTGGTGGCGTCATCGCCCGGTTTGGCGTTGGCCACGACGGCGTCAATAAGGAACTTGCCACCCAAAATGGACTGTTCTGCACGAATACGCCGGGCGTTCTCGATGACTCCGTGGCCGAACTGGCAATCGCGCTGATGTTGATCGCGGCCAGGCATATGGCCGCCGTCACGCGCACGACCGCCGACGGACAGTGGACGCCACGGGTCGGCCGGGAGTTGCTCGGCAAGACGCTGGCGATCATCGGTTGCGGCGCCATCGGCCGGCGGGTCGCCCAGATCGCGGCGCGCGGACTGGGAATGAACGTCGTCGGATGTGAGCCGGCCCAGATCGACGCCCGGGCGATGAGCGAACGGTTCGGCTTCACCCGGATCTGCAAAGACTTCGCCGAATCGGTGGCCGGCGCGGACTATGTGAGTCTGCACATTCCGTCGCTGCCCGCAACCGCGCATTTCATGAACGCCGACCGCCTGGCCCGAATCGCCCCGCAAACCTGGCTGGTCAACACCGCGCGGGGGGCGGTCGTGGACGAGGCGGCATTATATGACGCGCTGGCGGCGGGCAGGCTCGGCGGGGCGGCCCTTGATGTCTTCGAGCGCGAGCCGTACCAGCCCGTCCAGCCCGGCAAGGATCTCCGAACGCTGAACAACGTCGTCATGACCCCGCACGTCGGCAGCAGCACGCAGGAGGCCTGCGACCGCATGGCCGCCGCGGCTCTGAACAACATCCGGTTGGCCTGTGCGGGGCAACTCGACGGCTTGAACCTGCTGAACCCGGCCGTCCGCGGAAAAAAAAACGATCGAGGATAAGCTCATGAAGAACAAGTTGCGCAAGGCTCTATTGGAACGTCAGGCTTCTCTCGGTGCGTGGATGCAGATCGGCCACCCGGCCTGCGCCGAGATCTTCGCCCGCGCGGGGTTCGACTGGGTCTGCGTCGACCTCGAGCACGGTGCGATCGACCTGGAGACCATGACCGACATCTTTCGGACGCTCTCGGGCTTCGATTGCGTACCGGTGGCCCGGCTGCCGCTGAACGACCCGGTCTGGATTCACCGCACTCTCGACGCCGGGGCCCGGGCGCTCATCATCCCC
>DATIKE010000468.1:0-8182 GCA_035477895.1 Phycisphaerae bacterium
CCCTGGAGAAGTCGTGCAGGGCCCGGGTGAAATCCTGCTTGGCGATCCAGGCGTTCCCGCGGTTGTTGTAGGCGCCGACATGGTCCGGGGTCAGCTTGATAACCCGCGAGTAATCCTGGATGGCCCGTTCGGTGTCGCCCATCATGGCAAGGACGTTGCCCCTGCAGTAATAAGCCTCCTGGGAACCCGAGTTGATTTCGATCGCTTTGGCAAGGTCACGCAGGGCGAGATCGAGCTCGCCGGCGGATGCGTACACATTCGCCCTGTTGACATAGGCAGCATCGCGGTCGGGCTCAAGCTCGATGGCCTTGCGGTAGTCCGCCAACGCCCGTTCGTAGTCGCCGACCGCACTGAAGACGTTGCCGCGATTGTTGTAGGCGTCCGTGTAGTTGGGTCTGAATCGGATGGCTTCCGTGAAATCGCGCTGTGCCGATGCGTACCGGCCCAGCGACGCGAAGCAGAGCCCCCGGTTGTAGTAGGCCTCGGCATGCCCGGGGTACCCCTCGATGGCGGCGGTGAACTCGCGAATCGCGTCGTCGTACTGTCCTACCGCCATGTGCAGGTCGCCTTGTCGGCTGTGGAGCGAGGGCGACCGGGGCGCGAGGCTCAGCATGTGTGTAAGCAGCGTGTCCGTGGTTTTCCATCTCTGCAGGTAGCCGCGGGTGCACATGGCCAGCAGGCCCGCTCCAGCCAGGGCCGCGCAAATCGTCGCTGCCCGCTGTTTCCCGAGCGAGATTCCCTTGGCATGGGACCACAGTCCGTTGATCAGCCATGCGGCGACCAGGATCGGCCCGATCGCCGGCAGGTAAACGTACTTGTCGCATCCCACCATCCAGGTGATCCCGACGAAGCCCATCGTCGGCACCAGGGCGACATAGAATATGGCCGCCCCGACCCAGATGGCACGGGTCATCCTGGCAGAGAGTGCCAACGCCGCCAGCAGCAGGATGGTGGTCACCACCGCCAGCAGCACGACCGGGTTGCCGAGGGACAGAGGCTCCGGCAAGTCGTATACCGACGACAGGCGCAACGGCACGAGAGCCTTGAACGGGTGGAAAACCGTCAGCCAGCAGAGCCGCAGCAGCAAATGTCCCGGGTCGTTTGAAACGGGCGCGGCAAGGGGGTTGGTGTGGCCTTCGCTGAAAACGGCCAACACCACCGACGCGACGCTCAGCGCCAGGAACGGGACGATCTCAAGCAGCGTCTGCCGGCTGAATCGTCTCAGCGGCCAGTAGTTCATGAGCAGCATGATCAGCGGCAGCGGCGTGCTGGTGGGTTTGGACAGCAGGGCGAGCACGAACAGGATGAGCGCGAGGGCGTACCATCGCCGCCGGCCTTTCACCGCGAAGCGCACGTAGGCGTTGAGAGCCGCGAACGCGAAGAACGCGGCCAGGACGGTCATTCGCTCGATGATCCAGGCCACAGGCTCGACCGTCAGCGGGTGGACGCCGAACATCAACCCGACCAGGGCCGCAACCCACGGCTGGCGGAAAATCTGGTGGCAAAGCAGCATCAGCAGGATGGTCGACCCGACGTGCAGGGCCAGGCTGGTGCGGTGGAAAGGTCGCGGGTTGTCGAGCCGGCCGCCGAGATTGTAATCCACCATCAGCGAGGTGAGCGAGAGCGGCAGATAGTACCCGCGGACGGCCGTCGAGCCGCGGATTTCGCTGAAGAACCGGCCGACCGAGTTCAAGCCGGGATGCCGCACCAGATGGTCGTGGACGATCGCCTCTTCATCATCGAATGAGATCGCCTTGGCGGACAGGACGGGCCAGTGCACCCAGAGCGTGATTCCCACGACCACGCCCATCAGCAGAGCCAGCCTCAGGGCGTTTCCCGGCTTGGGCGGAGCGGCACCGGGCAAGGGTGGATTTCCGCTGTCGAAGTGTGTCTCGCTGGTCTGTTTCTTCATCTGCTTGCCGTGAAGGATTCACGAGGAGACCCCGCGGTCTCTTGCCGCACGTCGGGCACCCGCTTCCATCAAACCGACGCAATCAGAGGACCGGCCGATATTGTATCATGAATTCGTGTAGTTATCGGCCATCGCCCGCACGTGTTCGTGGACTTTTTCGCAGGGCGGCGGGCGAAACGCCACCACGTCGAGTGCGCTGCCCCAATACTGATGGGTCCCCCGCGGCAGCGTCCTGTTGATTTGGGCGTAACTCGCCTTCATACCGGGGTCATTCGGACCTGCCGGTGGCGGCGGTCAAGGCCTCGACAAGTGTCGGCGGCGGAGTTCCCCCGAGCTGCCTGCACGCATTCACATCCGCCCAGGCCTGGTCATATTTCCGAAGCTGATAGTAGGCCTCCGCCCGGTTTGCCAGCGCTATCGCATGTTTCGGGTTTAGTTCGATCGCCCTGGTGTAGTTCAGGATCGCCTGCTGGAGATCCCGAGAGTCCGCGTAGGCCTTGCCGAGGTTGGCGTAAGCGTTGGCGTAGTCAGGCTGGATGGCGATCGCGCGGGTGTAGTCCTCGATCGCCCTGCGATAGTCCTTCTGAATCAGGTGGCAGTTGCCCCGGTTGTTGAAGGCGACCGCGTGGCCCGGATCGAGTTCGGTGGCCCGGGCATAGGAGGCGATCGCCCGATCCTGGTCCCCCATGGCGGCGTAAGCGACCCCGAGGTTGAAGTGCAGGCTTGCGTTGTCGGGTTGAAGCGCGATGGCCCGGGAGAAGTCCTCGAGCGCCCTGGCGTAATCCTGCCCGGACATCCAGGCGTTTCCGCGATTGTTGAAGGCGTCCGCGTAGTCCGGCTTCAGTTCGATCGCCCTGGTGTAGTCCCGGATCGCCCGGTCGATGTCTCCGGTTATCAGAAAAACATTCCCGCGATCATGGTAAACCTCGGCGTCGAGGGGGACGAGTTCGATGGCTTTCGCGATGTCGCTCAGCGCCAACTCGAATTGCCCGGTATCCGTGTACACCCTTGCCCGATTCAAGTAGGCGGCCTCACGGTTGGGATCGAGTTCGATGGCCTTGCGATAGTCCGCCAGTGCCCGCTCATGCTCCCCAACTGTCCCGAACACGTTGCCCCGGTTGATATACGCATCCGTATACACAGGCCTGATTTCGATCGCCCGGCCGAAGTCCTGCACCGCCTGGTCGAATCGGTCAAGAGTAGCGAAGCTCAGGCCGCGATTATAGTATGCCTCGGCATGCGCGGGGGCCAGATTGATGGCGGTCGTAAACGCCTGTATCGCCTCTTCGTAGTGGCCCGCCGCAAGCTTGCGCCCGCCCTGGAAACTATGGAGTGGCGCCGAGTGGGGAGCCAGGCTCAGCATGTGGGCCAGGAGACGGTCGGTAGACTCCCACTTGCGCAGGTACTCGCGGGTGCCGGCCGCCAGCAGGGCGGCGGCCGCCAGGACCACGCACACGGTGGCCGCCCGCCGCCGCCCGCCGATTGTGCCCGACCCCGCCCACAGGCGGGCCAGAAACCAGGCCACGATCAGGACGAGCCCCACGGCGGGAAAGTAAGTGTACTTGTCGGAGGCCTCAACCCAGCTGTACCCGACAAGGCCCATCGTCGGAGCCAGACCGATGAGGAACATCGAGGCCCCGACCCACCAGGCGGGCGTCCACCTTCGCGAAACGACGAGGGCCGCGACCAGAAGAACCGTAGTCCCGACGGTGAGCAGGACAATACCGTTGCCCAGAGACAGAGGCGCGGGCAGGAGGTAGACCGACGAAAGACGGATCGGCAGGAGTATCTTGGCGAAATAGAAGCTGACGAGGTAGCAGGTTCGCAACGGCAGGTGCAAGGGCGATTCAACGGCGGGCAGTGTGAGCGGGTTCACGCGCTGCTCACAGATGCACGCCAGGGCGGCAAAGACGGCGCTCAGAATCAAGAAGGGAATCTTTTCCAGGATCGCCCGCCGTCCGAAACGCTCGAGCGGCCAGCGATCCATGAGCAGCGCGATCAGCGGCAGCGGGGTGCTGGTCGGCTTGGCCAGCAAGGACATCAGGAAAAGGATTACGGCCGCCCCGTACCAGGCCCGGCTCGAGCGGCGGGTGTAACGGACGTAGGCATTCAGGGCAGCAAAGGCGAAGAACGCGCAGAGCACGGTCTTGCGTTCCATGACCCAGGCGATGGGCTCGACGGTGAGCGGGTGGACGCCGAAGAGCAAGCCGGCCATCGCCGCGGCCCACGGGTTACCGAAGATCTGATAGCAGAGCAAAACCAGCAGCAGAGTCGATCCAAGGTGCAAGGCCAGGCTGGTGCGATGGAACGGACGGAAGTTGTCGGGCCGGCCGCCCATGGCCCAGTCGAGCATGAAAGAAGTCAGGGTCAGCGGGCGATAGTACCCTCGCACGACCGAAGAGATCGTGACCTCGCCGAAGAATCGCTTGACGGACTGCCAGCCTGGAGTCTGAATCAGGTGATTGCGAGTGATCGCCTCCTCGTCGTCGAAGGAGACGGCCTTGGCGGACAGGACGGGCCAGTGGGTCCACAGAACGATCGCCGCGACCGCGAGGCAGAGGATGATGACTGGCACAGCTCTGCCGCCCGCAGAATGCGGTAGGACACCTGCCGCTGCGTGAGTGGTTGCAGGAGTCTTCCTGGGCGACTGTTCACGCTTCATGCCGGCGACCTCGCGTCATTTGTTGCCAATTCCGGAAACAGCACCTGCGACATCAGGGCGCGGTCGAGGGCGAGGCAGTCGGTCGTCCGACAGCGTCCCGAATCGCCTTGACGCACTCCAGGGTAGGATTGCCCCCAAGCCGTCTGCATGTTTCCAGGTCGGGCAAAACCATATCATGATCGCCGATGCGGCAATACGCAACCGCGCGGTTGCTGTGGACGCCGCCTATTCCCTGTTTTTGGCTTACCGCATCTCGCGGGCCGGGTTTTCGGCCAAGGAGGACTTGCCCGACTGTGGCGGCGCGATCGGCTTGGGTAGTCGATGAACGCGGATGGGTTTCATGACTTCTACAGGGTAGCCCGACCGGTCAATTGGAGCAAGCGGTAAACCGCCATCGCACCGCAGATCACACAGGCGATGGCATAGCTCCGCGGCCCGGGACGGATCGCCGCCACGCAATAGGTGCAGGCCAGGGCACCGAAAGTCGCGGCCGGCACCCACGTCGGCATGGTTTGCATGGAACTCAGGCTGATGCCTGCCAGCGCGCACACCGGTCCGATCAGCACGCCGAACAGCAGCAGCGGCTCACCGAATGGCCGCCATCTGCCGTGCCGATAAGCCGCCACCGCCAGCAACGTCGATGCCGCCGACAGCCCCGCCAGGCCCAGAGGCCAATGGCTGTTCCACCATTGGGGCAATGCATGGTCCCCCAGCCGAATCAGCACGAACGACACCAGGGCAACCACGCAGAAGGTCGCCAGCCAGGCCAGCGTCGTCTTCTGGGTTCGCCGGGCCGAGAACGTCAGGGAGAGCATGAGCAGCACGATGGCTCCGACCCCCCAGGCCCAGCGCGCAGCCGTATTATCTGAGGTATCCACGCCTTGGAACCGCGGCCAGAACGCCAGTTGCAGCGATACCAGCACACCGGTCGCTCCGCACAGGAAGCCCGCCCGTCGGATGTTGCTGATCAATCGGCCCGCGGTCGTCCACGCCCGGCCGTCATCCAGTTGCTGATCCCACACGCCCCCCAGCCAGTGCCAGAAGCCGGCGGCCAGCGCCAGCCCGGCCACCAGCCGGCCGAACACATTCGCATACCACGCCGATGTCAGATGTTCCGGCGTCGGCACCGTCAGCAGCGGCAGCGAGGCAATGCCCAGCGACATCAGTCCCACGCCCAGGTCAGCCAGATTCTCCTCCCATCGCCGCCCGACCATCGCCAGGACCGCAATGCCTGCGACGAAGGCGCTGATCGTCGCCCAGGCCGACGAGATGTTGATGCATGTCAGGATCAGGGTGACAACCCCGATAATCCCGACGCTGTAATGGAATCCGGGCCAGGCCGGAGGCGGCGAGGTCAGCCGATCCAGCGCGTGCGGCCAGGCATGGGTCCGACGGTGGCGGAAGACGCCGCCCTCCAGGGACGAGAATGCGGCGATCAGCGCGGCGATGGCGAACATGAACGGGATTGTCCAGCGGGTCGTGTCGGGGTAGCTGCCGCCGCTGTCGATGGGAACCTCCCGCAGAAGCGGCAACTGCATCGACAGCCACAGGCCCGCTAGAACCAGGATCCAGAAACATACGGTGAACAACTGGTTATCCCGCGTCCGGCCCCAGGCGAGAATCGTCGCCGCCGCGACCAAGCCGAGGTCGAACAGACCGGTCGGCCAGACGTGGGTCTCCCAGCGGGCTTCGTAGTCGATCAGGTACGGCATCCGACGCAACGCCGCCGTCGCCGCCACGTAGGTCATCACGATGACCACCACCAGCCCGAGCACGATGGCCGCCATCTGCAGAACCGCTTGCAGGTCGCGGCCGACGGGGCGCGACGACAGGTCCGGCCGGCGGTGTCCAAGTACATGCCCGGCCACAACCCACGCGAAGCACATGGCAGCCGCACAGTGCGAGACCATTTCCAGCCCGCCCAATTGCGGATACAGGTTCCAGATGATCACGATCACCCCCAGCGTCACCGCGGCGATGATCATCGAGGCCAGCAGAGCGATCGGGATACGGGTTGTTGCCAAAAAAGATCTCTCCATCAACGGGCCGTCGCCCTTGCGTCCTGCCGGTCTGCATTTTCTTGTCCGGCCCGGAGTTATCGTGGGGCAGGTTAGCCGAATCCGTAATCCGAGTCCATGTGCGTGTTGTCGTACACCGCGATTTCGCAGATCGTGCTTGAGCATTGCGCGGGGCGCAGGCCGTTTGGGTCGGTATTCGCTCAGTGGGATCCCGTTACTTGCCCTCCGGCCGCCGGAAAACCGCCTGGTTTACGGGCTTCCAGTATCGGTTACGATAGGGCGTGGCAGGAGCTTGATACCCGCGGGTCTGAAAGGATGACATCATGCGAATCCCGCTCTCCAGGCATACAGGTTCGACAATCGTATTGCTGCTGGCTGCGGCCGCCACGTCGGGCGCGGGAGCCACGAATGATCTCGGCAACGGCTACCTGCACCACGGCGTGGCCACCCCGGTGAGCAACCATCGGGGAACCGTCGCGACGGTGGACGGCCAGGGGCGCAACGTCGTACTCGTCTGGCTGTTCGACCACCGGGGCGGATACGCGTTGCTGCTGATTGACGCGGAAACCGGGAAAAGCGAGGAATACCCCATGCCGTTTCCGCCCGGCGGGGACTGCCCGTACGCCTCGATCCTCTCCAGCGGAAACAAGTTTTACACGCATTTCAACAGTCACTTCGTCGAGTTTGATCCGGCCAAGCGGGCCTTCACCTTCCACCGCGAGACCGCCCCGAGGATGGCCATGGGCATGACCGAGGATGACAACGGCGTCATCTGGTCGGTCACCTATCCGCAAAGCGGGGTCGTTTCGTTCGATCCGAAAACGCGCGAGTTCAAGGACTACGGCCACGTTCACAAGGAGAGCTGGAATCAGTATCAGCGCGATGTGGCCGCCGACGACACGGGCTGGGTCTATTGGGGCGTCGGCAACACGGACAGCCATATCATCGGTCTTGACCCTCGCAGCGGAAAAGCCAAGCCGATGATCCCGGAAAGCGAGCGGATCCGGGGGGCCGGGCAGGTCTATCGCGGTGTCGACGGCAAGGTGTACGGCTATCCCGGCGGCCCGGAAGACAACTGGTACGAGTTCCGCAAAGGCGAGGCCCGAAAGATCGGCCAGCGGCCCGCGATTCAGAGCAAAAAGATCATCACCAGCTCCCAGAGCCTGTTTCACGTCGATTTCCCCGACGGCAAGCGGTTGCAGAGTTGCGACCTGGTCGAGCGGGTCATGACCGTGGAAGATCCGAAGACCGGGAAGGTCAAAAAGCTCCGTTTTGAATATCACAGCGAGGGGGCGCACATCATGGGCCTCGCTGTCGCGCCGGACGGAACGATCTGCGGCGGCACGGCCTTCCCGATGCGATTTTTCAGCTACGATCCGCGGGCCGACAAATGGACGAATCGAGAATCCTACGGCCAATGGAACACGATCGCCCGGCAGGGCGATCGGTTCTTCATCGGGGGGTACGGGGCTGGATTTCTTCTCGAATGGGATCCTGCCCGCCAGTGGGTGCCAACCAAAAAGGGCAAGCAAGACGCCAACCCGCTCTTTCTGACGGAATGCGAGCCTGCGATCAACCGCCCGCACGATC
>DATIKE010000469.1:0-4579 GCA_035477895.1 Phycisphaerae bacterium
GCGTTGGTGCGACGGCGGGCGGTTTTTATGCGCACGACGCGGTGTTCGGCTCCTCAAACGCGATCTTCCTTGGGTATTCCGTTCTCCCGCTACCGCCCGTGAGCGGATACCATCTCCCCACAGTCCCGCAGGGACGACCGAAAAAAGCCCAGCGTTTCAACGCTGAGGCAACGAACGCAGATCATTTTTCCCCGCAGTCCCGTAGGGACGATTGATCTCACCCACATATGTGCCGCTCGTCATATGCAACTCGGCGCCCCGCAAAGGAGACCGAGGTACTCCGCGTCCGAACCCGGAGATGCCGATTCAACCGACATATTCACTCCCAGACAACTGCCGCAATCCCTTCCGCCATCGCGGGAGTTTATGGTGGTAAATCATACCCCGAGATTACGGCGGTTGGACCGAGCTTGTCAATAATCTCATCGAATGAGCAGCTTGGTTGACCAGGGTTGATTCGGTTTTCGGCGTATCCCTCTTCGCCTCACGACGCATTGACAACACGATGTTTCAACGATTCACCCGTGCCGGCCGCGTTCGCGGGCCGGCGCGGGTGTGGTTGAAGGCATTTCGTCGTCGCCGATGTAGCCCTTGCTCTGGAACAGCTTGAGCAGATCCTCGACCGAGCGAACCACCTCGGTGGCCGTCCGGGTCACGAACGGCGAGGGTTCGGCCTTGGCCTTCCAGATCACGAACACTTCCTTGGTCGTCTCGTAGGCGTGCTGCAGCTCGCGCTCGACGCCGCTGGACAGGCCCGGCTTGCCGTCGGGCATCTGCGGGATGTAGCTGACGATCATGTCCGACTGGTCGATCAGCTTGAAATCGCGGGCGTAGATCTGGCTGTCGATGTCGTGCTCGACCCGCAGTACCTCCTCGATGTCGAACGTCATCGTCCGCCCGTTGACCTCGAGCACCAGTTCCTTCCATCCCTGCCGCTTGGCCACCGCCGCCTTGCCCGGCAGCCGCTTCTCGTCCAGGTCGCCTGGGTCGAAGGTGATGAAGTGCTGGGCGATCACCGTGCGGAACCCGTCGATCTCGGCCAGGGTGGCCGGCAGGTCCATCACATGGGTCATCGGGAACGACGGGTAGACCCGCTTGCGCTGCGGCTCGAACATCAGCCGATACACGCACTCCGCCATCTCGTGGTGGCCGTCCGGCAGGCCGCGGGCGATGATGTAGAACGACCCGTGGCCGCTGATGATCGAGGACATGACCTCAGTGGCAAGAACCTCCTCCTCGCGCCAGACCAGGATGTCCTTGAGGTCGTGGGTGATGTCGTGTTCGCGGGTCAGCCGTTCGTGGACCGAATCGACGTTGTCCACCAGGGTCATGAACAGGTCGGCGTCCAGGTCGACCATCTGGTCGTGGTCGAAGGCCGGGAACAGTCCGTGTTTCCAGCGGAAGGTCGCGTGGGTGTTGACCAGGACGTTTTCCGCCTTCTCGGCGATCCGCAGGATGTCCTTGAAGACCGACCGCCGCAGCCCGTTCAGACGCGAGCGGGGCAGGTCCAGAATCCGCCCCGGGGCGACGTCCGGGGCCTCCTTGTACATCATGTCGCCGACGTGGCAGACGGCCACGTCCTTGCCGCGCTGCCGGGCGATGGCCGCCACCCGCTCGATGAAGGGCTTCTTGTCCACCCCCACCTGACCGGTCATCACCGCCCGCATACCGTGGTGACGTCGGGCGGGACTGGAAGTTGAATCTGCCGACGCGCTCATCAGGCCCTCCTTGCCGGGGCGGCATGGTAGAGCGCGCCCCCGCACCGGTCAAACGACCGTCGCCGACCCGCCCAAATGTCTCGCGTTTCCGCGGTCGCCGTTGGGGCCCCGGCCTATGATTCATTTCAGCCCGCGGGGTCCGAGAAAAAGGTGTTTTTCGGCGTCCCGGCCGACGGAGTGCCACTTTTTTGTTGACACATGCTGAAATATGGGTAGTCTTTATCAATGGCGGGAACAAACCGCCGATCGAGGGGGGCGGGCGCTGTCACAATCGGGTCTCGGTGCCTCCCGATCGGGTGTTCACATCGACACCTTACGGCCACGGGGATGAGGAGGAGAAAGGGCGATGAGCAAACGCGCATTCCGGGCGTCGCTGTGCGCGGCGCTGTGGCTGGCCCTGGCCGGGCTCGCGCCGGCCGCCGACCTGCCCGCGCCCGTGCCCCAGGACACCTCTGAAAAGATCGCGGAAACCTCGGAGCTTATCGTCTTCCTCCAGCCAGGCACCAACGTTCACGCTTTCGCGCGAGGCCGCGGCCTGGCGGTCACACGTGCCCTCCGAAGTGATGCCGACGCCTACATCCTGGCCGCCCCCACAGTCGCCCGGGCCAGGGCGAGCCTGGCCGCCATCGAGAAAGACCCCGCCATCGCGTCTGTCTTTCCCAACCTGCGCACGCAATACGTCCGCATGGCCTTTGTGCCCAACGACCCGTACTTCCACAAGAACACACCCGCCGCCAACTGGCCCGGGCAGTGGCATTTGATCAACGAGTGGGTCACCGGCCGCGACGCCCGCGTCCAGGGCGCCTGGAACCGCGACGTCACCGGAACCGGCGTGATCATCGGCATCTGCGACGACAGCCTGCAAACCACCCACCCGGACCTCCAGCCCAACTACGTCGCCGCCGACAGTTGGGACTTCGGCCAGAACGATCCCGTTCCCGACCCGGTCGTCGCCGCTGACAACCACGGCACCTCGGTGGCCGGCGTGTCCGCCGCACGCGGCAACAACTCCATCGGCGTCACCGGCGCCGCTCCCTATGCCAATCTCGCGGGCCTGCGCATCGACTTCGATAACCAGACCACCGCCATGTTCGTCGACGCCACGCTCTATCACAGCAGCGGGGCCAACACCAACATCAAGGTCAAGAACCACAGCTACGGGATTTCCTCACCCTACATCGCCTCATCCGCCGAGACCGCCGCTCTGGCCACCTCCGCCGCCGCCGGAACCATCCACTGCGTCGCCGCCGGAAACGACCGAGGCACCATCGGCGAGGACTCGAACAAAAAGGATTTCCAGAACAGCCCCGAGGCCATCTGCGTCGCCGCCCTCGGCAGCGACGGCATCTGGGCCTCTTACAGTTGCTACGGGGCCTGCGTCGCCGTTACCACCCCGTCGTCAAGTTCCAGCGGCCTCTACCGAATCACCACCACCGACCGCATGGAGGAAGGCTTCGGATACAACGGTTCCGACACCTTCCCGGACGCCGATTACACCAGCCAGTTTGGCGGCACCTCGTCGGCCACCCCGCTGGCCTCCGGCGTGATGGCCCTGGTCAAGCAGGTCCAGCCCGCCTTGGACGTCAGATTCGCCAAGCACCTGCTCGCCCGGACCTCCACCATCGTCGACGCGACGGATGCCACCGCCACCAGTGACGGCGGATGGCGGACCAATGCCGCCGGGTATCGCTTCAACCAGAACTACGGATTCGGCCTCATCAATGCCGACGCCCTCACCCAGGAGGCGGTTCTTTACACCGGCGTCACCCCCCTCCAGACCCAGAGCACCGGCACCGTCAACGTCAACGCCGCGATTCCCGACAACAACACCACCGGCGTGACCCGGACCTTCAGCCTCTCCTCCACCGCCCCGCTCGAAGAGGTCCTGGTGACGCTCAACATCACCCATACCTGGCGCGGCGATCTCGAGGCCTTCCTGACCGCCCCGGGCGGATACACCAGCCGGCTCATGTACCGCGCCGGCGGCGACAGCACCGACAACATCAACTGGACCTTCACCACCAACGCCTTCTGGGGCCAAAACCCCGCCGGCACCTGGAGTCTCATGGTCCGGGACGTGTTCTCAACCGATACCGGAACCTGGAACAGCTACTCCGTCACCGCACGCATGGGTCAGTTGATCGCCAGCCCCTGCCCGTATCCGCCCACCGTGACCGGCATCAACCCCACGGACGGAGACAACAACTCCATGCTGTCCGGCGTAATCGTCACCGGCACGAACTTCGTCGCCGGCCAGACGAACGTGAAACTGACCCGCGCCGGCCAGCCGGATATTCCCGGTACCAGCGTCAACGTTGCCTCCCCCGCCACGCTGACCTGCGACCTCAACCTGATCAACGCCCAGCCCGGGCTGTGGAACATCGTGGTCGGCAGGACCCTGTGCAGTGACGCGACCATGGCCAACGGCTTCACTATCACCCAGGCCGACGCCCCCTCGATCACCGCCGCAGACTCCGGCAGGACCCATGGAGACGCCGGCTACTTCTCGATAAATGTACTGCCGCATGACACCGTCGAGCCCCGCCAGGGCGGCGCGACCGAACTCAACGTCACCTTCGATCGGTCCGTCCAGCGGCTCACCGGCACCAACGCCGACGTGGCCGTCACCGTCGGCTCGGTCACCGGCATTTCCGTCGCCGGCAACCAGTTGCAGGCCACCCTCTCCGGCAACGCCGGGACGCAGCCGCTGCAGGTCGGCTTCCCCGGTATCGCCGACGCCTCAAACGCATCCCTGGTCGTGACGAATACGGTATGCTTCTATCCGCTGACCGGCGACGTCACCGCCGACGGCACGGTCAGTTCGCTCGACCTGATCGGCGTCCGCGCCCAACTCGGTCAGC
>DATIKE010000470.1:0-5091 GCA_035477895.1 Phycisphaerae bacterium
CCGGCGGGATTTGACAAGTCGAGGCGAGAAACAGGACAAGAGACTGGTGGAATTGGAAAAACGCGTCGAGGAACTCTCAAAGATCCTGGCCGAGGTTCGCAAGCAGGCCGACCCCAAGGGTGATTTCCTCGACACGCTGAACAGAAAGATCGACGGCCGCACCACGCAGTTGGCCAAGTGGTTCGACGAGTACCACCCCAGGAAAGACATCGGCAGCCACCACCGGGACGCGATTGAGCGAATAAGGTGATGCGGTTCCCGGACGGGTCTCCCCGCGGCATCGTGCGAACGGATTCGCACAAGGTCTGGTGCGAGAAAGGATTCTCTCACCAGCGGGCAGTTTGGGGCTGGTTGAGTCAAGGGGATACCCCATATGCGGGAAACCGGGTAGTTTTGTGCGAGGATAGGCCCGGGAGGCTCCCTGCCTGCACAGGCAGGCGAAAAGGACGGGGTCGGGGCCTCTCTTGAAGTAGTCCCGCCAGGAGGCGGGATCCTGATAGTGGTCGTGGAAGATCTTGCCGCATCCGACCACATGGTAACCTTGCTTCATGAAGTGCTGCGGCACGGTCTGGTTTTCATCATTTGCTTCCTTGCCGGCGACTCACAACCTTTCCGGATCGCCCGGAATCATACACATCAAGTACCCAAGCGGATGAGCATCCTATATGATTCCCCCGGGGAAACGAAACCCCTGCCCCGAGGCCGGCGAGCGGCCCCGCAAGAGACCATGCGATCATTATTGTGAGCAGGGCCGATGATCGACGAACTCAAACGATTGCTGGATGACCTGGAAACCCGGCTCGACGCCTGGCAGCAGCGGACGACACACGAGCTTCATGCCCGGGCCCTGCGGTTCGAGCCGGTCGAACGCCTGCCGATCCTCTTCCAGTACCCCGCCCCGGCCGATGGCCCGTTCAAACCTTTCCCGCACCGCGAGGCGTTCAACGACCCGCGGAAGATGCTCTTCAACGAGCTGGTCCACGCCTTCGAGACCAGCATCTGCCATCACCACCGCGTGGGCGACGACCTGCCATTCACCATCCGGGCCAACTGCGGAACGATCGTCATCGCCTCGCTGTTCGGCGGGCGCTGGGAGCAGCACAACGACGACCCTCCGTGGGCCAGGCCCTACGAGAGCCTCGATGCCATTCGAGCCGTCTTCGACATCGACCCGCTCGATTTCACACGCGGCATCTGCCCCAGGATCATCGACACCTACCGGTATTACGCCGAGGCCCTGGCGGGCTGCCCCAACGTCCGCCGCTGCGTGAGCACCGTCCTGCCCGACCTGCAGGGCCCATTCGACAACGCCGAGCTGCTCCGCGGAAGCGAAATCTACATCGACCTGATCGAGCAGCCGGACCTCGTCCGCCGGCTGCTGGAGCACATGGTCCGGGCCCAGGTCGGCTTTGCCCGGTTTCTGGAGGATCTGATTCACGAACAGTACGACGGATTCTGCCACCAACACGCGACCGCGCTGCCCGGCCACATCCTGATCCGCAACGACACGCCCATCAACATCTCGCCCGCCATGTACCGCGAGCACGTGGCCGAACATGACGAGGCGGTGCTCAGCCGGATGGGAGGAGGAGGCATACACTTCTGCGGAAAGGGCGACCACCTCGTCCCCGAGATCCTCAAGCTGCCCTCGCTGACCGCCATCGACCTGGGCCAGCCCCTGATGAACGACCTCGACCGGGTCTACGCCCGGTGCGCCGAACGCCGCATCCCCATCGTCCGCCTCCGGGTCTCCGAGGAGGAAATCCTCGCCGGCCGGGTCCGGCAACGCTTTCCCACCGGCGTGTCCCTGGTCCACGCCGTCGCCTCCATCGAGCGGGCCCGGGAAATGACGGCCGGCCCGATTGCGCCCACAAACCCGGGCTCGAACGAGAATCCCTCGGGCGGTGGTTGAAATCAGAACCCGAAGCGCCAGCGCCGGGCAAAATGGTATTTTAGGCTCGAACGAGAATCCCTGCCTGTGGCCTGTCTGTCTGTCTGCCTGCGTGCCTGCCTGTGCGTGTCCGCCTGTCTGCGTGCCTGCCTGTGCGTACACGCAGACAGGTACGCACAGGCAGGCAGACAGGACGCAGGCAGGCCATCTCGACACGACAGCCGAGGGATTATTCATCCCCCACGATGCGGAAACGGACTCCCATGCAGGATGTCACGACGCGGAAACGGGCTCCCATGCAGGATGTTTTGTCGTCCCGCAGGGACGCGATGATAATAGCCCACCGTTTCAACGGTGGGAAAAGGGAGGGTTAGAGAACATAAAAGATCCAGTCCCGTAGGGACGATTGATACTCACGTGAAGATGGTATTCAGTAAGGTCAGTCGTCCCTACGGGACTGAGGACAGTGAATCAGGTGTGCTGTTACCCCGGCGTTGAAACGCCGGGCTATTGTCGGTCGTCCCTACGGGACTCCGAACGCTTCCGCGCAACAGGCTCCGCACAACAGGCCTTGCGCAACAGGCCTCGCGCAACAGGCCTCGCGCAACAGGCTCCGCGCAACAGACCTCGTGCAACAGGCCTCGCGCAACAGGCCTCGTGCAACAGGCCTCACGCAACAGGCGCGCGATTCGCGCATGTTCGGGTTGTGGCCGAAGGCCACTTTCGGAATCCCAGGAGCCGAGGGACCGAGATGGGAATCTCGGTCCAGCAATGTCGGCGGTGGCTGGAAAGCCGGTCGCTTGCCTGCCTGCCGCAGGCAGGCGCTCCCGGTTCCGATCAGACGATATGCTGATACACCACTTCGGCTTGAGGCCTGCCGCAGGCACGCAGACAGGCGGACACGCACAGACAGGCACGCAGACAGGTACGCAGACAGGTACGCACAGGCAGGCAGGCGCTCCCGGTTCCGATCGGAGCGTCGGCCGTTTTCGAGGAATACCACCGTCCGACGGCCGGCAGGGGGCGCCGGTCGCCACCAATTCGCTGGGAAATTGCACCAGTAGGTGGGGGATCGGGCTACCGACGCTTCCGACAACCCATCCGTACGGCTGCGGCATTGAGCCGCCATATTCAATTGAAAACGTAAATAACTATCCTGGGGGTTATTTTTCGCCGGCCTCCGCACCGCCTCGGACTTCAGGATCGGGAGCGAAAGTCCGGGGGGATTCCGGCCGTTAATTAAGTAAAGTTTTGACTTGCTTCCCAAGGTGAGGTCCTGGTACAATATGTGGACAAACTCTTCTCGGGCGTTGTTGCGAAATCATCTGCCGTTTCTGTCTCTCAAAGGAGGAGAACCCATGAGGCTACTGTCAGCTTTACTGATCATTGCATTTGTGTGTACCTGGGCCGGCGTGGCCCAGGCCCAGTCTCGGTGTCAGGGCATCCCCGAGGCCAGCATCGTCTGGTGCGACGACTTCGACAACTACTGCGTCGGAGGCGCCACCTGGCCGGGCTATCCGCCGTTCCCGGCCCGCTGCGCGACCGACGGCTCCGCGGTGGCTGACAACGCCGCGTTCTATGCCCAGTGGCCCGCGGCTCCGGAGAATGCCGGGTTCCCCAATACCCAGAGCGTGGGCCGGTATGTCAGCCCGCTGCGGCATCACAACCCGCCCTTCTCGGTCTATCTGCACCGCGGCGAGCGCGACGATCGCTCCCCCCCCAATATCACCGAGTATCTGGCCCTCCAGCGCTCGCGCAACTTCGCGGATGCCATCGGCGTCAAATGGTCCGGCGCGACCTCGGTCAACGGCACCGACGAGACCCCGCTGATCCTGCGGACCTGGTGGTACTATGAGGGCTCGTACGCCCGCGAGGACAACCTCCCGCACTATGTCGAGCTGGCCCTGGGCAGCGACCGGGCCCCGGTCGACTACGTCGATAATGACTGCAACCGTGGCCACAACTGCGATTGCAGCGCCCTGAACCCGACCGCGACCTGCCAGTCCGGCACCTGCCAGGAGGGGATCTGCGACTTCCACGAGTGCAACGTCACCTGCCAGAGCGGGCCGAAGATGGGCCAGACCTGCACCACCGACGCCAACTGCTCGACATGCACCGCCGGCCAGTATATCGGCATTCCGTGCACCAACGGCGGCCAGTGCGGCAGCATCTGCACCAGCGGCCCGAACCAGGGGCTGACCGGCTGCACCTCCAACGCCCAGTGCGGCGGGTGCTCGGCCAACTCGGCCCAGCCGGGGTCAGCCTGCTCCGACAACTATGACTGCCAGGAGGATTGCCTCCCCGAACAGGTCGCACTCCAGACCTGCGTCGGCGGGACCAAGCACGGCCAGTCGTGCCTGAGCGACAGCCAGTGCAATGGCGGCCCGTTGTACCCGGTCGTCTGCCAGCAGGCCCGGACCGTGGCCGAAGGCCAGCATTCGACGAACCTGGCGATTCCGGCCAACTGCCCGGACCCGTCCACCTGGCAGAACAAGGCCGCGATCGCCGTGGGCACCCTGGCCTTCATGGACGTCCTGCCCTGCGGCAGCCAAATCCCGCCCAACGAATACCTGCCGGCCATCTGGCACGTCAACGCGTTCGACGGTCGCAAGTGGCGGCAGATGTGGACCGGGTACCCGGGCATGGACCAGCCGGAGTGCAATGATTGGGTTGCCGTCGACCCGGCCAACCGGGAGATCAACACCGACTGGAACCACGACACCGGCGTGAACTGGTACGAGATCCGGATCAAGACCAGCACCTTCCAGATCCGCCACGAGTTCCGCAAGCGTCTCGGTGAAACCAGCTGGGGCAAGGACCAGATCACGGTGGGCACGCTTCCGCGTTTCTACCTCGGGGCGTTCGACACCGTCCGGCAAGGTACCGCCCCGGCGTGCAAGCTGAACGTCGACGGTACCTGCAACGGGCCGCGCGAGCCGCTCGGCAAGTGGATCGAGCCGCGGACCCGTGAGATCAACGACTCCTGGTATCCCAGCCTCCACGACACCCCGGTGGTTTACGGCGGGGTGCCGGCCCTGGGGGCCTGCTGCCTGGACAACGGCACCTGTCAGGACAACAACGGGGCGGGGATTACTCTGGGCGACTGCCAGGCCCTGGGCGGCCGGTTCAGCGGCGGCCGATGTGCCACCGTCCTCTGCTGCCCGCTGCCGTTTGCCGACGCCGACACCGACGGCGACGTG
>DATIKE010000471.1:0-6321 GCA_035477895.1 Phycisphaerae bacterium
CGCTGCCGATAGGCACGGCTCCTTTCCGTCGGGGCTTTATGGCCGGTCATTGGCCTGCCTGTGCGGGTACGCCTGCCTGCGCGGGCAGGCCCGCCGACGTTTGTCCTTCATGCGCCCGGTTGTCCTCACGATTGGCCATGGCCCGGCAGTATACCTGCCTGCCGGAAGGCAGGACAATACGTGGCTTGCTCGCATGGATCAGCCACGGGCGGGCGACAGGAAGCGGAAAGCAGCAATGGTGAGCAGGTACAACCCGCCGGCCAGGGCGACGGTGGTGGCGCCGGGCGGCAGCTCGGGGCCGTAGCTCAGGGCCAGACCGGCGGTGGTCAGGGTCGCGCTCAGTACCGCCGCCAGGACCATGACCTGCCAAAGTCGGCTCACGAAGTGTGAAGCGACGGCCACCGGCAGGGTCAGCAGGGCGATCACCAGAACCAGCCCGACGACGGTCACCAGGACCACAACCGTCAGGGCGGTCAGGCAGAGCAGCAGCAGGTAGTAGAACTCGACGGACAGGCCGCGCAGGCGGGCGAACTCCTCGTCGAAACAGACGGCCAGGAACTTGTTGTACCAGAGAACGCCGATGCCCACGACGACCACGTCCAGCCCGAGGATCAGCCAGAGGTTCTCTCCGGATACCAGCAGGATATTCCCGAAAAGATAGCTCATCAGGTCCTCGCTGTAGCCCGGGGTGCGGGCGATGAAGAGGACGCCGACGGCCATTCCGATCGCCCACAGGGCGCTGATGACCGTGTCCTCGCGCTGCTTTGCCCGCAGGCTGACCCACCCGATGATGATGGCCGCGGCCAGGGCGGCGACGACCGCGCCGACGAGCGGGGTCATGGCCGTCCAGCCGTGGACGACGTCGAGGTATCGGGCGACGCCCATGCCGCCGAGCGTGCAGTGGGCGACGCCGCCGGCGATATAGGTGATGCGGCGGGCGACGACGTAGCTGCCGACGACGCCGCAGGCGACGCTGGCTATCAGGCCGGCCAACAGGGCGTGCTGCAGCAGCACGCTGGTCGAGACCGCCTGGAGGAACTCGCTCATGGCCGGTCCCCCGGCGGCGCGGCATGATGGAGCAGCCGGACCTCGCGCCCGTACATGTCGGCCACGCGCTTGCGGGTCAGTTCGCTGGTGGGGTGCATGTGCACGTCGCGATTGACGCAGATGACCGTGCGGAATATCAGGGAGACGAATCCGATATCGTGGGAGACCATGAGGATCGTCAACCGCTGGTTGAGGTCTCGCAGGAGAGCGTAGAAGTCCTCCTGGACGGACGGGTCGAGTCCGGCGGTGGGTTCGTCGAGCAGCAGGAGTTCCGGATCGCAGGCCAGGGCCCGGGCGATCAGCACGCGCTGGCGCTGGCCGCCGGACAGGGCGGAAAACGGTCGCCGGGCCAGGTCGGCCAGGCGAACCTCGTCGAGGGCGTTCAGTGCACAGCGGCGGTCGATACGGCGGAACGGACCGACCAGCCGGGTCTGCCCGAGGCGGCCCATCAGGACGACATCCAGCACGCTGACCGGAAACCGCAGGTCGAGCCGGGCGTGCTGAGGCATGTAGCCGATGCGGCGGCGGGCCCGTTCCGGAGATTCGCCCAGAACTCGGACCAGGCCGGTGTCCGGCTTGATGAGTCCGAGGATCAGCTTGATAAAGGTCGTCTTTCCCCCGCCGTTCGGACCGATCGCACACACGAAATCCTGTTGCGGGATCGACAGCGTCACGTCCTCGAGCACCGGCGGCCCGTCGTAGGTGAAGCTTACGCGGTCGAATACGACAGCAGGTTGGCTGGAGTGGACCGAACCGTTGGTTGTCTGTGAAGCAGGCTCGGGCAAGCCCGCTTGGGGCTTTGATGCGTCTCCACTGGAATGGCAGCAGTTTTGTCCCACGGTCTTTTACGTCCAACTCATGGGAACGCCGTTAATTCGCGGTCCCAGGCTCCGCTTGCGGCGTCAGGGCGGCTCGGATCGTTTCCGCCACGTGTCTGAGGTTGCCCAGGTAGTCCTCGACGAGGTGGTCGAGCGGCACGACCGCGCCTCCGATGGCCTGGGCGACGGTCTCGGCCCCGCGCCGCGAGAACTGCGGTTGAACGAAGATCAGCTTGACGCCGCTGCGCCGGGCTTCCTCGATCAGTTCCTCGATCTGTTTGGCGCTCGGCTGCTTGCCGGCCGACTCGACCGCCACCTGCCTCAGGCCATAGGCCTCGGCGAAATAACCGAACGCCGGGTGGAGCACGAAGAACGATCGGCCCTTGAGCGGCTTGAGCGCCGCGGCGATCTCCGCGTCGACCGCGTCAAGGTCGGCGTGAAAAGCGGCCAGGTTCGCCTCGTAGTCCGCCTGGTGCAGCGGGTCGGCCTGGACCAGCGCCCGGCAGATGTTGAGGGCCTGGGTCTTGACCAGGCGGGGGCTCATCCACGTGTGCATGTCCAATTCGGAATGCGCGTGCTCGTGCTCGTGCTCGTGCTCGCCCTCGCGGCCCGGGGCGTGGGACTCATACTCGCAGGGCTGGGTGGTGGTGAGCAGGGCGATCCCCTCATTGGTGTCGACGAGCTTGAGGTCTCTGAGGGCCTGTCTGATCTTGTCGGCGACCTGTCTCTCGAAGGGCGCGCCGATGCTGAAGTAAACCTTGGCCGATGACAGATCGACCATCTGCCTGGGGGTTGGCTCGTAGGTGTGCATCGACTGCCCCGGCTTGAGCAGCACGCCGACCCGCACGTGGCGCCCGCCGACCCGCTCGACGAAATACTTCTGCGGCGGGATGCTGACGTAAACGGAAAGCCGGCCGTCGGACTCGGCTTCCGATGCCGGCGGTTCCTTGCCGCATCCTCCAATACCGATTGCGAAAACGCCGATCAGCACTGCCGCGACGCGGATCACAAGTTCTCGCGTCATCGCTGTTCACCTCGTTTCCTGGGTTTCCTGTTTGGTTTCCGTGAGGTCTCGTGTGCGGGCTTGGGGGACTGCTGGCTGCAAACGAGGTGCCACTCGTGGCAGGTGCCGCACTCGGCCACCGCGTGGTCCATTGCGAAGGCATCCCAGTGCTTCTTCTGTTCCTGGGACAGTATGCCGGTGCCGCCGCAGAGCGGGCAGGTGCTGTCCAGGGCCGCCAGCACCGCCGAGCGAATGAACGCGGAACGGTTGGGGATGCCCTGCAGCGCGTCGACCAGCGATTCCTCGGCCTTGAAGGTGACGATGGACTGTTTCTGCTGCGGCATGCGATTCCACCTCGCGGCGGCCGGTCGGGACGGAGCGCCCCCGGCCCGGCCAGGGCTCGAACCAAGCCTATTATTACCTTGTATTACCCGCCGGTCAAGCCGAGGGGGCGGTGGTTGGCCGGGAGGTGGCCGGGGCGGCGTTGACGGCCGGGGAAGCCTTGTAGCCCGCGTCCTCGACGGCTGCGATGAGCTGCTGGATGGCCGGGCCGCCGGCCTCGACCGTCACCCAGGCGGTTTTGGCGTCGAACGATGCGCGTGCCTCGCGCACGCCGTCCAGTTTGCCCAGGCGCCGGCTGATCGTGTCGGCGCACGCCTGGCAGTGCAGCCCGCTGAGCGCCAGCGCGATCACCCGATCGCCCGGCTCGGGCGTCGAAGTAGTTTCGGTCGTCTCGCTCGACCCTGCCGGTTTCGGCGGGGCGTCCGATCTTTGGCAGCCGGGGAGGCACGCGGACATTGCACTTAACAACGCCACCGTCAGGATAATCGTGTTTCGCGGGATCATGTCGGAACTCCAAAACCGGCATCCGTCAGTATTCAAAGGTCAGGTCAACCGGGACGCCACAGAGCTTCGCGGTCCGAGCGAGTTCGTAGGCCTCGTTGTACTGCTCGGCGATAAGGTCCCAGCTCACGACGTCCTCGAGGTAGCTCTTGAGCTGGTTGCCGAGTTGCAGGCGCAAGCCTTCGTCGCAGGCCAGGCGAAGGACGGCGTCCTTGAGCATTCGGCGATTCGTGAACAACAGCCCGCCGCCGCTTTCGAGAGTACGGGCGGCCATGCCCTCGATGGGGGCGGCGGCGATAAAAGGCTTGTTGAGGGCGATGATGCGGGCCAGCATCGCGGATTGGGCGTCATCCGTTCCGGGCAGCACGATGAAATCGCACGCGCCCAGCATACGATAGATGTTGTTGCCGGTCGGTATGAACTCGTAGAAGTGTGCCAATCCCTTCCGCTCGAGCTGACGAAGTTCCGCCTCGCCGCCGGCGGGTTCCGTCGGCTGCCAGGGGTCGGGCAGGACGCCGGTGGCCAGAAGGTCCCAGTGCTGGCCCGTGCGGCTGCGGATCTCCCGTTCGATCTCCTCCCATATGTCGGTGAGGATGCTCCAGCGGCTGTTGGCCTGTGTCCAGCCGATCAGTCCCACCAGGTGCTCGCCCAGCGTGGGGACCTTGTCCAGGCCGAGATCCCGGCGGAGCTGGGGCACCTCGTGGACGCCGTAACGCCGGTCGGGACGCGAACCGTGGGGGACGATCAGCACGTTGGTCGGTGTTTTCCAGCCCATTCCCGGAAAGGACCAGTCCAGGCGCCACTTGTGGTAATGGCACTTGAACAGGACAACATCCGCCAGCTCGCACATCAGGTGGACAAACTCCGCGTCGGCATCGCGCATGCGGGCGCGGATCGCATGGGGTTCGACCACGGTCGGGAAGCATTCGATTTCGCTCAAGAGGCCAAGGAATCCCTCGGGATTCGCTTCGGTTCCGTGCCCATCGACATTTCCGTACATTCCCTCGTCGTACTGGAGGTGCACCACGTGGGGGTTGAGTTCGTTTATCTTCCCGGCCACCCGCATGTGCCATTCGCGGTCTGACAGGTCGATGATCGGAAACACGCCCTCGCCTCGGGCGTCGGTATGGCTGATGACCAGCACTTCGTGTTGCGGGTTGTGCCTGCGGATGAACTCGCGAGCATCCAGGCAGAAGTCGGCAAGGTGGTCGGGTCTGGGAGGATGACTGGATACCAGGACAATCGGCTCGGTCATCGATCGCGCTTCCATCTCACCACGTGAAGTGGATCTCCCACCGGAAAAACGTGGACGGGTCGTTGTTGGACTTGGCGTAATAATCGCCGGGGAAGAAGAAGAACGGCATGACGCGCGTGAACAGGTGGCTGTTGAACGTGTACTTGAAATAGGGGACGATCATCTGCCCGCGGAAGCAGCCGTCGCCGAAGATCCCGGTGTTCTCGAAAGGCTTCTTGTCCGCGAACAGCAGGTCATACCGCAGGCCGACCTCGGCCTTCTTGGTCGGCATGGCTTTCCACCCGTAGCTCACGCGGTGCATGTTCGTGTAGTCGAATGTCCGCGTCTCGTTGGCGAACGTGAAGCCGTAAAGTTCGTCCCATCGCGGGTATCGGCCCCAGAGGATGTCGAAGCCCTCGTTCCTGCCCCGGGTGCTGTCCTTGTCGCCGGAGAGGTACTCGTAGTCCATGTACAGCTCGTTTTTCCAGGTGTCCTTGAACAGGTAGCTGAGCCGGTTGTTTGAGCCGAGTGCGCACTGGTCCTGGTCGCCCTTGTGCCCGAACTGGCCGGCCAGGTTGACGCTGTACCTCCAGTGGTCGCCGACGTCGCCGGTCACCCGGGTCCCGAAGGTGTAAATGTCGGAGTCGATGCCCGCGCGCCGGCCGTTGACGAACTCGTGCTGCCCGTTCTTGTATATGAAGTACGGTTCGATCTGGGTCTTGGGCAGCGACTTGTTGGTCACGTAGACGACGACACCATGCTCGTCCTCCTCGACCATGAATGGCGGGATGTCGTTGTCCTTGAGTTTCGGGAACCAGGCGTCGCCCTCGGCATCGGTGTAGAGGTAATAGGTGTCGACGGTGGTCTTGATGTCCTTGAGGTCCAACAGGATGCGGCCGCCGTCAAAGTAGTAGGTCCGGGACCCGTCCAGCGGGCCGCCCTCGTAAACGAGCCACCCGTCGCCGAGCGTGACGTCAAACCGGCCGGCCTGGAGCGTGACCGGCGAGCCGCCGATGTTGCTCAGCTTGAGGTAAAGATTGTCGATAATCACCTCGTCGCGTTCGTCCATCCAGTCGCGGTGCCCGACGCTGCCGGGGTTGAGCGGCCGGCAGTAGTTGCGGCCCTCCCAGGTGAGCCGCGTGTAGAACTCGACGTCATTGACCGGCGTGATCGTGGTCCACCAGCGGGCCCGATATCGCTGAAAGTGCTCTTCGTTGTTGGGCGCCTGCCGGCTGAACTTGCCGGAGTTGATGAAAGTCTCATGACGCAGCCGGGCATCGGCACCCCAGGTCCAGACGCCGGGGATCAGCGTCTTGGATCGCTGGATGGCCGCCTCGATGGGGTCGGCCGGCGGGGCCTCGGTCGCCGGCGCCGCC
>DATIKE010000472.1:0-2184 GCA_035477895.1 Phycisphaerae bacterium
CCGATACTTCGTCGTCCATACAAAGTGGTACTTGATGTCAAAACGCGTATGCGAGGCCGTGCGGTAGTTCTCCATTCGGAGAAGTGTACCTGAAGGTTTCGCCTGAAGGCGAGGGCTTCATTCCCTCCCATCGAGAGACAGCAATTGAAGAGGTAACAGACACCGGGAACGCGATGGCCGGAATCGACCGGTAAGACAAAGACAGGCCTGGTCACGGCCAGGGGGAGAGAATACACGTGTCACGAAGTTTTCAGCATTGCGGACCCATTCGAGCGGCCCTTGTATGCTTCTGCCTGATCATTGTCGGTCCGGTCCAGGCCGACATACCTTCCAAAGAGACACCCGCCGGCGGACTGGACCAGGAATTGCTGGTCCTGGCGGGCGCGAACGCCGCGACGTTCAGCAATCCGCTCTGGTCACCGGACGGAAAATGGATCGCCCTGAGCGACAGTCGGCAGGATGGCGTCTACCTGCTCGACCGCGAGAAAGGAACGTGTCTTCGAATCACGAATTCGCCCAGCAGCGGCTACGCATACAACTGGTCACACGACGGCCGGCGCCTCGGATTCAAGCTGCTGATCCCGCCGAAGGACGGCGACGGACCGCTCCTGCAAATGCCCGTGATGTTCGATGTCCGGCAACAGCAGTTGACGGCCCTGCATCCGGCTGTCGCCAGGGCGGGCGTGCCGAGTTTCACCGCGGACGGGCGAGTGGGATTCGCCATCGACCAGGAGTTATGGATCCTCGACGACGCCGGCGAAGTGTTGAAGAAGCTCCCCCTGGGGCACTACGCCAACCTCGCACCGATCTCGCCCGACGGTACAAAGGCCGCCTGTAACGACGCGAACGACCGGATCTGGGTGCTGGACCTGCGAAACGGCGACAAAACCCCGGTCACGCCCGTGGGGACCGCATATTTCAACCCCGTCTGGTCGCCGGACTCCTCCAGGCTGGTGGTGAGCACGGTGTCCGGGCAACTCAAAACGGTCGACCTGCGGACGGGGGCGGTCGCCGAACTGGACGAAGGTTCACGCCCGTCCTGGTCACCCGACGGTAACAAGGTGTTCTACAGCAGGACGGATCGCGTCGACGGCGCGCGGGTGACGCGGTCAGGCGTGTACTCGATTCGACCCGACGGCTCGGGCAAGACGCCGTTGACGAGCGAAACAAGTGAATATGCGGTCGGCGGGTACGTCTCGCCGGACGACGGAAAAGTCGCGTACGTGTCACTCCTCGACGGGCAGGTGTACGAGACGCCGCTTGGCGGCGGCGCAACCGGCCGAACGCTCGGGACGCGGGTCGCACTGACGGACGAGGCAACGGCAATCCAGGCCTGGGACGGGATGGTGTCCGGCACCAGCGCTGATGCCTCATCCGCCGTGCAGGCCAACCAGTTGATGGCGGACGTCCAGGTGGCCGGAATCGTCCCCTATCTCCACCAGGTGTACGACACGCCTAACTGGTTCAACGGCCACTGGGCCTGTGGCGCATCCGCCGCTCTGATGGGGATCAACTATTACGGTATCCTGCCCTGGTGGGATGTCACCTGCTCATATCCCTACACGCACGTCAGCCATTACGGCCGATACGTCTGCGAGATCTACGCCTACAACGGCTACACCTACAACATCGGATCGCCCGACGCCAGCGGAACCACCGCCTGGGGCGGCTACGGCTACATCGTCCGCAACAACTGGATCGACACCAAAGGTTACATGCGGGATTACATCATCAACCATGGCCTGGGATCGAGCGTCGACTGGTCGCCCACCTGGTCGGAACTCCAGGCCGAGGTGGGAAACAACAACCCCTTCATCCTGCTGAACAGCCTGACGACGGCGGGGCATTACATCACCACGATCGGGTACGTCACCGGCCAGTACACGGGCATCTTCAACGACCCGTACGGGAACAAGAACACAGGTTATGTCAACTACAACGGCGCGGGTGTGAAATACGACTGGCCGGGGTATAACAACGGCTACTCCAACCTCAACACCGTCCACTGCTTCATCTACTGCCGAGGCACGGTGAACCAGCCTCCGACGATCACGCAGCATCCGACGAGCCTGGTGGTCCCGCCGGGAGGGACGGCCACGTTCACCGTGGGGGCGACGGGCACGAGTCCGCTAAGCTACCAATGGCAGAAGAACGGGAGCAACGTCACCAACGGCGGGCACTACT
>DATIKE010000473.1:0-24044 GCA_035477895.1 Phycisphaerae bacterium
TAGCGCAGGCCGCTGAAGGTGTTGCTGTCGTCGCTCTCCTCGCCGTTGGTGTTGATCATGATCGTGGGCGAGGTGGCGTCCCCGCCGGGCAGGATGGTGATGCCCGGCAGGTAGGTGAGCGGCCCGAAGCCCGACGAGGTGGAGGTTTTCTGCTTGGGTTGCGCGTTCTCGCTGGTGCCCTTGTAGCGGTAAAGGTTGCTGACGTCGACGCGCGGCCAGAGGTTGGCGGCGGCGACGGAGCGCTGGGCCCGGGCCTCGCGGACGCGGGCCTCGGCCACCTTGAACTCGAGGTTGGACACGATCGCCCGCTCGATCAGCGAGTCGAGCATCGGATCGTTGAGCGTTTTCCACCAATCGGCCAACTCGGCAGGCTCGGCCGCCCGGGAAGCGGGCTGCCCGGCAGGGCTCTGTCGGTATTGCTCCGGGATCTCCACATCCGGGCGGCGATAGTCCGGCCCGACCATGCAGCCGGTGACACTTCCCAGCGTCAGCAGGATGATCAGACGGCTGGGCATGGTCACGGCTGGGCATCCTTGGCCGGGGCGTGTTCCGGCCGGATGGTCGTCGCCATGTGGATGTTCGGCCCGACAGGCGGCGCCTCGATGAAAACGTCCATCTGCTGGCCCACGTAGACCGCAAGGCTCTGGCGATCGAACGCGAAGACGATCTGCAGGACGCGGGTGTCGACACGTTCCATGCTGTCGCCGGTGAGCGATCGTTTGGGCACGACATAGGGCTCGATTCGCACGAAGGATATGGGCGTGCTCATGTCGCGGTTTCCGCGAACGTAGGCGACGGCGTTGGCGCCCGGATTGATTCGCCAGGCGTCGTTCTCATCGACGTCGACGCGGACGTGAAGCCGATCGAGGTTCCCCATCAGGATCAACGGGGCGGCCTGCATCCCGGTCTGAGCATATTCGCCGGGTCGGACCTTGACCTGGAGGATCTCGCCATCGACGGGTACCCGGGTGGTATAGCGATCGATTTCAGTTTCGGCTTCCTTGACCTGGGCGGCGGCGGCGGCGACCTCGGATTGGGCGATTTCGATATCCGCCTTCCAGGAGCCGGCCTTGAGCAGATCGAGCTCGCTCTGAGCCTGATCGCGCCGGGCTTCAGCCACCTTGACCGCGAATCGCCGCCGATTCAGCTCGTCCTGACTGACGGCTCGCTGGTCGGAGACGCTCTCCCAGAGTTTGAGCTGGTTCTGAGCATCCGCGAGCGCGGCCTGGGCTTCGGCGAGCCTGGCCTGCGCGGGAGGAATGTCTTCCTTGCGCGGCAGCTCGATCAGCCTTTCGAGCCGTTCCTGGGCCATCGCCTGGGTGGTTTTGCGGACCGCGAGTTGAGCTTTCAGGGCCCGGTCGTCGATGCTGAGAAGGGGGTCGCCGGCCTTGACCTTCGAACCCGGGCTGACGTGGACCTTGGTTACGATGCCTCCGATAACCGGCGCGATGGCGATGTTCTCGGAGCTGGCCTCGATCATTCCCGCGCCGGCCACGTAGGACTTGAAAGGCGGCTGGGCGGGCAATATCAGGGGCGGGGCCGCGGGCACCGGTCTGCCGCCGACCACCATGACCCATGCGGCGAAGATCACCCCGACCACGGCCAGGCAAGGAAGCAGGTAGTTTCGGATCATGTTTCCGTCCTCAAAACCTCGAACACCGAGGCGGTCGCTGTTTTTCCGTGTTCTTCCACGCGGGCATCGGTCCGCGGGAAGCAGACGCATCCACCGGGTCTTCAGAGTACATCGGGGGAATCGATGATTTTCTCGATCCGCCCGTCGTCCATTCTCGCGATGCGGTCCGCGAAGGAAAAGATACGCGCATCGTGCGTGACAATGATCAACGATCGCCTCTCGGTCAAGGCCAGGTCGCGCAGCAGCTCCATGATGCGCCGGCCGGTCTCGTGATCGAGGGCGCTTGTCGGCTCGTCGCAGACGATCAGCCTGGGGTTGTGGACCACCGCCCGGGCGATGGCAACGCGCTGCTGCTGGCCTCCCGAGAGCTGGGCGGGCAGCGAATCCATTCGGTTGCCCAGTTCCATGCGCTCGAGCATGGCCTTGGCCCGCCGCAGGGCCTCCCGTCGCGGCGTGCCCTGAATCAGCAGCGGGATGGTCACGTTTTCCGCGGCGGTCAGCGCCGGAATCAGGTTGAAAGCCTGGAAGACGAAGCCCACGTGGCGTCCGCGGTAGCATGTTCTCTCGTCGGCGTCCATGTCCCGGAAGTGCCGGCCGAACACGACGCAATCGCCGTCGTCATGGTCGAGGATGCCGGCCACCACGGAGATGAGCGTGGTTTTTCCGCAGCCGGAGGGGCCGACCAGCATCATGAGTTCGCCCTCGCGGACCTCGATGTCGATTCCGCGCAGGGCTCTGACCTGGGCGTTGCCGGCCCCGTAGGCCTTGGTCACGCCGCGACAGGAAACCGCGATGTCGGGTTGTGCCACCATGCGTCTGATGAACAACCGGCCGGAAACCGGTTCCACAAGTCCTGTTATAGACCCTAATTCTTGAACACAATCGCCGGCTCGAGCCGGAGAACCCTTCTCATGCTGAATACCGCGGAGATCACGATGATCAGGCCGATGACTCCGGCGCTGATCAGCATGAGCTGCCACGGCAGCCGGAACGACAGGTTCGTATCCTTGAGGGCGTGCCCGATGGCCGCGGCCATTCCGACGCCGATTCCGTATCCGATTCCACCGACGAACAGGGCCTGGAGTAGGATCATTCCCAGCAGTTGTCGGTTGGTTGCCCCCATTGCCTTGAGGGCCGCGAAGTGCCGCAGGTTGTCGAGGGTGAAGTTGTAGAAGATCTGCCCGGCGATGGCGGTGCCCACGATAAACCCGAGGGTGACGGCGATGCCGAAATTGAGGGGTATGGCGGTGTATTTGAGGAAGTAATCGACGGTCATGTCGCAGAACTGCTCCCGGGTGTAGGCAGCCAGGCCGGTGACGCGCTGGATGCGGTCGCAGAGTTCCTGTTTATCCTGCCCCGGACCCGCCTTGGCGAGGACGAAGGTCAGGAGTTTTCGTTCGATCGGGGCGAAGAGGGTCGCCCGTGAATACGTCGTGAAGATGACCGGCTGATCCTGGAAGGTGCGGGAGACCCTGCAGATGCCGGTGACGACCGCGCGGTGGTCGTTGAGTTCGAGGGTGTCGCCGGCTCTCAGGGGGCTTCTGGGGCCGCCTGGATAGGCTGGAGGATGGGCGAGCTTCGAGGCGGCACCGAAACTGTCCACGAAGACGGCGTCACTTCGACGCAAGTCCTCCAGGGAACCTTCGATCATCCCCGGCGGGCCGCCGATGAGGGTCGCGTCGTCCAGGCCCAGGACGATGCAGGTCTCGAACGCACCGTTGGCCAGGCGGGCCTTGATCAGGCCTTTGTACAGCGGCACCGCCCAGTCCACGCCCTCGACGCTTCGGATGCGGTAAAGCTGCGTGTCCTGCAACGGCTTGAAATCCTCGATGAACCGGACCTTCGGGTCCATCACCCAGATATCGGGGTAGCTCATGTCGGTGATGGTGTTGCAGGTGCGGATCATGATGCCGATGAAGATGGCGGCCTGCTGGGTGATGAGCAGGGAAGCGAAGGCCAGCCCGGTCACAAGGCCGAGATACTTGGCGCGGTCTCCGATCAGCATCTTGAGGGCCACGAAGTTCATGCCGCCGCCTCGTCCTCCCCGTTGCACTGCCGAATGCCCGCGATGGAGAACCGTGCGATGTGTTCCGCCCATCGTTCGATGTCCGCCGGCTCATATCCCATGCCGGGCACCAGGCGGGTCAGGACGGCCCGGGCGTGGTACAGGTGCAGGCACTGGCCGACGACGCTGGTGGCGCAGTGACACATCCTCGGCACCGTTGGGGTAATCCCGAGCATGACGGCCGCGCCTGCCGTCACGTGTACAACCAGCCCGTTTCGGGACAGATACAACGCCAAGGGCTGTCGGTCAGGTCATCAAGGTTGGAACAGCGGAGCGACCCGTGGCTGGCCCGATGCCCTATCCTTGTACCGCAAAGCGACCATCGTATCAAGGCGCGCAGGATGGGTTTCGGACCGCATTTGATTCAGCCGGCCGGCCAAATAGGCCGGTCAGGTCGTGGCCTGACTGGAAAAGACCCTGTCTTAATGGATTTATTAAAGCGAAAGATTAAGCTTCTTCCACAAGCGGGCTTGGGTTGGCGAGTTCTTCGCCAAGCACGGCATTAAGCCGGGCGACACTATCGCCATTGAGCGGCTGGGTTCGCACCGCTTTCGCGTGCTCCCGTTCGAGGCAAAAGAAGTACGCCAGCGCCCCGCCGCATTCTCGTTCGACCGCGAAGGCAGACACGATGGAAATCGAAGACGGCGATTCCGGCCTGTGATCTGCGTATTCGGCTCCGACGGGGGCCGTCTTTCGCCCCAACGGGGCGACGGGCTGTAGCCACGGGTGGAGCGACGCCGCTTTGGGCGTCGCGGAACCCGTGGAAGACGGTCGCGTTATTCTCTTCTTCGCCCCGGCGGGGCGAGGGAATAGCACCGTTCATCGAAAGGGCTGAACCGGCGGTCCGGAGACTGCCGACCGACGTATCCGATGACCATGCTGCTGTCCGATGATCTGCAGGTTCCATTGCGGTCGATGGCTGCCAACCTTTACCGGGCCAAGCCTTGGTCCAATGGGACAGCTTTTTTTCCCGTGACCATTAGCAGGAGGCCCGAGTCGCGGTTCCGTTACACCCCGCCTCGACGGAGTAAATGGAAACACCACGAGACTCTCTTCCCTGATGACCCCCGCTCTGACGTAAGCAGAAAAATGAGCATTCCGGAAGCATTCTCTCCTCAGGCATGTTGAGTAGCAGTACGAGGCATGGTATGATCTTACAGGTTGCGGAATATTTCACATGAGGGGAGATTCCCGATGCGTCAACGTGTCTGCGCGGTCCTGGCCGTACTGATCGGTTCCTTTACGGTGGTGTCCCACGTTGCTGCGGCCAACATTCAGATCGGGGTCGCCACCCCGATGCAGAAAGTGATGATCAAGGGCCAGCAGAAAGGTTGGCCTTTCGAGCCCTACGAGGGCACATACGCCACTTCGTACAGCCTGTCCCTGGCCCGTAATGAACAGGAGGCTTTCCAGGTCGTAGTCATTCCCGACCAGAACCTCACCAACGCGCGGGTGACCGTTTCGGCCCTGCAACCGCAAGGGCACTCGGGTACTTTCAATGGCACGATAGGCGCATGGGTGGTGGGCCATGTCAAAGGCGCCGCTCAGCCTCGAATCGACCTCAACATCGAATACCCCCCATACCTGGTGAACTACAACGTGACCGATAACGGCGGCTGGTGGCCGGACCCGTTGCTGACATTCACAAACACCTGCAATATCAACGCTAACGACCGGGTGGCATTCTGGGTCAACGTCGCCACGAAGGCTGATACCCCCGCCGGCGACTATACCGCCACCGTGACCGTCCAGGCTAACGGCATATCTTCGATTCCCTTGCAGCTATCCGTCCGCGTCTGGGATTTCATGTTGCCGGCCAAGCCGACCCTGCCGACCGCCTTCTCAATCGACAGCCTGTGGCAGGCCAATTGGGTTTATGGCGGCAGTTGGTCAACCACCATCCAGAACAAGTACTACCAGATGCAACAGGACCATCGGCTCAGCGTGACGGAGATCTACAACTCCAATCCGAAAGCCACGAGCTGGTTCGCTCCCTGGCTGACGCTCAACAATGCCTTCTGCCTCAGCAAGGTGCCGACCAATAATTCCAGCGCACTGATGTCGCTCTATAACTACTTCCTGGGCCTGAACCGGCTCAACGAAGCGTACGTCTATGGCTATGATGAAATTACCTCGGACAAGTTCCTGGAGATGCACAACACGTTCACCGCCATCCACAACTCCTACCCCGGTCTGCGGACCATGACGACGGCCTACGATTTCAGCTTCGGGACCGCGCCGAACAGCTCGTATCTGCGCCAGTCCGTCGACATCTGGGTACCGGGGACGACAGCTTACAACAAAACCGAGGCAATCAAGCTGCGGACCGAAGGCAAGGACATGTGGTGGTACATCGCCGAGTACCCGCGGCACCCCGTCGGGGCGAACTGGCTGCTCGAGTACCCGGCCATCGAGGCCCGCCTGCTGATGGGGGCGATGACGTTCAAGTACGACGCCGGCGGATTCCTCTACTACGCGGTCACCAACTACGGGTACAACGTGTATCCCACGGTGCCGAAAAACCCGCTCATCCAGAGCGGCCCGTACACCGGATGGGACGCCCGGGTCGCCTACGCCGACAAATACAGCGGCTACACGGACGCCGACGGGTGCATCTATTACCCCGGCCCGACAAATGTCGGCCCGCTGCCCTCGATTCGTTCGCATAACATCCGCGACGGTCTCGAGGATTACGAGTACCTCCATTTGCTCAAGACGATCACCGGCCGGATTGCCTGCATCTTCCCGGCGGGCAACGCCGCCAGAGACCAGTTCATCACCGAGGCCAATACCCTTATGGCCGTTCCCGGCAACGTCGTCGCCTATGTAAACACTTCGGGTTTCACCCGCGATCCAGCCGTCCTGTACGCCTTCAGACAACAGGTGGCGGCCAAAATCCTCGAAGGCCAAATTCTCCTGGCCGGAAGCCCTACTCTGTCGGACACCGACCGGGACGGCGTGTATGAGCCCTGCGACAATTGCCCCACACAGTACAATCCCGACCAGCTCAACACCGACGGCGATGCCTTCGGAAACCTCTGCGACACCGACGATGACAATGACGGCTTGCTCGACACGAATGACAACTGCCCGCTCGTGGCCAACCCCAACCAGGCGGACGGGGACGCGGACGGCGTGGGCGACGCCTGCGACAACTGCCCAGTCAACCCGAATCCTGACCAGAAGGATACCGACAGCGACGGATATCCTGATGCCTGCGATAACTGCCCGAAGATCGCAAACTCCGATCAGACGGACGGCGATGCCGACGGCGTCGGCATCGTCTGTGACAACTGCCCGATCACGCCCAATTCCAACCAGGCCGACGACGACGAGGACGGCCTCGGCAACGTCTGCGATCCCGACCCCGCCGGGGCCAAACGCCTCGATGAGGAGTTCGACGGGGCTTTGACAGGGATCAACAAGACTGGTTCCTGGAGCCAGACCTCGATGCTCGCCCGCTGGCCGCTGACCTTCAGCTACGCCGACGCGACCGGCGGCACCTTCACGACCGGCCAGGGTATCAACCCGGCCGGCGCCGCGTTCAGGACCAACACGACATGCTACCGCATGACCGCCGACCTCGAACCCGACATGTCCGCCACCTACGGTGACGGCAATCAGGGCATCGGCACCGGAAACGTGATCAACGGAAGCGACGCCAAACCGCTCATCGTGGAATGGACAATCGATTTCCGCGCTGAGGCCTCCGGCCGTTATTCGAACTTCTACATCGAGCTTTCAAACGTCAGCGACAACGCTGACGACCCGGCGCCGCGCACCGGGATGACCACCGAGGACACCGATCTGACCAATGGCGACCAGGGGCCGTGGCGGGCCAACCGGGAATATCGCGCCCTGGCCTTCGGATCGTTCAACTCAGTCAACCTCGCGCCGGGCACCGCGGCGATCGGGAGCAAAGGCGCCCCATGCTTCTTTGACGGCCAACGCTGGTGGTATGCCAAGGCCGGCTCCGCAACGGACGTGAACGCCACACCCGTCAGTCTCTGGAAGAGTTCCTTTGGCGGCCTGTCCACCTTCAGGATGACGGTCAAGACCAGCACCATCGTCCTGCAGTTGACCAACGCCCTGGATACTCCATTGGTGCGAGGCCCCAACGAGTTCGCCCGCACCTACCTGGGCGGTTTCAACCGCGTCAGCATGACCATGGGCAACATACTCGCTTCGCCGGCAAGGTATAGCTGGGTCGATGAAATCGAGGTCCGCAACGGCGCACTCACGACCGTGGTGAACACCGGCGCATGCTGCATCACCATCGGTGAAGGTGACGGCACCTGCCAGGTCACCACCAGCGCGGAATGCACGAATACACCGGGCGGCACGTACCTGGGGCATAATACCTCCTGCAACACCTGTGATTTCTGCCCCTACGACCCCAACAAAACATCCGCCGGCCAGTGCGGATGCGGCGTACCTGATACAGACACCGACAACGACGGCACCGCCGACTGCAAGGACCTGTGCCCACAGGATCCGGACAAAACCCATCCCGGCGTATGCGGCTGCGGCCTCTCTGATGTGGATACGGACGGCGACAGTCTGGGCGATGCCTGCGACAACTGCCCGAACGTCGCGAACCCGGACCAGTTGGATTCCGACAACGACGGCATCGGCGACGCCTGCGACGCACCCAGAATGCTGAATGCCCTGGCTCGCCGATCGCATCAGGCCGCAGGTAGATACGATATTCCCATTCCGATCGGTTGTTCGGCCTCGGTAACGGAATGCCGAAACGGCGGCCTGCCCGTTATTGTGACAGAGTTCACCCGTCCTGTTCTTCCGGCCGATGGCGTGCTCGACGGGGAAGTGACGTTATCTGCGGGCGCGTGCTCGGCCGTGCTCGATGGGAACGTGATGACCATCACGTTGCTCACCGTGCCCGACCTGTCGTGCCTGAGGGTCACTTTCAACGGGCTCATCGACACCGACAGCAATCCAATGGAAGGCTCGAACCAGTTGTGCCTGGGCATTCTTGCGGGCGACGCCACGGGCGACAGAGTCGTCAGCAGCTTCGATCTCATCAGGGTCAGAGCCAATCTCGGTTTGCCGGTCACAAGCTCCAACTTCCGATCGGATGTGAATGCAAGCGGCACCATCAGCTCGTTTGATCTTATTGCCGTGAGAGCACAGCTGGGCAAGGCGGTGATATGCCCCTGAGGCGCGTCCTTGACGCTTCCACGGGTTGCGCGTCGGGCGGCTGCGCCGCCGCGCCGCTCCACCCGTGGCTACTATTTGACGAAATTTGACGAAAACCAGGCTGGGCGCTATCGCCAAGGCCTTCCGCTGGTGGGACGTGTGAAAGGAGGGCGCCGACAACCGACTGCGTTTTACCATGTCATTTGCCCGCCGGGCCGAACACCGCCCGGATCGCGTCCAGGTAGCCCATGCCGTTGACGGTATCCGGCTCGAGGTAGCTGCCCTCGGTCCACTCGTTCCATGCGTTGATGGTAAGAATGCGCTGGTCGGCAGGTCGGGCGTCCAGGAACTTGCGGGCCTCCTGCAACGCTTGTTTGAACGCAGCCGGTGTGTTGCCGCTCATGGAGGCCATGGCGGGATAGCCCTTGTTGGTAAGCGGCTTGGTCTGGTCTGTGCGCGGGCTCGAATCACAGCCCATGGTCACGTTCGGATAGTACGGCATGTGGAACTCATTCGCCGCCTGATGCCAATAGCCGATCGACTTCCGCATCACCTTTTCGTACGGCGTCTGCGGGAAATCGTCGAGGTGGAAATGATGAATCCAAACGTATGAGGTCACGCTGTCGAAGCCGAGACGATCGGCCAACTCGCTGCGGTTCTTCACCGTTTTCTCGCCCGGCAGGATCGGGTTGCCCCACATGACCGCGTTCAGATGCAGGCCGGGGAGGCCGGCGGCCTTCGTTTTCTCGCGGAACTTCTTCAGGGCGGCGGCCGTCGCGTCGATCCCGCCGAAACTTTCCATCAGGGTGGGCAGATCGTAAATCGAACAGTAAGGCCGGCCGTCGATCATCCAATGCGACGGATGCCTGAAGTACTTGCTGATGATGTAGTCGGTCATGCGATCCCAGGTCTGCAGCGCGATCACCCCGGGCAGGAGCACCGGCGGCGGGTCCTGGCGTTTGGGATGGAGGTCCTTCCAGTCGTGGTTGGCCCACATGGGGCAAACTTCATGCGCGATGCGTTGGCGGCCGGCATGAAGCCGCGTTCGAGACCCCGCTCCAGGAACAGCCCGTCGTTGTAGTAGTACCAGTCAAAAATGAACACGTCGATTCCGGCATTGGCGGCCGCGTCGATCTTCTGGGCCATCTGTTTCGGGTCGGCCTCATCGGTGTAGCCCCAGGCAGGCACCTTCGGTTGTTGATGGCCCTCGAACCGCGGCCCGGCCTGTTTGACCAGTTCCCACTCCGTCCAACCCTTGCCGTGCCAGGCTTCGTTGCGCGGATCGACGTGGTAGTTCGGGAAGTAGTAACAGGCCAAGGTGTGGTCATCGCCACCCGCCGCCAGCGAGGTCGATACAACCGGGGAACCGGGTTCGGCAGCCCAGGCATCCACGCACACGACGCCCACGAACAGCAATGCCCCGACAGCGATTCTCGTCATGTTCAACCACTCCGTTTCTTTCGACTCAGGCCCGAATCCATGACGCTTCGGCCACTCTATCGCGGAATAGGTCTCACGAGAAGCCATACGGGAACTCAGCCGTGCGCCCCAAGGGGAGTGAGACGGAAGTATGGCACGTTGACCGGTGTCGAGCTGTCGCGCAGGATCGAGAGAGGCGGCTTCGGCGCAGGGGACTTTCCTTCCGGGGTATACAAGCATCGAGTGTTTCACGATTGAATCGTCATCCGGTCGGCGGCGGAGTAACCAGGCCGCGTCTGACGCCGGCCGGGAAGCGCTCATACACGTGTTGCCACGCCCGGCGCCAGGGATTGTTTTTCCAGAAGGCCGGCAGCCGGTGCCGGGCTTGGCGCACCGCCGGCCTGGTCTCTGCCGGACATCACCGCCCCTTACGGCCGCGGGGGAGGGCGGAGACGACCAACGAATAAATCGGCACTGAAACCGGCCGGGCTGGACTCACCTCCAAGGCGTCCCGGTGGTCTATAATGAACAGGCAAAGGCCGTCCCTGGCAACCCGACGACGGGCAGCCAGCCGGGGGGCCGCTGAATCGCTGGGGGATAACCGTTGCGGTTATTGACCTTTGCGGCAGGATATACGATAATAAGGGTGGACGGATCGCGTCGAGATGCCTTCCCAGGCTCGACACTCCCCCTCGACGCGAGACGTCGCGGAGCAGCCGGGTGATCTGCGCAGGATCGACCGGTTGCAGGGGATGGATCGGTTCGACGCGGTTATTGTTGTCGTCACCTGCCACACCGGGCCAGGCCACCCGTGACGACAAGACCGGGGCGATGCGGGCGCCGCCCCAGGGAGTGGGCCATGGCCAGGTACCACCATCCAGCCATCGCGGAGTTGGCGCTGCAGCTGAAGCTGTCGCCGGCCAGGTTGCGCCTGCGGCAACTCGACGCGATCGAGCATCTTGCGGATATCATCGCGGCTGACAAACACTACCCCTACGAATTCATCTGCCACCAGGTCACTAGCTATTGGCCGCGCGACAACAACCCCGGCCGGCCGATGCTCGGCCGCACGCTGCTGGAAGACCTTGTCCTGCTGGCCGAGGATCTCAGCGGCAGCCATCCCGTGCCGGTCCAGGTCATGTACCTGCGCTGCTGGACGACCGAAGAGCTGGCCCGCCGACTCAACGTATCCACGAAGACCATCTGCCGCTGGCGGCGCAAGGGGCTCGTCGGACGCAAGTTGCGCTATCCCGACAACTCGGTCCGCATGGCGTTCACCGAGCCGAGCATCCGCCGATTCATCGTCGCCCACATCGAGCAGGTGCGGCGCGGAGCGGCTTTCAGCCAACTGACCGACGAGGAAAAGCAGCGGATCGTCGAACTGGCCCGCCAGGAACTCGCTTCCCGCCGTTTGCGGCTGCATGATCTGTCCCAGGTGGTGGCGGTGAAGGTCGGGCGGGCGGTCGAGACCGTCCGCTACACGCTTCGCCGGCATGACAAGTCTCACCCCGAGCAGGCCCTGTTCGGACGCGACAAGCATCCGGCGGTGCCGCCGGAGTTCCAGGCCGTCTGGGACGCCGTCGCCGCGGGCGGCTCGTTGCCGGAAGTGGCCCGCCGCTTCGGACGCAACGTCGGGCAGGTCCGGTCGGTGCTCCGCGAAGTCCGGACTCGCCGACTCATGGCGGTCGATCTAAAGTACATCCATAACCAGGAGTTCGAGGCACCCAACGCCGACGAGGTCATCCTGACGCCGCCGGCCAGGAAAACCGCGGGCCCTCGCCGGGTCCAACCGCCTCCCGAACTGCCGCCCTACCTGCAGGAACTTTACCGCTGCCCGCTGCTGCCCGCAGAGACCGAGCGGCACCTGTTCCGCCTCTACAACTACTTGAAGTTCAAGGCCGACCGCCTCCGCAGGGTGCTCGACCCTCTGGCCGCCACCGACGCCGACCTCGATGCGGTCGAATCGCTGCTGGCCCGGGCCGACCGGGTGAAAAACGATATCCTGCGGGCCAACCTTCGGCTGGTGGTCAGCATCGCCCGCCGGCACGTCGGCCAGTCGCCGAGTTTCTTCGAGACGGTCAGCGACGGGAACCTCGCCCTCATGCGGGCCGTCGAGAAGTTCGACTACGCCCGCGGCTTCAAGTTCAGCACCTACGCCTCGTGGGCGATCATGCGGAATTACGCCCGGACGATCCCCGAGCAGAACTATGCCTCAGCCAGACTCGTCACCGGCGTGGACGAGATACTTTCCTCCGCTTCGTCGCCTCAGGAGGCGTCCGACCGCGAATCCGTCATCGAAGCCGCCCGCCATCTGCTCCGCAAGGGGCTGGCCCTGCTGAACGACCGGGAACGGGGCATCGTGGTGCGGCATTACGGCCTGGATGAAGGCGGCGCCCCCATGACCCTGGACCAGATCGGCAAGCTGTTCGGCGTCACCAAGGAGCGGGTCCGGCAGATCGAGCGGCAGGCCATCGGCAAGCTTCGGGCCGGTCTGGTTCCGGTGGCAAACCAGGCAATCGAATCCTGAAACAAACGCCTCCCGGTTTGTTAGCGGCGAGTAAGATCCGCGCACGTTCCACCTTTCGCCCTTGCGCGCGAAAGCCGGATGGGACACAACCGCGCGCTCGGGGGTTGACCGTAGGGATGCCCGAGAGATTATCAAACATCTTCCTGAATGGCCGATTCAGCCTGCAAAAAAAGGTGATTCCGCGAATTCCGTGTGTGCTGCCGTCACGGATTCAGAATCTTTTCTGGGATGGTGGACCGGTGATACACGTTCGGGTATTATTAAATGCCGCGGTCTCGGTACAACACGCGAATCAGATAAGGTCTTATCCGCGCTCGGGCGGGCAGGTTCAAACCAGAATGCGTATCGGTGCATGAAAGTCACGTGCCCTAAATGCCGCAAGGTGGTCCAGGCACCGGATGAATGGGCCGGCCGCAAGGTCAAGTGCCCCGGCTGCAAGGATCTCATCAAGCTGCCCGAATCGGTGGACGGGAGCACCGCGGACGATCTGAACTTCGATTTCCGCTCGCTCGGCTCGCTCGAGTCCGTGGGCGAGACGATGATCCGCGAGCGCAAGGGCAAGCCCCTGTCGCTCAAGGAAGCCCAGAAGCTGACCGCCGAGGCCGCCGCCGAAAACGCCGAGCCCCTCCCCGCCGACCCGGCCATTCGCATCTGCCCGAAGTGCCGGCACAGAGTCCGCTGCGCCGACCCGTATGCCGAGGTCATGTGCGGCTACTGCGGGACCGGCATCCCGGGCACATCCGACAACGCCAACAAGACCAAATACAAGGCCGAGTACGACGCGGACAAGAATCTGGTCACGTTCTACGGCGGGTTCACTTCCGCCGTTGCCTATCCCGTGCCGGCTTTTGGTTCGATCTTTCTGGGGATGGCCATCGGTTTCGGCTCGATCACCGTGCCCCTGCTGGCCGTTCTCGGGTTTATCGCCGCCGCCAATCTGAATCCGGTCGGCCAGGACAAGGGCGGGGCGGATTACGGCTGGGTCGGCGTATTCATCAACGCCATGTTCTTGGTGCAGGCGATCTACTTCGGCTCGGTCGCCTACTACCTGCTGATCGACACGATCCGGACAACGAGTTCCGGATCCGAGAACCCGCCGAATCTGAGCTGGAACATCATCAATCTCGGGGCCGCCCTGGGCGGGTACGCGATCCTCGTAACCGGTTATGCGATGGTCATCATCCTGCTTGTGACCGCCAGCACCGGCTCTTTCCCCACCCAGGTTGCGGACCTCACCAAGACATTTGAACGACCGGTCAACCTGGCGATACTCGCGTTGCTCACCTTCGGCGTTCCCATGAACCTCCTGGGGCTGGCCAGCGGAACCCCCCTCTTCGGTTTGCATCCATATCGCGTCGGCCTTTCGATCCTCAATTCGATCGGGCACTACACGTTCCTGTTCCTGATTTTCCTGCTCTACCTGGGGATCTACATCGGTGTGATGGCCGCCGTGCTGAGCTGGGCCGGCCCTGCGATTCTGCAGACCGCCAGCCAAGGCCTCAAGGCCGGCCTGGCAAACATGCTCGGCGGGCTGGCCGCCTGGGCCGTCGTGCTCGGCGCCGGATTTTTCTTTGCCTACTCCATCGGCCGGATACTGGGCCTCTTCGCCCGCACCTACAAGAAAAGCCTCTGCTTTGAAGATTGAAGCCGTTTTATAAGGGGCTGCGTCTGCCGTGAGGCGCCTGCCGTTCGCCCTGATGCCGCGGAAAGCGCCGCGCCAACCGAAAAAAACGCCCTCCGCAGTGCGGATTCGGCCGGTCGCTGATTCGCTGTTCCCCCGGCCGACGGCTTTCCGATACAGCTTGAAGCATCGCCTTCGAGCCATGGATTCCGGCTTGGGGATACCTCGCCCCCGGGTTACAATGGCCCCTCGGCACAGCCGACTCACCCCGGGGACACCGTCGGTCGCCATACGGCGCGGTAAGAGGTCGCCGACGGTCCTTTCCCACAGCCAAGGTAGGGCAAGTGGGCTCGTAGTTGTCCGCCTGTAAGGAAGCGATGGAGATGAGAATCCCCAGAACGATCGGTTTGCTGTTGGCCGCGGCCTGGTTGGCCGGCCAGTGCGGCTGCGCGGTTCCCCAGCAGCCGGGACGCGGCAAGCAGATACGGCTCGTCGAGCCGAAAACCCAGATGGGTTACTGGCTCTACCTGCCCGACGAATACGTCGCCAACGACGGCCGGCGAGCCGACGGGCGACGCTGGCCGGTCGTGGTCACACTGCACGGTCTGCGTCCCTACGACAACGCCGCCTGGCAGAGCAAAGAGTGGCAGGAGGAGGGAGACCGCTACGGCCTCATCATCATCGCGCCCGACCTGAATACCTGCGATAGCCTGACCATGCAGTTACCCCTGCGCGACTCGCAGTTGTGGTACGTGCAGAAGGACGAGAAGGGCATCATCGCCGTCATGGACGAAGTATTCCGCCGAACCGAAGCCGACCCCGAGCGGGTCCTGGTCACCAGCTTCTCGTCCGGCGGGTACCTCGCCCACTACGTGCTCAATCGGCACCCCGAGCGATTCTCGTGCCTGGCCGTGCGCGGCTCCAACTTCAGCGAGGATCTGCTCAGCCTATCGCAGCTCTCCAGGTACCGCGACACGCCCATCGGGATCTTCTTCGGCCAGAACGACATCAAGATCTGCCACGAGGAAAGCATGCGGGCCGTCCAGTGGTATCGACGGCATCGGTTCCCCGTCGAGGCCCGGATGGTGAGCGGCCTGGGCCATGAGCGACGGCCGCAACTGGCCGCCGCCATGTTCGCCCGCTCGGCCGGGCTGACCCCAAAAACGCCCCCCGACCTGGGCCAACTGGTCATGATGGAAGTCCCGACCAGCGACGGCTCGATCGCTCGAACGCCCGTCGATCGCCGCCCGCCCATTGCCAGCACGCCGCCGACGGCCGCCGGTCCTCCTCGACCCGCGCCGATGTCCGCCGCAGATCGCCGGGATATCCTTTTCGAGCCGCCTCGGTCGCCTGCGAATCCGTCGGCGGGTTCCTCGGTCGTCGCCAGCGGCCCGCCGAAGCAGGTAGCCCCCAGCGGCACCGTGAGCCGAACGGTCTCACCGGTGGCGACTCCGCCGGTCCACGGCGCGACACCCAAGCGACCGCCAACCCGACAGCCCTACTCCGCCGACCCGGCCCTCAGCCTGCCGCCGCGCCTGGACCGGCGACCCCAGTTGCCGGAGGTCCCCACCCGCGAACAGGCGACCATCGAACCGATCTCCGCGAGAGTTCAGATCCAGGGCGATTCGGTCGGCCGGGCCCCGATGTGGCTGGCCTTGTCGCTCGATCTCGATCCAGTGCTGCGTCAGGGATCTTCCGTGCTCTGGACGAACAATGACGTGCCGATCGGGGCCAACGGCTTCGAGGTCCAGACCGTCCTTCGCGATCCCGGTGACTACACCATCACCGCTCACATCGTCACCGCCGACGACCGCCGCCTGACCGCCCGCGCCCCGGTCAGGGTCCTCGCCCCCGCCAGCCGGCCCGCCGGCTCCTGAACCACCCTTCGGCCGGCCCAACGCCGAGGCACGGGTTACACACTGTCGATTGAATCATCACTTTGCTTCACGATTGGCATCTTTGCGGTTACTCCCGGACGTATAAGAGTGTAGATCGCCGCATCGGGAGGTTCGGGGCGGGGTAAGTGTGCGCCCGCCGGCCGAATGTTCGAGAATGGCGACAGGACGCGGTCGACTTGGGCGTCTGTTTCTATGAGGTGTGAGGTCAAGGTGAGCCACCCGGAACCGGTTGAGCGCGATAACGAAGCTGAACGCCCGGTGATCGAGGCGATTCAATGCGGCGACGCCTACGCCATGAGCGAGTTCGTCCGCCGACACGATCGCTGGGTTCGGGGAGTCGTTTTCGGCGTGCTCGGCCGACGAGCCGACTTGGAGGACGTGGCCCAGCAGGTCTGGATGAAGGTTTGGCGAGAGGCCCGGCAACTCGAGGACACCGGCCGATGGCGCCCGTGGCTTTATCGAATTGCGCGAAACGCGGCCTTCGATGCCGGCCGCTCGATCAAGCGGCGGCAGAGCGCGATGGATCACCTCGCGGCCAGAACCGGCCGGACTGCGCCAACGGCACCCTCCGCGGCCGACCGACTCCGCGCGGAAGAGCAGTTGGTCGCCATGCTCGGGGCCATCGAGGCATTGCCGGCCATCTACCGCGAGCCGTTCGTGCTGAAGCATCTGGAGGGCTGGAGCTACAAGGACATCGGCGAGTTGCTCGACCTGCCGACGGACACCGTGGAAACTCGTCTCGTGCGGGCCAGGCGGTTATTGAGGGAATCCCTGGCCGGCAGATTGTGAGGACCGGCCGACAGCGAGGCCTGCAGATACGGGGGCCTGGAGTCGACGAAAAAGAGTCGTCCGGGGTAGGACGCTTTGGCCAAGCGCAGGGAGTCGCTCTCAGGCCCTCGTATCAGCAGGCGAACGCAAGATGGACAGGTCCGGTATGAAAGGTTCTTGAGTCAGCGCGGAAGCCTCCATGATCGACGAACACATCGAACGACTGATCAGCCGCCGGCTCGACGGCGAGACCACGGAAGCCGAATCGCTCGAGCTGGACAAGGAACTCATCCGCTTGCCCAAAGCACGTGCTTACCTGGAAGAACAGGAACGGCTCGGCGATCTGGCGGGAAGCGCCCTGCGGGCGGCCGTGGCGCGAGACCATGAGCAGCCTTGGCTGCAGCCCAATCCACGGGACCTCCAGGCCGCCCGGCGGCGTCTTCTCCGTCCGGCCGTCGGGCTTGCGGCGGCCGTCGCCCTGGCGGCCTTGATCGGCACCTTGCCGCCGGGCCGGACGAAGCCCGTCGAGCCGATCCCACCCGTGGTTATGAACGATTCACCCGCGGCCGACTCGTCGAAGGCTCCGGTGCCCGCCGTTCCCGTCGCCGAGGGGGCCTGGTCACCGGGTGCCGGACGCCACGAGGTGATTGGCGTGTTTGACGAAGACACCCAGAGCTTCTATCTGCTGGAGATGGCCCCAAAATCGGAAGTGGTCTCGCCGGCAGCCATGAGATACTGACCCCCGACGCCGGGCTCGCCCCCGCGAGCACCGGGCGTCCGGATGAAATCGGGAGAACAACCATGAACACTCCAAAACCCATCCCCATCGCGGGCGCGAGTCTGTTGCTGATTTCATCGATGACCCTCGCCCAGCCGTTCGGTCCTCCGCATTCGCCGGACCATCCGCCGGCGCTCGGCCAGCCGCCGGGCGGGGTGGTTATACTCGTCGGCGGCCCCATGACGGCCGAAGCGGTGCCCGGACCACGGGATCGCGAGGCTGCCGCATGGCTGGGCGTCGAGATCGCCCCCGTCCCGCCCTCGCTGGCGGCCCACCTGGGGCCCGGGTCCGGCAGCCTGATGGTCCGCAACATCTTCAAGGACAGCCCGGCCGACAAGGCCGGCCTGCAGCGTTACGACGTGATCATCCGGGTGGACGGCGAGAAGGTCGGCGCCGACGTCGGCGATTTCACGCGTTACGTCCGGCACCGCAAGCCGGGCGACGAACTGAAGCTGGCCTACCACCGCCAGGGCAAACAGCACGAAGCCGCCATCCGCATCACCCAGCGCCCCGGCGAGTGGAATCACCTTCAGTTGAAGTACCCCGACGAACCGTCTCCCGACATGTATGATTTCCGCGGTCGCATCCTCCGCCGCGGGCCGGGCGGCTGGGTCCTCGAGGACCTCGGTCCCCTGCCGGAGCCGGGCGAATTGCCCAGGCGGCTGGAGACGTACGCCAAGCGGCTATGGGAGCACCAACTGCCGCCGGATGAACGCGAGATGGCCGAGGCCCGCCGGGTGGACGAGGCCGGCAACATCCTGGTCGTCCGCCGCAACAAGGACGGCGCAATTGAGGTCAAGCGCTTCCGGCAGAAAGACGGAGAGAAGAACGCGGAGGTGAAGAACTACCCGAACGAGCAACAGCTCGAGCTCCTCGATCGCGAGGCATACGATCTGCTGAAGGACGCCGAGACGGACCGCCTGCCACCGCCGGCCTGGTCGCCGGAACTCCGCAAGCGTTTCGACGAAGCCCGCGAGCGGCTGCGCGACGAGATGCGTCAATATGAGGACGCCGCCCGGGATCTTGAAAGGCGGACGAGAGACCACCGCGAGTCCCTGCATCGATGGCGCGAAGGCATGGAGAAGAGATGGGACGAGGGCAACTGGAGCGACCGCTGGCAGCAGTGGCGCGACCGGTTTTTCCAGGGTCCGCTCGAGGATATGAGGCCGTTGCCGCCTGCGTCACAGCCGACGTGCAAGCCGCCGATGAGACAGGGTCAGCCTCCTCCCGGCCCCGAACAGGCAATAGAGCGACCGGGAGTTCCTGAGGGACCGCCACCGGCCGTGAGATTTGAAACAAGACCCAACGGCTCGATCGCCGTGCACCTGCGGGAGAAAGACGCGGAGATCAGCAGGACCTACCCGTCGGAGGAAGTGATGAAGGAGCAGGCGCCGCGATTGTTCGAGCGATATCAGCAACTCCAGGAGCGGTTTCGCTGAACGCGACTTTCGGCGGGCGAACAAGCCTCTTGCCGCCCGCCGTGCCCGCGGTTACCCTCACGGGCATGACCGAAGCTGGCTCATCGCGCGTTCTGCTGGACGGCGCCGGCATCCATGCGGCGCTGACCAGGCTCACGAGCGATATCCGTGCGTCGTTGCCCGAGGGCGCCGCCGTGGGGATCATCGGCATCCGACGGCGCGGCGAGGTGCTGGCCCAGCGGATCGTCCACGAGTTGTGCCGCGAGGGGCTTGAGAACGTCGAGGCCGGCTCGCTGGACATCACGCTCTACCGCGACGACCTCGCCGAACTGGGGCCGCAGGCCATCCTTCGACAAACCGAGATCGATTTCGACATCAACGGCCGGTACATCATCCTGGTCGACGACGTGCTCTACACCGGTCGTTCCGTCCGGGCGGCGCTGGACGCCCTGATCGATCTGGGGCGCCCAAAAGCGATTCGCCTGGCGGTGCTCGTGGATCGTCCGGGACGAGAACTGCCTGTCCAGGCCGACTTCGTCGGCATCAAGGTTGAAGAACCGAATGTGCCGGTCACCGTCCTGCTCACCGAGTCGGACGGCCGGGAAGAGGTGCGGGTCGGATGAGCAAGAAATCGACCGCCGGTCATCCTCACGCGACGGCGCCGCGCGCGGCCCGCGGCAACGAGTTTTCTTGGACTCGGCCACACCTGCTCGGGCTGGAGGAACTCTCAAAGGAAGAGATCCTCCACATATTCCAGACCGCCGAGTCGTTCCAGGAAGTCTCCACCCGCAGCATCAAGAAGGTGCCGGCCCTTCGGGGGCGGGTCGTCGTCAATCTGTTCTACGAGGATTCCACGCGGACGCGCACCAGCTTCGCCCTGGCCGCCCAGCGGCTGTCCGCCGACGTCATCGAGTTCTCCGCCAGCCGCTCCAGCGTGACCAAGGGCGAATCGTTGCGCGACACCGCCCGGAACATCGAGGCGATGGGGGTCGACATCTTCGTCATCCGGCACCCGGCCGCCGGCGCTCCCCACTACATCACCCACTGCACCAACTGTCACGTGATCAACGCCGGCGACGGCCAGCACGAGCACCCCACCCAGGGGCTGATCGACATCTTCACCATCCGCGAGCGCAAGGGGCGAATCGAGGGGCTCAACGTCGTCATCGTCGGTGACATCAGCCACTCCCGAGTCGCCCGCTCCAACCTCTGGGGACTGACCAAGCTCGGGGCCAACGTCACCTTCGTCGGCCCCACCACGCTGGTGCCGCGCGCGTTCCAGGAAATGGGCGCCAAGGTCACCCACGACCTTGACGCGGCCCTCAGAGACGCCGACGTGGTCAACATGCTCCGCATTCAGCGCGAACGCATGACCAGCCAGGTCTTCCCGAGCACCGAGGAGTACGTGCGGATGTTCGGCCTGACCCGCGAACGGCTCAAGGGCACGAAAAGCGACCTGCTGATCCTGCATCCGGGACCGATCAACCGCGGCGTCGAGCTGGCCAGCGACGTGGCCGACGGCCCCAACAGCTCGATCCTCCGGCAGGTATCCAACGGCCTGGCCATCCGAATGGCCGTCCTCTACCTCGTCAACCAGGCCGGCGGCGCTACCTCTGAATAATCGCCCCCGTCTACTCTATCTGCATCTCAGTGGTCAATGCATTCCCGCCACGTGCGCCTGCACGTGATACCACAGCAGCGACTTGGCGTTAAACAACATGTGCACGACGATCGGGACCCACAGCGAGCCGGTGCGTTCGTAGAGGTAGCCGAGGATCACGCCGAGAACGATCAGCGCGGGCACGAACTGCGGCGTGGCCACGTGCAGCAGTCCGAAAGCCGTTGCGGTCAGCCAGATCGCCGCCCAGCGGTGATACACGGAGCCCCGTCGGGGCGGCATCAGCTTCTTGATTCCGGTCTGCAGGATGCCACGAAACAGGCATTCCTCGCCCATCGGGGCCAGAACCGCCGCGCCGCCGATGGCCAGTATCCGCATCGCGAGGGTGGCCTGGGACGAGTTCAACGTCGTGAACACGCCGTGCTCCGGCGGCCGAAAATCAGGCCACAGCAGGCGGATGACCCACTGAGCCGCCAGCACCACGACACCGGTGCAACAGAAGGACGCCAGCAGCCCGCCGGCAATCCACCACCCCGTCCAGCCGGCGGTAGCGCCGAACCGTCGGCCCAGCCCGAAACCGGCCAAACGCGCGCGGAAAAACAGCATGGCCACCACGACGCATGACGCCACCACGACGACCTGCGTCATGCTTGAAGCCAGCACACTCTCCCACGATTCCTTCACCTTCCCGCCGATCCCGCCCGGAGTCCAGGCCCGCCCGAGCCAGACGCCGGCCATGCCCCCCGCCGCGTAGGCCATCAGGCAGCACCAGACCGCGATGAGATTGAGCCTGTTGGCCCGAACAGGCGAGCCGCGGAGCGGGTCCCGCCCGCCCGCCCGCCGCCAGCGCCACGCGGCCAGGACCAGCACCATGCCTCCCGCGCCCACCAGCAGATAATCCAATGCATCCAGAATAAAATGGGAATGTGTCATCGGCTCAACCGGCATTCGGACTTCGCAACGAATCGCGATTCGCGTAAGATGACTCCTCCTTGGAGCAACACCGTGGGCAATATATTAGATCGGATCATCGAAACCAAACGGGCCGAGGTCGCCGCGAGCCGGGCCCTTCGCCCGCTGGCCGACGTGCGGCAATCCGCCCGCGACGCCGAACCGCCTCGTGACTTCCACGGCGCTCTGTTCGCCCCCGCACCGCACGGCATCCATGTGATCGCCGAGATCAAGAAGAAATCCCCGTCCGCGGGCCTCATTCGCGCCGCCTTCGATCCCGTGGCCATTGCCCGCATCTACCACGCACATGGGGCCGCAGCCCTGAGCGTGCTGACCGACGAGCCGTACTTCGATGGCCGCCTGGAGTACATCGCGAGCGTGCGCTCCGTCGTGCCGCTGCCCGTCCTGCGCAAGGATTTCATCATCGATCCGTACCAGGTGTACGAAGCCCGGGCCGCCGGAGCCGATGCGATTCTGCTCATCGGAGAGATCCTCAGCCCCCTGCAGGTCCGAGAGATGCTCGACCTGTCCTGCGAGCTGGGCATGAGCACGCTGATCGAGGTACACGAGGAGGAGACGCTGGCCGGCGTCCTTCAGGCCGTGCGATTACCGGGCCACCAGCGGGCCCTGCTCGGCATCAACAACCGCAACCTCAAAATCCAGCGGATCGACCTGGCCACCACGGAACGCCTGGCCCGCCTCATCCCGGACGGCACGTTGCTGGTTTCAGAAAGCGGCGTCAAGACGCACGACGACGTTCGCCGCCTGATCGCCGCCGGCGCCCGCGCCATCCTGATCGGCGAGACGCTGATGCGCTCCCCCAACATCGGCGCAGCTCTGGATACTCTGCTCGACAATACCCCCAGAAGTTGACCGACCGGACAGACGGCCTGCACCGGGTTACACGAATTATCGCGCAGCTTGCAGAATTCTGCCGATGAGACAAGGGGTTTCGTTGCCGTTGAGCATTGTTGATATGTAGTGGGCTTTGGGCGCAGTCGTCGCATCCCATGAGGCGGCTTGGCCGCTCCAAAGGCCCCGCAGGGGCCTCGGGCTGTCGCCACGGCCCCGTCGGGGCCGGGACGGACGGGGCAAGAGCAGCTTCTATTTGAGTGTAGAGTGTATGCGGTGTTTAATCCCCGCGCGCAAAAACATAAGGACGCGACCCCGAGATTCGCGTCCTCATGAAACACCAATACAACCTGCAACCGCGTGGGAGGAGGAGAGAGCCTTAACCCACTTCGACGACCGAGTTCATCTCGCCGAAGGGGTTCAACTGCACCATGTTATTATGTGAATCGTGTATCCACCTGCCGTCGATCACGTAGCGATAACCGTACCGACCGGGGCCCAGCGGCAGCAGGGCCTGGAACGCGCCGTCCTCCAACCGCTGCATGGGCGTCGCCGTCCCCGACCAGTTGTTGAAATCCCCGGCCAGGTGCACCTGGCTCGCACCCGGGGCCTCGGCCACGAACATCACGCCCTCGGCCGTCGCCCGGGCACCGTAGATCCGATCGATCTTTTGCTGGATTTCCTCGTGCGAGACGGCCGCATCCACGACCGTGGCGATCCGGTCCTCATCGAATCCGCCCTTGCCGAACAGCGGGCGGCTTGTGGCCAGCAGCTTCTGGGCCTTGGCCGCCAGATCGTCCGCCTGCCGCAGCAGCGTGGTCGGGACCATCTCCGGCCCGCCGCCGGCGATCAACTCGCGGGCCAGCCTGACGAAGTCCCGGAAACCCACGCTGCCCGGGTCGTACTCGGTGATCGGCTGGCCGAAACTCGCCCCCTCGCGAAGCTTGGTGTTGAAGTTGATGAACGTCGAGCACATCAACGGCCCGAACTTGCGCTTCAACTCGTTCAGTATCTCGCGCCCGAGCTTGGTGCGCACATCGTACAGGTTGGCCAGGACACGGATCTCGAGCGGCTGCTCGCGCCGGGCCCGCAGCACCTCGACCGTCTCGATCTGCTTGGAGAGCCCCTGCAAAGAGAAGTATCCGGTGTCAACTGGAATCACGACTTCGCTGGCAGCCGCCAGCGCGTTCCTCGTGAGCAATCCGATGTGCGGCGGGCAGTCGACCAGGGCGAAATCATACTTGTCGGCCACCGTCGACAGCACACTCGCCAACCGCTCCTCGGCGTCCGGCCAAGCCATGCCCTCCATCTCGAAGATGGCCAGCGACGTCGTGGCGGG
>DATIKE010000474.1:0-4784 GCA_035477895.1 Phycisphaerae bacterium
GCTGACCGCCGGCGCGGCCCTCACCATCCAGGTGGGAGAGCAGTAGCCCCGCCCGGTCATGAAAGCTGATGGCTGGGGGATACTGAACCGCTGGGGCGCTCGGATGACACCATTCGGGCGCCCTCGCCAGTGTGCTACGGCTGATAAAAGAGCGTGGCGACCAGGTGGGGCAGCTCAACTTTTGTTGTAGCGGCTGTCGACTGTGTCGGCCGTTCCACGATCAACACGCATCAACGTCCGTCAGGGGCGCCGGATGCCACCGTTTTTCTTAAGTGTCTATCCCAGTTGGTGTGGCACCGGCCTACCGGGATAGGCTCTCAGTTGCTCCGGACGATTGCCGGAGCGGCGAGTTCGGCCCGGCCGCGGAGCTGCCGGATCACCTCGCCAGGTCGCGGCCTTTCAGGATGGCCTCGGCTGCCTGACGGCGGAATTCGTAAAGGCGGCTCGGTTCATCGGTGTATCGCGAGGACGATTCCACCACCCGGTCGGGAACAGTCAGCAGTTCTTTCGCATTCTGCAGAAACTCGGCCCGCTGAAGAGTGGCCGGCTTGGCGGCCACGGATTCGACCGTTTCCGCCAGCGCGTACAGGTACTCGTAATCCTCCAGGCCGTCGCGGATGTTCTCGTATCGGATGGTGGTGACCGGCCCGTCCGGTCCGGCGCAGAAGATACTGCCGTCGCCGTTGGCGTAGACGCCGTCGCGACTTTTGCCGGATCCCGGGAACCAGTCCGTATACGGGCCGGTGGAGATCGGATGATCGTTCAGCTTCCACCCGTTGGTCATGAAGTACAGAACACCGCCGACCCGGTACTTGTAGCTCATCGCCCCCATGAGCAGCCGGGCTTCGATGGCCGGGGACTCGACGAACCAGTTCGGATAGGGGTGCCGCGGGCCGACGCAAAGATACCACCACATGTCCTTGCCCTCGGCCCGCAGTCGTTCGGCCTCGACCATGTTGTATTCGGGGATCAGCGGGACCCAGATGTCCACGTAATCGCGCAGCCCCGTCGTCCGCCCGAAGGTGTTGTCGTAGCCGGTCGTCATCCGCGGCAGATCGGGATACAGCGAATGCACCATCCCGAAGATCTCCTTGATCTTGGGGAAGGTCTCGTCGTTCACTTCGTCGAACCCGTAGAGATACGCCATTTTATAGACGTCCGCATCCTTCAATGCGGGCACGCGTTCCTGCAGCAGCGAGCGGACGACATCGACACCGGCCCCTCTGCCCACATAGAAGAGATTGAAGGCATTCATGCCCCTGGCTGCTCCATGTTTGAGCAGCTCGACGTCGCGGTCCTCCTTGCCGTACAGCGAGTCGATGTTGAGCCGATGATCGAGGATGAAGTCGTGGTATCGGCGGGCCAGCTCGCTCGACCATTTTTCCCTGTACAGTCGCTTCGTGTTTGACTCGGTATAGGTGAACGCGTTACGCAGGTGCGTGCCATCGGGCAGCTCGATGTCCCAGACGTGGATGTTCAGCCGGACCTTTAGCGGCGGGCAATCGGCGGCTGAGATCGTGAGCATGCTTTCGTAGTCTCCCGGCCGGGCGTCCTTGTTCGTGGCGACATCAATCCAGAAGGAGACATGCTCGCCCTGGCCGGCGTCGCAGGTCTGCTGGAAGTCCAGGATCGGGTCGGGATACCAGCCGACGTAGTCGGGGAGATACGAGCCCGCGTTCATTGTCTGGACATGCCCCACAAGGGCCACGTCGATCTTTCCGGCGAATTCGCCTTGTCCATTTTTGCCGGCGGCGGGTGAGGCGGCGACGTGGACCTGTTTGAGCGGCCCGGTCATGGGGATGACCACGACCTGCATGGCCTCATGTTCGTTGCGGGCCATTCTCAGGTCGTAGTGGTCGGCCGTGTGCCCCTGGCAGGGGAAGTCCTTGATCATCACCTTGTCCATCGGGGTCGCCAGGGCCACGGCGAAGCGTGCCTGGGGTGACAATCGCTCGAGGGTGAGGCCGTAAAGCCAGGCATCGGTCACCTGCCGCTCCAGTTTGGCCATTTTTTCGTGCAGCGTCGCCCATTCCTTGCAGATCGACTCCATCGGCGTACCGGCGAAGGCGTCCACCTCCGCAAGCAGCTTGCTGACATCCGTTCCCACAGGCTCGGGGAATCGCTGGAGATTCCGTCGAAGGAAATCGGCTTGCTGCCGCAGGGCGGGGAGTTTGCTGAGCAGTGGAGGGATCTCGGCCGGTCGCCAGAAGCTCAGTATCGTCCTGCCGTCGGCGTCGGTGAACCTGAAGTTCACGTGGTCGATCCGATCGCCGAGCAGGTCGAAGTTCACCCGGCCGTCCCGGCCCAGAGTGCCCTCCTGCCTGAACGCCGCGCGATTCCACTTGTCGACGGCCTCCAGTAAATACCGCGCCTGCGGTCCGGCCTGAACGCGCAAAGCATTCGCGCCGGCCACAAGGGGTTTGAACTCCAGCATCCGAGCCGGCAGGGTCTTTTCTCCTCCGAAGACGATCCGGGCAAACTGCTCGGGGATGTGGTATCCGCCCAGCACGGGGGCCCAGGAGTTGTCAAAACCACTGCGGGTGCTGACGTTGATCGTCCAGGCGGTGTCCTCGGCCGGTTCACCCCGGTTGAAGTCCGCGAAAGGAATGCCGACGACGGCCGTCCAGCCTTTGTCATCCGTGGCGGTTTCAACCGTGGCATGGGAGTTCCAGGTCTTATCAATGATGACCGAATCGAAGAGGGTGCCCAACGGGTTGATCACGAAGCGATAGAACACGCGGCCGGTGGGGCCGACGTCCAGTTCGATGGTGACGTGGTCGTCCTTCTTGAGATCCTGATCGCGTTCCTTGATCTCGGCTTTGAGTTCCGCGCCCGGTTTGACCTCGCAGCGATAGCCGACCCAGAGCGCCCGGCGGTCGTAGAACAGATACGTTGTGACGGGCAGGTCCGCCGTGCGGATTCGCCGCCAATCCAGGTTGCCGGTGAGGACGGCCGCCTTTGTCCAGGGCGCCTGGTTCAGATCCGCCCCCGGATCCCGCGGAGCCTGCAGTTTGGGTATCCTGACCTCGTGGGCGACGAAGCCCTCTTCGTATTCGGTGGGCAGGCCGGCCCTGGCTGAACCGGCCGCCAGCAACACCAGTCCAACGCATCGCGCCGTCAGCCGAAAGCTATCAATCCGCATGGGACCTCCATTGTTCACAAACAGGGTATTGGGTCCGGCACTCCACGACGCGGGCATGATATCGCATCCCGGGATGATTTGCGCGTCCGGCTCCCCTTCCGGCGGGTCAGATGTTGAATCGGAAGTTGATGATGTCGCCGTCCTGGACGACGTAGGTTTTGCCTTCGAGTCGGACTTTTCCGGCGGCCTTGGCGCCCTTCATGTCGCCGGCAGCCTCGAGGTCGGCACAGGCGACGGTTTCGGCCCGGATGAAGCCGCGGGCGATGTCGGTGTGGACTTTCCCGGCGGCCTCGACCGCGTCGGTGCCCCGGGGGATCGCCCAGGCCCGGACCTCGTCGTCGCCGATGGTCAGGAACGAGATCAGCCCGACCGCCTCGTAGCAGGCCTTGATCAGCCTGTCGTGGGCCGGCTCGCCGACACCGAGATCCTCCAGGAAAGCCTTCTGGTCCGCCGGGTCGAGCTGTGAGATCTGCTCCTCGGTTTCCGCGCAGAGGGAAATGGTAGTACGGGCGTGCTCGCAGGTGAACGGCGGGGGCGCGGCGGCCCGGGTGTCGTTGACGTTGATGACGACGATCATCGGCAGGCGGGTGAGGAACTGGAAGCCGGACAGCATCCTGCGCTCGTCGTCGGAGTGGACGGCCGGGCCGATGGGCTCGCTGTTCTCCAGGGCGGCCTGCAGCCGATGCATCAGGTCCAGCTCGCGTTTTTCCTGTTCGTGGGTCTTGGTGGGCTTCTTGAGGGACTTTTCCAGCCGCTCGATGCGAACCGCCACCTGCTCGAGGTCGCAGAAGGCCAGCTCGGCGGCGAGTTCCTCAAGATCCGCCCGGGCGTCGAGCCGGTTCCGGTAAGCGGGTACCGCCGGGTTGTCGAACGCCCGGACGACGGCCACCAGGGCGTCGCACTTGCGCAGCGTCGGCAGGCTCTTGCGAAACTCGGCCTGCTGGGCGGCGGTTTCGTGGCTGAAGCCGGGCACGTCGATGCACTCGATCGTGGCCTTGACCTTCCTGGCGACTGGGTGGTGGGTGTGCAGCCAGTCGAGCCGCGGATCGGGCACCTTCACGACTGCCAACTGCTCGCCGACGTGGTGATGCGAGGGTTTCAGGCCGGTCACCGCCCGGAACAACGTGGACTTCCCGCTCATCAGCGGGCCGACAAAGGCGACTTTCATGACTGCGGTTTCCTGATCAACGGATTCTGGTTCCGGCCGACCGGTCATGACGCCGGTCGGGTTGCCAACTTGAGGATATCCCTGGCGGCCTTGTGCTCATCAGCCTCGCCGGCGGCGCCGAGTGTCTGAAGCGGTCCCAGGTTGCCTTTTTCGATCGACTGCTTCAGCGCGTTGCGGACGTTCTCATGCCTGGTGACGGCCTCGCGGACCATCAGGACGACCTCCACGTCGGTCAATACGACCCGGCCGAACAGTTTTCGCTCGGCCTCACGGTTCCATCGAACGGCTGTGGCGGTCATACGGTAGCCGTTGGGCCAGAGGTCGGCGACGCTGAAAGTCCATCTGACCTTGTTGTCCGCGATACGCCGGCCGTTGGTTTCGAGGATCGGGCCGACGGTTTCCAGTTCGTACGAGAATTCGCGGTTGTCGGGTTTCACGACAGGGTCGAAGAAGCCGATCGGGCTTCCACGGTTG
>DATIKE010000475.1:0-4255 GCA_035477895.1 Phycisphaerae bacterium
ATCAGGGATGCGGTTCCTGCTCCGGTCAGCCGGCCGACGGGTTGACGAAAACGGAGGCCCGATGAAGTGGGCGGCATTCCTGATTCTGGCGGTCATCACGTTGATTGGTCAGACGACGATCGCGCAGGTCATCGCCATCCACTCGATCCGCCCGAACTGGATGCTTGTGCTGGCGGTCCATTACGCTCTGTGGGGGCCGTGGCCGGAAGCCGCCATCGGAGCGTGGTTCCTCGGCTTGGCCGTCGACCTGGCCTCGCTGCCGGTGGGTGGGCGTATGGTGTACGCCTTTAGCTTCGGGGCCGCCGCATGGATTATCATCAGGATCCGCACCGTGTTCTGGCGAGAGCATGCGCTCACCCAGCTTCTCATAACCTTCGTGTTCGCGCTGGCCATCGAACTGCTGGTCGACGTCTACCGCCACTGGGGCGGGTTGGCGGCCATCTCCAGAAGCAGCCTGCTCTGGCCGGCCGTCTTCACCGCACTGTATACCGCCGCGTTTGCTCCATACATGCACTGGGTCCTGCTTCGCCTGTGGCGTTGGACGGGCCTGAAGCCCTCGGTCAAGGTCAAGATACGCCGCGAGTATTGAGCGTTCATGCCCGGGGTTTCGAGTCTCCAGCGGTTCCTGACCTTGTGTGCTCAGGGGAATTGCGTTCCCATAGGTGTTGATGTTCGACCGTCGTCTCAAGGTGATTCTGGTCCTGTGGCTGCTGCCGGTCGCGGCGATGACGGTTCGGCTCTTGCAGCTCCAGGTCGCGCGCGCCGAGTTTTACCGCCAGGAAGCCCAGCAGATGCTCGAACTCCCGACGAAGTACTTTCCATGCCTGCGGGGCGATATCACGGACCGGAATGGGGTCTTGCTGGCCGCCGACGCGCCGTCCTGGGACATCTGCGTCCGTTACGGGACGATCGAAAAGGACGTGCCCGATGAGGCTGGCAATCCGCCCGACCACCCGATCGACCCCTGCTGGCAGGCCATCTCGCGGTATTCGGGCGTGCCCGTGGAAGAACTGCTGGAGCGGGCCGGGCGCATTCGGCGCCAGGTCATGCGGATACATGAGAACGTCTCCGCTCGCCGTGGTGTCGAGACTCCTGTGCGCGAGGAGCGGATGGCCCATCCGGTGGTTCGGGGACTGAGCCACGAGGAGCAGGTGGAGGCCAACCTGCTCCTGGCCGATTACCCGGCAGTGGAGGTCCAGGCCAGCCACGTAAGAGCATACTCCGGCGGGAAAGCGGTCGGCCATCTCCTGGGGCGCTGCGTCGAAGTCGACGCCGAGGCCATTCGGACCGACCCGCTGGCCGATGATGATCTGGCAGGTTATCGACTCGGCGACGTTCACGGCGTGGCTGGGGCTGAAGCCCTCGGCGAGGTCGTCCTCCGGGGTCGTCGGGGTCGGGTCAAAAACGACCGGGCCGGGCAACCGCTCAGCGAGCCTGTCGAGCCTGTCAATGGCCAGACTTTTAGACTCACCATCGACCACGCGCTTCAGGAAGCCTTGTATAAGCGTTTGCTGGCTGCCGTCGAAGACACCACCTTCCGCACCGGCGGCTGCGCGGTCCTCATCCACATTCCCACGCGGCAGATCCTGGCCATGGTCGATTACCCTTCGGTCGATCCCGGCGCGACACCGCGGGAGCGTGCCGAGCTGTACAAGGATGCCGCCCGCCAGCCGCTGCTGTTCCGCGCCGTCCGCGAGTACTACCCGCCCGGCTCGACGGTCAAGCCGATGATCCTGGCCGCCGCGATGGCCGAGGGCCTCGTGGGGGCGCAGACGACATATACCTGTTACAACCGGCTGTTCCAGGAGTACCCCGACCGCTGGCGCTGCACGGGCACCCACGGGATGATCGGTCCGGTCGCGGCCATCCAGCACAGTTGCAACGTGTTTTTCTTCCACGCGGCGGAACGTGCGGGCGTTGAGCGGCTGGTGGACTGGATATCCCGGTTCGGCCTGGGGGCGGCTCAGACCGGACTGCCCGAGGAACTGCACGGACGCTTGCCCGAGCCGACAGCCTCGCGCGGCATTGCCCGGAACCTGGGGATCGGGCAGGGGCCTTTCGACGTGACCCCGCTGCAAGCCGCGAACATGGTCGCCACCCTGGCGGCGGGGCAGTACAGGCCCGCATCTCTCTGCCTGGACCACCCGTCCCCGTCGCCGGCGACCGATCTGGGCGTCGACGCCTCCATCTGGCGGATCGTCCGCGAGGGCATGTTCGAGACGGTCAACCGGCAGGGCGGGACCGCCTACGGCCAGGACCGCGGAACGCTGGGTGATTCCGAGTATGTATTGATGGGAAAAACGGGTAGCGCCGAGGTGTCTCGCGGCCGCACGATCGAGAGGAAGTACTTTTGCCACCTGCCCGACGGCCGGGTGCAGGAGATTGTCGCCCCCGATCAGGACAGCGCCCTGGCCCTTGCCGACTGCCCGCCGCGGGACCGTTCCAGGGTCAAGGTCGCCGGTTACCGCTCGTATACCCGTTACCCGCCCGACGCCGACGAACCCTACACGCACGCATGGTTCACCGGCTACCTGGCGCCCGGGAACAACTACCTGTCGTCGATTTGTTCCGGCGACGCTTCGGTCGCCATCGCCGTCGTGATCGAGTACACCGGACACGGCGGCGAGATCGCGGCCCCGGTCGCCCGGGACATGCTCCGTTCGTTTCTGCTCCAACTGCGGGGCGGCACCGAAAACGCATCCGCGGGAGGCGGGCCATGATTCAATCCGGCCTGTTGCGGGGCGGACGTCATATCTGGATGCTGGTGCTGCCGGCGATTTTTCTGTGCGCCGCCGGCGTGGCCACGATCGATGCCACCGGTGGACGCGATGCCGGCTGGCTTACCGCCGCCGCCCGGAATCAGATCATCTTCGCGGGTGTCGGCCTGGTCGGAATGGCCGTCGTGCTCATCCTCGGCTACCGCCGACTCGGACGGATCGCCTATCCGTTGTTCGTGATCGGCGTGGTGACTCTCGCGTGGCTGGTCGTCGATCACCTGCCCCTGGTGGCCGAGCAGCGAAACGCTCGCCGATGGCTCAAGCTGGGCGGCGTGCAGATTCAGCCCTCCGAGGTGATGAAGATCGGCTACGTCCTGGCCCTGGCGTGGTATCTGCGCTATCGCAAGAACTACCGCACGTTGCCCGGCCTGATCGCCCCGTTCGCCATCACGCTTGTGCCGATGGCCCTGATCCTCAAGCAGCCGGATCTGGGAACGGTGCTGTTCTTCCTGCCGGTCCTGTTTGTCATGCTTTTCGTGGCCGGGGCCAGGCTGCGGCATCTTCTGGTGATCATCCTGCTGGGGTTGCTCTGTGCGCCGGTGTTCTGGTTCAAGATCCGCGATTATCAGCGTTTGCGCGTCACCGGCGTACTTCTGCAGAGCACGACCCTGCGCGGCCACCTCATAGAGCACCCGGAATTGTGGGACCGCTTCGCCTCACCCGGGACGAACCTCGGCAAATGGCGAAAGGAACTGTTCGAGTGGGAATCGGAAACCGGGTACCAGCTCGTCCACAGCAAGACGGCGATCGGCAGCGGCGGCCTGACCGGCGCGGGCCTCGGAAAAGGGATCTTTGTCGAGCACGACGTACTCCTGCCGGAGAAGCATAACGACTTCATCTTCGCCATGATTGCTCACCAGTGGGGTCTGGCCGGTGCATTGGCCGTTATACTCTGCTACCTCGCGCTGATCGTGATCGGCTGCGACGTCGCCACCTTGACGAACGATCCCTTCGGCCGGCTGCTGGCGGTCGGGCTGTCGACGATGATCGGCGTGCAGGCGTTCACGAACCTCCTGATGACCGTGGGGCTCGGACCGATCACCGGAGTCACCCTGCCGTTCGTCAGCGCCGGGGGCAGCAGCCTGGTGACCTGTTTCCTCATCCTGGGGCTCCTCCTGAGCATCGCGCATCACCGGCAGATGTTTATTGCCCGAAAGCCCTTCGAGTTCGACGAGGAGCAGGAAGGGGGCCTCCCGCCCATATAGCACTGGTGTGCGATGGAACGTCCCCGGCCGGCGGGTTCACCTCGGGTGTTTGGCCGAGACTCGAAGGGGAGCGGTTCCCCTCTCAGGAATGCAGAATGTAGGGCGGGCTCGGCCCGCCATTTCCGTATGTTGCGTAAGCGTCCGGCGAAGCCCATGGGCCGGAATTGAACTGCCGGGCACAGCGATTGCCTGCGTGGGGTTCAGTTCGACGGGGTGGCGGCAGGTTGCCAGCGGTCGGGCAGGAGTCGGTCGAGCTGGCTGACCGGTGTGGCG
>DATIKE010000476.1:0-8333 GCA_035477895.1 Phycisphaerae bacterium
CGGCGATGCGGGCAAGGCCCTCCAGGCTGTCGGCGCGGCCTTGGGACCAACCATCCGTCCGGCCGAATAGGCACACCCGTCCTTCCCGGTCCCTTCCGGCAGAGCCGGGAAGTGCAGTGCCAAGGCCGAAACCTCAAAACCTAACCCATTGTGAGAGCAGGAGATATAATTTCTGCTGTCGAAGATGGGTTTGAGCGAGCAGAACGACACGACGAACCAGGCCGGCCACGAAATGCACCACAAGACGGGGAACAACTTCGTTTACGTGGACAGCCATTGCAGTTTCAGCAAGTTCCACCGCTGGCCGCCCCAGTACGGCCTGCCTCCGTACCCGCAGGCTTGGATTTCCGGCCGGACACCCGGCTACGCCGACGGAGCGTACGACAACTATGTGCGTCCGGCGCCGGTGCCCTGAGGCCGGCGACCGTTTGTCCACACCATCGGTCCGCACCCATACGACAGGCCAACCGACCACGCGGATTGCGGAATTGCGGGCGATCCGATAGGCTGAACCTCGGTATTCCCAAACGCATCCTGAAACCCTTAAATCACGCCGCTGATCTGTCTGCGTCAGACAGGGGTTCCGGGATGCACTCCGACAGAAACCGGGCGCGTTATGATCGGGCGAGAACGAATCGAAGCGGTCTTCTCCGGCGACGGGGTTCGCGATCTGCCGGTCGTCATCTGCTACGAGAGCGTGTTCCTGCGGGATCACTGGTCTCGGTTCACCAGGCATCCATGGTGGTATCTGCACATGCCCGACGCCGAACGGCAGGTCGCGTGGACGCGCGATCTTGCCAAAGCCGTCGGCCAGGACTGGCTGCAGATGTTTCCCTGGACGTCGCTGGAGGACCAGGAGCACGTCACCGTGGACGTTCGGCCGGACGGAGTCTTCCGCATCGACCGGCGCACGGGCGAACGGAAACACCTTAACCCTCCTTGTACCAGCGGATGGACTGCCGGGCACGCCGCAACCGTTCTCCACGAACATCAACCGGAATCGCCGGAACAAATCGACGCACTGATCACGCCGGCGACCGGGAATAACGGCGATCCGCAGGCGATCGAGGAGCGACGAAAGGTCGCCGCGGCCCTGATCGAGGAATTCGGGCATGATCTGTGGCCCTATCGGCACGTATCCGGGCCGCTGTGGAAGACCTACGACCTGTGGGGCTTCGAGGGCATGATGACGCATGTCGCCACCCGGCCAGACCTTGTCCAACATGCATGTGAACGTTACCTGGAGGTCGCCCTGCGAAACGTCCGCGAGGCGGCTGAACACGGAGCGGCCGGCATCTGGATCGAGGATTGCCTGACCGACATGATCAGCCCGGAGGCATTCGCGTCACTCAACGTGCCTTTCCTGCGGAGACTGATCGACGAAATCCGCTCGGCGGGGATGAAGAGCATTTACTACTTCGGGGGCAATCCGGCGGGCAAGTGGGATCTCATCCGCTCGCTGGGCATGGACGCCCTGGCCCTGGAAGAAGGCAAGAAGAACTTCCGCAACGAGATTGAGGAGATTGTCGAACAAGCGCAGGGGAGATTCGTGGTGGTGGGAAACCTGGACGCAGTGGGCGTTCTGGAAAACGGCAGCGAAGAAGAATTGCGAGCGGCCATCAGGCATCAGATCGCGGCGGGGCGCAGGAACGGCAGCCGCTTCATCGTCAGCCTCGGCAGCCCGGTCACGCCGGAAACGCCTGTCGAGCGTGTCCGTCTGTACTGCGATATGGCTCACGAATTGGGCAGGGGTTGACACATGCAGGGGGCCGAAGGCTTCTCGTTCCATTTCTGGGATTACGCGGCGATCATCGGCTACTTCGCGGGTTTCTCGCTGGTCGGTCTGTGGGCCGGGCGCAAGCATCATGCCGAGGCGGGCGAATACTTTCTGGCCGGCCGCACCCTGCCGTGGTACGTCGTCGGCGGGTCGTTCATCTCCTCCAACATCAGCAGTGAACACTTCATCGGCATGGTCGGGGCGGCCTTCATCTACGGCATCTGCGTATCGTGGTCCGAGTGGGGCAACATCCTGGCCTTCTCGATCCTGATCTGGTTTTTCATCCCGTTCCTGCTGGCCTCGGGCGTGTTCACCACGCCGGAATTCCTGGAGAAGCGTTTTCATCCGTTCATGCGGCAATCATTCGCGGCGGTGACGATCATCAGCAATATCGTCGCGTTCCTGGCGGCGGTGCTCTACGGCGGCGGGCTGGCCATCCAGAAGCTTTTTGACGCCGATATCAGTTTGTTTACCCGCCCGGTAGCGGCCCATTTTTATACTGCCGACCAGATCGCGGGCATTCTGCCCGACTGGAACCTGTGGTTCGCGATTCTGCTGCTGGGCATCGTCGCCGGGGCGTGGACGATCTACGGCGGGCTGAGCTCGGTCGCGTGGACCGACTTTTTCGCGCTGATCATCATGATCGCGGGCGGCTTCATGGTGACTTTTCTGGGTCTGGCGGCGCTGGACCCGGAGGGGCATTCCGTGACCGAGGGCTGGCGGGTCATGATCGAGCGCAACCAGGGGCAGAGCAGCCTGTGGGCGGACTTCATTCATCGGCATGCCCGGGCGATCGCCAACACGGACCACTATAACCGGCTTTCGATCATCCAGCCCGCATCCCACGCAACCCATCCCTGGCCGAGCCTGATTCTGGACACGTTCTCCGTGGGCATCTGGTACAACGTGATCAACCAGTTCATGATCCAGCGGGTGCTCGGCGCCAAGAACATGTATCACGCCCGGATGGGGATCGTGCTGGCGGGTTACATGAAGATCATTCTGCCGGCGCTGGTCGTCGTGCCGGGGTTGATCCTGTTCGCCCACCCGAGTTCGGCCGGCCTGCTGCAGATGCCGCTCGATCAACTCCGGGCCGGCGGAGCCGACCGCGGATACATGCATCTGCTGCAGATCGTGCTGCCCGTCGGGGTGCGCGGGCTTTTCCTGGCCGCCCTGATCGGGGCCATTCAGTCGACGGTCAATTCGGTGCTCAACTCGACCGCCACTGTGTTGACACTGGACATTTACAGGCGACACATCCACAAGCAGGCGACGGAAAAAACGCTGGTTCGGGTCGGCAAGTGGTCGACGGTGGTGATTCTGGCCTTGTCGATCGCCTTGGCCGGCTGGATCAAGAACACGGACCGGCCTCTCTTCGTATATATCCAGGAACTCTACGCGTTCTTCGCCCCGCCGTTCTCGGCCGTGTTCCTGCTGGGCATCCTGTGGCGACGGATCAACGCGCCCGGGGCCATCGCAACCGTGGTCATCGGGTTCGCGTTGGGCATCGCGTTGAAGGTCTACGCGGAGTATGCGGTGGTCCCGGACCGGCTGCTCTGGATCAAACCATTCGCGATGCAGGGTATCATCAACTGGGCGGCGTGCAGCATCATCTGCATTGCGGTGAGCCTTGCCACGGCCCGGCCGAGGCCCGAGCAGGTCACGGACGATCTGGCATTCAACTGGCGAAGGCTCAACATCTTCGGCGAACTCGGAACGCGCTGGTACAACCACGTCCTGTTGTGGTGGGGCCTGTTCGTAGCCGGGATCATCGTGCTGATGCTGGCATTCTCCGGCCTATGGCTGTAAGCCGCGAAAGGGTAATCAACGAGCAGGCATCGTCAGGGCGAGTTTTCGCATGACCTGCCTGAGGTCGCTCCAGGCCTTGACTTTCTCCGCCGGGTTGCGGAGCAGGTACGCCGGGTGATAGGTGGGCATCAGCGGAATGGGTGGCTCGCCCTCGAGGGGGCCTCCGATGTGGCAGTCGTGCCACTGTCCGCGGAGCCGGCCGATGCTTTCCTGCGTTCGCAGAAGCGTCTGGGCGGCGGGCTTGCCGAGGGTGACGATCACCTGCGGCCGGATGAGCCGAAGCTGCTGGTCCAGATAAGGCCAACAGGAGGAGATCTCCCCTGGCGCCGGTTCGCGGTTGTTGGGCGGCCGGCACTTGAGCACGTTGCAGATAAACACTTCGTCGCGGGTCAGGCCCATCGCCTTGATCATATCGGTCAGCAACTGCCCGGCCCGACCGACAAACGCCAGACCCTGGATATCTTCATCGTGCCCGGGAGCCTCGCCGACGAACACAATGCGAGCCGCCGGACTACCCTGCCCGAACACCGTCTTGGTTCGGGTGCTGTACAGCTTGCACAACCTGCAGACTTTGACCTGCCGATCATCCAGAACTCGGAGAGCCTCTTTCCGGTCAGCCAGTTCCTTGTCGGACAGGGGAGGTGGCGGCGGCAGGATCGGCCCGACGTCCACGGCCGCTGAGGGTCGAGGCCTGGGTATGTGCAGGGGTGTCTGCCGGACCCCCAGCAGCAGGTCGGTTTCCAGTCGGCGGGCCACTGCTCCCCGTACATCGTCGTCTGTCGGCTTTGCCATGGCGGTGGTGTACCCGTATCCCGCCGGACCGTCAATCCGGCAGAGGCGGAAAACGGCGGGCCTCAGAAAAGCCCCCCGGCGAAACAACGCCTTCGATGAGAGAATTTCGATCGCACTGAAATGTCCGCCTGGCCGGGAGGATGACCGAAAAAATGCTCGCCCGACTGCCGAAAAAGGCTTCCCATCACACCGGCCGACATGCTATACTTCCGCATGAGTATTCCGGACACCGTCCCATCTCGTCCGGAATGAGTCGGCCTTCCCGGCCGACTCGCGTGTGCAAACGTCATCTCGATCGCACGAACAGAGTGTGGAAGGGCAGGCGGTCCATAGCCCGCTTTGCGCCCGGTCGGCCCGCGGGGCGGCCTGCGGACGATCAAGAGACGCGCGTCGCATGATAGAACTGGCTGGAAGGCCAAGCGAACGGAGGAAGAAGCCCACATGTTCGGTTCGAGCATCCACTTTGCGGCCGGCACGAGAGTCCATGTGTCTTCGCCTATGGAAGTGCCGGAATGGTCCTCCTGGGATGACGATCGCGGCCGGGTATCCACACCGGTCAAGAAGCGACTTCAGGGCGCCTTCTTCAAGGGCGACCGCAAGGTCGGCGCCGAGGTCGTATACATCCCACATGAAGGCGAGCGGGATCGACTCCGCCGGCTTGGCCGTATCAAGGTCCGGGCCCGCGACGCCAGCGGCACGGCGGTAATCTTCACGGCCGAGAGCAAAGCCCTGGCCCGCAGCCGGTAACTTGGCAGCCAGGCGACAACACAGTACCCACCACCAGTCAACTATTGCGCAGTATTCAGCGGGTGACGCGGGGCGAACCCGGCGGTTTGGTGCGCGCCGGCCCGGTTGATTTCGCTGGTCGTGTGCCGGGCGAAGCGGATTCCGTCAGACGCTGGTATTCCTCAAGGCGCAGCAGGTAGTCCGTCAATTCCGGGTTGATTCTTCGAGCCTCCGCCTCCATCCGCCGGGCCTCCTGCTCGCCCCGTGAGCGGATCTGCTCGGCGTCCATTTCAGCCTCGGCCAGGATGCGGTTCGCCTCGCCCCGGGCCTCGATCTCGATGCGAGCCTGCCGCAAAGCCATATCCAGCGATCGCTGCCGGGCCTGTCGCAAGCGGTCGGTCTGCATCAGGTGAACGAGGTCGCCCTTCATCCGCTCGGGGCGCGACAGCCGACGCAACTGCACGTCGAGCAGATCGATCCCGAACCGGGCCAGTGCTTCCCGCTGACACGCTTGGGTTACATCGATCATCATGGCCGCCAGCGGTAGCCGGGAGGTGACATGGCCGTCACCGACGGGCCGCAACCAATCCGTCAAGGGGTGGTCGGCCAAAGCCCGATCCAATGCGGCCCAGACCAGATCGCGAAGCAGTCTCTCGGCGGTATCCTCGTCGCGGACTGCCAGGGCATAGTTGCCGACCGCGTCGGCGGAGACCTTCCAGCAGGCATAGGGCTCGATAACCACCGGCTCATGATCCCGGGTGAGCTTCTCGCGCGGCTCGAAAGTCAGAAGCCGGACCCGCCGATCGACCGGCACCGCGGTCTGCCAGGGCCACTTCCAATGAAAACCCGCCTGGGCCGGGGCCGGGCGACAGGTGTTTCCGAAGGATTGCACCAGGGTAATCCGGCTCTCGTCCACCATGAAGAAGCTTCGCCAGCCCGCCACGACCACCAGGACGGCAACCGCAACCGGCACGGCGATCCGGAACAGCAATCGGGAGGAAGTCACGGCTCACCCCCTTCCCGGGTTTGTGGGGGGAGGACGCCGGGGCGAGCTGCCTTCAACAACAGATCTCGCAATGCCGCCGGGGGGTTCGGCATCCGGCTGATCAGATCCGCCAGGAGCCTGCGGCGCGCCGCCTGCGGATCCCGCGCATAAGCAGAGGCCTCCGCTTCTACCTCTTCAAGGAGGCTCCGGGCGGAGCGGATGCGCTGGTCGCATTCGGCCTCGGCATCGGCCACGCGGGCCAGGGCCTGCCGACGAGCATCAGCCAGCAACTGGTCGGCTTCCGACTGGGCGGTGATCCCCGATTCGATTTCGGTCAGTGCGCCGTCGTCCGGCCAGGCACCGACATCAAGCCGGTACGGCCGGATGTCCTCCAGGTGAAAGGCGTCGATCTGGATGCCGCATCCCAGCGAGTCGAGTCGCTCCTGCAGAAGCCTGCCCGCCCGGCAACCTATCGCCCCCCGCTGCGAGCCCAGGCACTCCGCCAGGGTATGACCGGCCAGCACCGCCCGAAGCACGGATTCGGCCGCAACGGCCACGACCGCGTCCGGGGCGCGTACCCGGAACAGAAACGCTTCGGGCTCGGCGATGCCGTACTGAACAACGGCCCGGGCCTCGACGAGTTGAGCCATGCTACGAACGACGGTCTTCCCCGAGGCCGCCCGGGTGGCCTGGGTCACGGCTTCCGCTTTCGGCCAGACGTCGCCGGTCAGCATCAGTTCGTCGATGGGGTGATCCGTGGTGTCGGTTTCGGAATTCCGAATCAATCCGATTTGAACCGATCGGACGGCCCGCGGCTGAATACGAGTTGCCGTTTCGAACAGCCAGAGCGGCCGCACATGCAATCCCGGCCCCAGAAGGGCGACGGATTTCCCGAACCGCTGAATCGCCGCCAGTTCGTCGGCCGGGATGGCCAGCAATGAGCACCATAAACCAGCCATCGCGGAGACCATCGCGACGCCGGCAAGTGTCAGGCCGAGACGGACGACGCGGCGGGTCAAGAGCACTCGCAGCCGACCGGACCAGGCTCGAAACAATCCGAAGCGAGGTGCCCTCGCCGGCGGCTTCGCCTGGTCTTTCCGATCCTGAGTGGGTTCAATCGTCGAGGTTGCATCCTGCGATTCGAAGGCCAACACACCGATCAGCGAGCGAGGCCGCTGGCGTGCCGTCTGCCCACGTCGGCAGGCGCCCACCAACACCGACCACCAACCCCGCTCCTCATGCTCAGCCAGCAGATCCTGCACCGGACGAGGTATTGGGATGCCCGCGTCCTCCACAAAGTCACGTGTGCCGAGCAGCACGTCGAACTCGCCGACTTGGCCGTCGATGCCCTGAAACGGGACCGGATGCCAGCGTCGGGACAACCGGTCGTCCAGATCGGAATCACTCGCAGGGGAACAACCGCGTTGAGCCAGAGCATCCGCGACCGCCCTGGCAATGGACGCATTGGCCGGCCAGCGGACCCGGCCCGCCAGGGCAAGCACTTCCTCCGGCTGAACCGAGGCCACCGAAACCACGTTGACCAGGCGAAGGTGGGCGCGGCCCTCGGCTGGTTTACCCTCCTCGAAAGCGAAGAGGGCCGCTGAGGTTGCCCAAGCGGCAGTCCGGTCGATCCGCGATGTGGTCATACCGCTCCTCGTCGCCCGCCGAACCGCCACGCCAGCAACACACACCTTGTGGCGGTTTTCCGCCATTCTAATGAGCCGACGTGGTACAAGCTACCCGAAAGTGAAGACTTGCGGTCGTCGAGGGGGCCGGCCGGCTTCCTTTGCTCCGGGGCGACGGCCCGGTAGGATCAGGACCATGACTCAAGGTCGCGGCACTTTGGCGGTTTACAGCGAGACAGAGGCCCGGCTGTACTTCTGGGTTGCCCGATGCGGGCGGTGCTCTGGCAGACCGATGATCTCCGGGCCGGTCGAGGCCCACTCGGGCGGCCAGATTCTGACCGTTCCTGTGACCTGCCGGGCCTGCGGATCGCCTGAACTGGTCCGTTTCGACGCGGGTGGGTTCGTTTGGCGCGAGCCGAACCAGATATGTTTCCGGCTCCCGCAGGAAAGCTGGGATGCACCGCCGTTGCCGATCAACCCGACCGAGGATCCGTCCCGGGTAATCGATGTGGCCGACTGGCTTACGTTGGAGGCGATGATCCGCGACCGGGTCCGACAGGCGGCCGAGCAGGCGGACACCATGGCCGATCGGACCGCGGTCCGACAATGGCAGATCCTG
>DATIKE010000477.1:0-6893 GCA_035477895.1 Phycisphaerae bacterium
AACCTGATACACCGAGGAGGCCTGCCCCTCGCGCATGCTCAGTTGGCCGTCGATCCCCCAGCGTTCCGTCACCCAGGAACCGATTAGAATCACCAGGAGGGAGACGTGGGTGATCGCGAAGCCGATCTGGCGGCGATTGAACGGAAACCGGACAACAAGAGCGGCCAGCACGTTGAGCCCGAACAGGGCCAGCAGCAACTGAAACCACCGCGCCTTGTAGAACTCGGCCAACGCGCGCTCGGTGCCGTGCATGGATTCGTAGGCCGTCGCGCCGGCCATGGCCACGAGCAACAGCATGAGCAGCAGGACCGCCAGCCACGGCGATCCCAGACCTCTGAGCAATAAGCCTGTTTTACCCACAGTTCTTAAACCCAGCAGGACGTGGCTTGGGAAACACACCCCGCTTAACCAACACAACAATGCCCTGATTGCCTTCCCTCTTACCATTGATATGCCGCTCACGTGAGTCTGTCAATTCCGGGCGCAGACAATGGCGATCGATCCGGCGCCGGCCTTTGTTTCTCTGGCTGGTGGCAGATAGAGATACATTCGCGGGCCGTCGAACCCGTGCCCGCCGCATGGAGATCCGGAGCGCCATGGGGGCACGTCATGGAACCGGCCCGCGGCAGGCAAGCCGCGCGAGGGCGCCCGACCGCATGGCAGGCGGCGGGTCCGCCAGGTTATGCGCCCATTACCCTCGATGTATCCCGGTGCGTCAGCCGGGGGTATAAAGTCCGGAGAACGCGCCCCGCATGTGTTACGCATCACATGGTGGGATTGTTGGGCCGAGACAGGCGGAGCGAATCGGCTTCGGCCGGTCGCGCGGAACCCATACCCGTCGCTACCACTGAGGGGTTGCTCTCCGTTACAATGCCGCCGCCATCAACGGAGGTCTATGATGCGATACGTCGTTCGGATGTGCCTGACTCTGGCGGTGCTCGTCGCGTGGCTCGGTGGGTGTGCCGCGCCGGCCGATCGGGGCGGGCCTGAGAGCCCCGCCGCCGTTGCGGCCGAAGGCCCGGCCAGGCCCAACATCGTGCTGATCGTGGCCGACGACCTGGGATGGGCCGACCTTTCGAGCACCGGCTCACGTTACTACGAAACGCCGAACATCGATCGGCTGGGGCGCGAGGGGATGTACTTCCCGCAGTTCTACGTCAGCCAGAACTGCTCTCCGACGCGGGCCTGCATGATGACCGGCCAGTACGCGCCGCGGACCGGTGTCTATACGGTCACCAACCTGGACCGCGGCCGCGAGGAAAACCGCAAGATGAACGTGCCGGAGAACGTCACCAACCTGCCGCTCGATCGGATGACGGTGGCAGATGTGCTCAAGGCGGCCGGCTATGCGACGGGTATGTTCGGCAAGTGGCACTTGGGCCAAGGGGAGGACTACCACCCCGGAAACCGAGGTTTCGACGAAGCCATCGTATCAATGGGACGCCACTACGATTTCAGCACAAACCCGCGCGTCGGCGTGTCCAAGGGAGCATATCTGGCCGACTTCCTGACCGATCGGGCGGTGCAGTTCATCGAGAAGAACAAGGGTCGGCCGTTTTTTCTATATCTGCCGCACTTTGCCGTACATACGCCGTTGGAGGCCAAGCCGGAACCGATCGAGAAGTTCGAAGGCAAGCCGCCGGCCGGCGGCCACAACAACCCGACGTACGCGGCGATGATCGCCAGTCTCGACGAGAGCGTCGGCCGGGTGCTCGCCAAGCTGGACGAACTGAAGCTGTCGGACCGAACGATGGTTATCTTCACATCCGACAACGGAGGCGTGGGAGGATACGAGGCGGCCGGCATCTCGGCCGGAGAGATTACCGACAACGCCCCGCTGAGGGCGGGCAAGGGCACGCTGTATGATGGCGGCATTCGCGTGCCGTACTTTGTGAAGTACCCGCCGATGGTCCAGGCTGGGACCACGTGCGACACGCCGGCCATCCATGTGGACATCCTGCCGACGCTGGTCGAATTGGCCGGCGCGGATCGGCCGAATCAGCCGCTGGACGGCGTCAGCATCGTGCCGCTGTTCAAGGATTCGAAGACCGCTCTCAGTCGAGAAGCTCTCTTCTGGCATTTCCCCGGCTACCTGGAAGGAAAGGGCGGCAACTGGCGAACAACGCCGGTGGGCGTGATCCGCTGCGGCGACTTCAAGCTGATGGAGTTCTACGAGGACGGCCGCCTCGAGCTGTACAACCTCAAAGACGACCTCGGCGAGAAAACCAACCTGGCTGCCAGGATGCCGGAGAAGGCCCGCGAACTTCGTGGTCGCCTGGCCGCATGGCGGATGGAACTCCGCGCCGTCATGCCGACGCCGAAAAAGTAGATTCCAGCGCCGCCGGACGGCACAAGCCGCAGCCCCCTTCGGCATATGAGCCGGGTTTAGTTCGCGGGTCGTGGGAAACCTGCATTCTTGTGCCTGAATCACCCGCGCGGTCAGACTTGCGCCCCTCCGGACCGCCCCGTTTTTCGCCACGTCAAGTAATCATTCGGTTGCCAGGTGTAAACGCGCCAATAGCCAAAAAACAACAATAATACCTACACTTCAATAACGACCCCGAGTTATGTTATTCTGGATTTGAGATTGCGTCTCAGTCTCTTCATGATATGATAGGCGTCGAGTTGGACGAAACCAGTTTCTCTTTTCGGAAAAATGCCAATCGTTGAGGAGATCGGAGATGAACGGCAATGCAGGATACGCGCATTTGACCCGATATCGGCCTTGGTACCCGGCTGACCGGCCTCAACCGCCGAAAATACAGCGGCCGACAGCCCCTCTTCCGGTACCCGGTCAGAGAAGAAGCCCTGCCCGAACGGGCTTCACACTGATCGAAGTACTGGTTGTGACAGCCGTCGTGGCTCTGCTTGTCAGCATACTTCTGCCCTCCCTGGCCAGGGCCCGGAACCAGGCCAAGGGCGCGCTTTGTCTGAGTAACCTCGGTCAGATCGGCAAGGGCCTGGTGCTTTACCTCGGGCAGCACCGGGATCGGTACCCCGAGCATTCCTCCCGTTCTTCGATGAGTCCACGCAAACGCTGGCCGGACTACCTTCATCCCCAGATGAAACAGGAGAAGATCTATGAATGCCCGAGCCTGACGGCAGAGCAGAAAGAACACTGCACGAAGGCGTGGGCACACGATCCGGGCAAACGGTATGGCGGCTATGGCTATAACTTCCAATACCTGGGAAACTCGCGGACCGGTACGGCGGTGCCCGACTGGCAAACGCCCTACCACGCGCCGGCGTCATCCATTCGAATGCCGGCGCTGACGCTGGCTGTCGCCGACACGCGCGGCTCCAAGGCGGGCAAGCCTGAGAATCTCGTCGGCCAGGGCGGCGCAGCCGTCTACGTGGTGGATCCCCCGCTAGGCAGCAAGGATCTGGGATCGAAGGGCGCCCGGGCGGGAAACGACCCCGCCAAGCTGTGGTACGAAGGCGGCACCCAACCCGTCACAGACGAATACCTGTGGCGGAGCCGTCCGGAGGAGCGGCACCTCGGCAAGGTCAATGCCCTCTTCGCCGACGGGCACGCGGAATCGATCAAGGTGGACAAGCTGGATGGGCGGCAGGCGGACGGCGCGGGCGACAACCGGTACTACAGCGGCGTGTATGATCCCCTGAAATGGTAATACCCCTCCCGCAGACCTCATTTCCCGCCGTCTGTCGCCCCGCGGCACCGCACCGGTTGCATGAAGGCGAGGATGCGCGACCTGCAGATCAACCCGCCCGCGAAAACCGGTCTTGCGCAGTCGCTGGAGGATCTAATAAGAGGATTTTTTTCTGGATCGGCCCATCTCGCCCATGACTCGCTCGACTTCGTGTCGCAGGCGATCGACCACCTGGGCGATGGTCAGGTTCGTCGTGTCGATGCGGACCACGCGCGGGTCCTTGAGCAGCGGCTCCCACTGGACCTGGTCGTTGCCGTCGCGGTTGCGGATGTTGGCCAGGACGGCATCGAAGTCGACCTCCTCGCCGTCGGCCCGCAGTTCGATGCAGCGGCGCTCGGCACGCTTGGAGTCGCTGGCCTCCAGCAACACGCGCAGGTCGGCGTCGGGGAAGACGACGCTGCCCTGGTCGCGGCCCTCGGTGACCAGCGCGCCGAGTTGCCGGCCGATCTCGCGCTGCTTCTCGACCAGGATGCGGCGGATGCCGGGGTTCGAGGCGACCGGGTTGGTGTGCTGGCTGACCCGCATCGAGCGGACAGCTTCACTCACGTCCCGGCCATCCATCACTACTCGCACATAGGTCGGGCCGCAGTCGAGCCGGATGTCGGTCTGCCGGGCCAGTTCGACGAGTTTGTCGGGCTGATCGAACGGCGTGCCGGTGTCCAGGGCCTTCAGCGCAACCGCCCGGTACATCGCCCCGGTGTCGAGATAGGGAATGCCCAAGGCGGCCGCCATCTTGCGGGCGACGGTCGATTTGCCCGAGCCGGCCGGCCCGTCAATGGTGATGATCATGTCGACAATCGCCTCCGCTCAGCGGGATGGCAGGTGAACCCTCCGGGCAAGTGCCGACCAGCGGCTGCCGCGCACCCGTGGTGCTTCGCAGTCCCGTGCTCCCCGACCGGAGGGGATCCGAACCCCGACCGCAAGGGAGCGGAACCCGCAGGCACCAGAGGGCCGCCTCCCGAGGGGCGCGGCTCGGAAGAGGTTCCCGCACACGCTCGCGCGCAAGGTGATATCACATGGAAGTCGGGGACACAAGCGAGGGCGCAAACGGCGCGGGTTCATTTTCACTGCATGCCGGTTACATTGCGGCTTGAATCCACCCCGATCGCCAGTGCCGAAGGGTTGTCGCCCTGGTTGGAAAAAAACTGTCCGGAATGCCGGGGATTGACGCCTTAGGACTGTACAAGACCTTCCGCTGGTTGGTAGAACGTGCGCCGCGATTCGGCAACCGGCGTCATGGCCATCAGGGATGCTGTTGAAGACCTGGTTGATCGGTGCAGGGAGCTCCCCAACCCGACCCGTATCGCGGCGGTCGAGGGAGATAGGATTGTGATTGACTCAGGCCAGGCAGACGGAGTGGCTGTCGGCAAACGTTTCCGCTACCTCATTCCCGGGAGAGCGGTCTACAACGCCGCAGGGCAGATTATAGGAAGTCTGGATGAAGAGGGCGGTGAAATAGAGGTCACCACTGTTCAAGAGTTAATGTCCATCGCGAAGGTGACCCGGAAGGTCTCGTCTCCAGTCGTTGGAGGGCGTGCGGAGCCGCTGGATTAGCCTCATGTGGCCCGAATCCATCCACGACAGAAGGACTCCGCATCGGCCGAAACACCGACGGCGGCAAACATAGTCGGAGAAAAGAGAGCACTCGACCGCCCCGCCGTGGATATCAGTCAGCCAGTTCGCCGTGGAGGGTGAGCGCGGTCGCATCGGTGACGCGGACGTTGACCAGTCGGCCGATGATGGAGGCCGGACCGCTGAAGACGGCGATCTCGTCGCCGCGGGTTCGGCCGATGAGCTGGTCGGGGCGGCGCCAGGCGACCTGCGGGCCGAGGTTCCGGTCGGCCAGTTGAGCCTTGACGGCCGCCTTGCTGTAGCCCTCGACGAGCACCTCGACGGTGCGTCCGATCAGCCCGCGATGATGGTCCAGCGATATCCGCTGCTGCAGGGCGGACAACTCGGCGTGACGGCCGGCCTTGACCTCGTCGGGCACGTCGTCGGGCAGGCGGCGCCCGGCGACCGTGCCGGGGCGCTGGGAGTACTTGAACATGAACAGGCTCTTGTAACGGACTCGCTCGACGAGCCTGAGGGTGTCGGCGTGCTCGGCCTCGGTCTCGCCGGAGAACCCGACGATGAAATCGCCGGCCAGCGAGATGTCCGGCACGATTTCGCGGGCCCGGTCGATCAGTTCGATGTACTCCTCGGACGTGTATTGCCGCTTCATCCGCTGCAGGACGGTGCTCGATCCGCTCTGGGCCGGGATGTGCAGATACTCGCAGACCTTCGGCAGATCTCGCATCGCGTAGAAGATGTCATCCGTGAAGTCGCCGGGGAAGCTGGTGACGAAGCGGATACGTTCGATACCGGGCAAGTCGTTGATGCACGCCAGCAGGTCCGACAGCCGGACGATGCGGCCGTTCTCCTGACATGAATAACTGTTGACGGTCTGGCCGAGGAGCGTGATCTCGCGAGCGCCGAGTTCGGCGAGCCTTCCGGCCTCGGTGACGATATTGGCGGGCGGCCGGCTGCGCTCGGGGCCGCGGGTGTAGGGGACGACGCAGTAGGAGCAGAACTTGTCGCACCCGCGCTGCACGCGGATGTACGATTGCAGGACGCTGCCGCCGGGCACGACTGTTCGCGAGAGGTCCAGCGTCTCGATGGCGTCCTGCTCGAGCGTTCGGGAATGCTTCGGCAGCTTTCGCGAGTGGTCGTGTTCGAGGGCGACGGCCTGCTCGCCGGTCTCGCGGACCTCGCGAATCAGGTCGGGCAACTCGTTGAGGTTTCCCGGACCGCAGAGGATCTTGACGTGCGGCGCCCGGCGGCGGATGCCGTCGGGGTCGCGCTCGGCCATGCAGCCGATGACGCCGACGAGCATGCCCGGCCTGCGGCGGCGGGCTTGGCCGACCTCGCCCAACCGGCTGTAGACCTTTTCCTCGGCATGTTCGCGGACGCTACAGGTGTTCAGCAGCACCAGGTCGGCCTCTTCGACATCGTCGGTCGGCTCGTAACCGAGCGCGCAGAGCTGCCCGAGAACCAACTCGCTGTCGAGCACGTTCATCTGGCAGCCCATCGTTTCGAGATAAACACGCATGCCCGGCAAGACATCAGCCCTCGACAGATGTTCCCAGGCGATCTATTGGTTGCCCCCGGTGTGTTTACCGGGGGTTAACGAATGAGGACAGATCCCCAAGAACCTCTTTTACCACTCCAAGCCGCCCTTGAGCG
>DATIKE010000478.1:0-6037 GCA_035477895.1 Phycisphaerae bacterium
GTCTGCAGGGCCGCGAAGATCCGCTCGATGTCCTTTTCCGCCCAGATATCCGTCGTGCCTTCCGGAACTTCCAGCACCGGCGAGATCTTCACGCCCGCGGGCACCTGCTCCCCCCGCACCACCGGGCAGACGTCCTTCATCAGCATCCGCCGGGCCCGGAGCGGCGAACCGATCGGCTGCTGGGTGAAGCTGCTGAGCTGCATGTACCACCACTGGACCACGTTGATGGCATACCGCCCCGGCGTTCGACGCTCGACCTCGCCGCGGACCACCCGCCGGTTCGTGTCCACGTTGATCCCCCAGTCGTCCCGGAGGATCGCCCCCCAGCCGTACTCGGCCGGCGGGCCGAACCGCGCCGGCGGCTGCGGATCCCAGTTGGCCAGGAAGATCCCCCGGCCGCCGTCGGCCAGTATCTCGCGGGCAACCTCGGCGTCCTGCGGGGTGAACTGTTTCTGCTGCTGCTGCTGCTGACGCATCATGAACATCGGCGTCGGCGGAGGCGGCGGCAGGAACACGTAAACCACCGATTGGCCTTCCTCGACCTTCGGCTTCTTTTCCCTGGCGTTTTCCTCTGCCAGGTTCCACGTCTCGACCTTGAACTGCATCCGCTGAAGCTGCTCGCGCATCGCCCGGATCGACTCGAGCGGCATCGGGCCTGTCGCCGGCCGCTGGAACTGCCGCATCTGCGGCGGCACTTCCTCCTCGAACGTCACCAGCACGACCGTCGCCGTCGCCTTCGATGTCACCATCCCCAGCATCGCGTTGGCGATCGCGCTGTCGCCGTCGAAGACCCGCAACGGCGGGCCGTCCTCGTCCCGCGCCGACATCCGGCCGGACGGGTCGGCATAAAGCCACGCCTCGTCGAATGTCACCACCCGGACGTCATCGCCGCGCTCGACAACGATGATGTTGTCCTGCTGCATGCGGGTCGCGATCTCGTCGAGCTTCAGCTCCGGCAGCGTCCCGATCTTCGTCGCCACCGCATCCACCCGCTCCAGGGCCTTCGTGAACAGGTCGCCGCCGGCATGGGCGAGGAACGCCTTGCTCGGCTCGTCGATCCCGGCGCCCTCGTCCAGCACCGCCGTCAGCGTCGTGTTCCACTGCTGAAGCATCTCTCCGGTCTCGACGCCGATCTGCCGCGTCTGCCGCACCAGATTCTGGAGCTGGTCCAGCGGGACGTTCTGCTGAAGATACCCGCGCAGCGCCCGCCCGTTCGTTCCCACGCTCTCGGCCGCCGAGTTCAGCACGTTCGACAGGTCCACCACGAACATCCCGGTCTTGATCTGCCAGCGCGGATGCTGACGCAAGGCCGGGTGCTCGTTCAGAAAAGCGTTGACCCGGGTGGACTCCGCCGTCAGGAACTCGCCGAACTGTATGGACGCCTTGGCGAAGTTTTGCAGGAGCGGCTTGGGATCGGCTGGGACATCCGTCGTCCGCGGATCGCCGGCGATGTTCTTCAACTCGGCCACCTTGTCGGCCATTTCCTTCAGCCGGGTCCGCGTGGTCTTGACGAAGTCCGCGTTGGGGTCAGCCAGGACCTTGGCCAGCTTATCCGTCTCCCGGCTCCAGCCCTGGATCTGCTCGATGTGCTGCTTCAGGTCGTCGTTGAGGCTCTTGATCTTCTCGTTGGCCTCGGAGTACCGCGGAATGCCCTGCCCGCGAACCAGGTTCTCGACTTCCTGGTTGGTGTCGTCGGTGTTCTTGATGTCCTTCTGCAGGATCGAGGCGATGTTGGCCAGCGCGGGGAACCCCCCCACCCATGAATCGCCGGCCGCCAGCGCGATCACCTGCTGCCGGGCGGCGGTCAGGCTCTCTTTCACGTCCTTCCACACGTCCTGGGCGAGCGTCACCACCTCGTTGTACTCGCGGGCCGCGCTGCCGAACTTCTCCTGGACCCTGTCGCGCAGCTTGGCCTGGTCGTCGCCGCTGATGATGTGCGACGACTCGAAGGGGATGCCCTGGCTCTTGCACCAGGCCTGCAGCTCCTCGGACAGGTCCTGCACCCGCGGGAAGAACTCCTTCCGCGAGGTCTCCGGGTCGTCGGACGCATAGACCGTGGTGATGCGGACCACCCGATCCTTGCCGGACTGCTTGAGGATGTTCTTGGTGCGCTCCGAGACCCGGTGGCCCGACATGCCGCCGGTCAGGTCGAAGCGGGCGTTCTTCAACTGGCCGATGAGGTTCACGCCGACCAGGGCGAAGACCGCCAGCACGACCGCCACCAAGACGTTGACCCTGATGAACAGCCGCCTGCTCGCCGAGTTCTCTGCTTTCGTCACCGCCATCGCCGAGACTCCATCACTTTGGTCGCCAGGAACAGGAAGAAGACGATGCCCGACAGGAAGAACAGAACGCTCTTGGTGTCCAGGATGCCCTTGGCGAAGTCCGCGAACTGCCAAAGGATATTGACGTTCGCGCAGGTCTGCCTCAGCCAGGCGTAGCCCCCGAACTCCGAGCCGTAGTCCACCACGAAGGTGAACACGGACAGGACGGCCACCGAGATCATGGCCGCCAGCAACTGGTGCCGCGTGCAACTGCTGGCGAAGATGCCGACGGCCAGGAACAACCCGCCCATCAGCAGCATCCCCAGGTAGCCCACCGCCACCACCGCCCCGATCGGGCTCGAGTGGCTCGCCAGGATCGCCAGGTGCACCAGCGTGGTGGCCAGCAACACGGCGTAGAACACCCACGCACCGAGGAACTTGCCCAGGACCACCGATGCGTCCGTCACCGGCGCGGTCATCATGGTCTCGATCGTCCCGCTCGCGTAGTCGTCGGCGATCGACCGCATGGTCAGCAGCGGCAGGGCGAAGACCAGCAGGCCGGCCATCCGCTCGAACAGCGACCGCATGCTCGCCTCGCTGCCCGGCACCAGCGTCTCGCTGATGAAGAAGTACCCGGTCATCGCCAGAAAGATGAAGCCCACCACGTAGGCGATGGGCGAGAAGACGTACGCCGCCAGCTCGCGCTGGGTGATGGCGGCCACCGCCGTGAGCGGCCCGCCGCCGCGAACGTAGGACCCGTAAGCCGCGCCTGCCTGTGTATCCATCGACATTGTGTCAGCCCCTCGAAGAACGACTCACTGGTTCTGAGAGTTTTTTTCCGTTTGCCCGGCGCCTGCGGCCTCGGCGGTGATCTGGATGAAGAACTCCTCGAGGCTCCCGACCTCCAGCCGCAATTCCCGAAGGCCCCACTGGTTCCGCGCCGCCAGGGCCGCGATTTCCTCCCGCGCGTCCTTGCCCTCGGCGCCTTCGATCCGCAACCGGTTCCAGCCGTCCGCCACCCGAGCGTCCACCTTCCTCACCCCGGACACCTTGCGGATCGCCTGCTCGACCTCCTGCATCGGCCCGCGGATCTCCGCGATCAGCCGGGACGCGCCGATCACCCGGCTGCGCACCTCGCTGATCGAGCCGCTCGCCCGGATCCGACCGCCGGAGATGATGATCATCCGCTCGCACACCGCCTCGACCTCCGGCAGAATGTGCGAACTCAGAATGATCGTGTGCTTGCGGGCCAGGTCGGTGATCAGCCGGCGGGTCTCGCGGATCTGGTTGGGGTCCAGGCCGATTGTCGGCTCGTCCAGGACCAACACCTTCGGATCGTGCAGCAGCGCGTCCGCCAGGCCGACCCGTTGTTTCATCCCCTTGGAAAGCTGCCCGATCGGGCGGTTGATGAATTCCCCCAGCCAGCAGCGGTCGGTCACCCGCTTTACCGCCGTCTCCCGCTCACCCCGGGACATCCCCCGAAGCTTGCCGCGGAAGTGCAGGTACTCCGACACCCGCATTTCCGGGTACAGCGGGTTGCTCTCCGGCAGGTAGCCGATCAGCCGACGCACCGCCAGCGACTGGGTCAGCACGTCAAACCCGGCCACCGTCGCCGTCCCGCTCGAGGCCGGCTGGTAGCAGGTCAGGACCCGCAACGTCGTGCTCTTGCCCGCCCCGTTGGGACCCAGGAAACCCACAATTTCCCCTTCGTTGACGGTGAACGAGACGTTGTCCACCGCCTTGTGGGGGCCATAGTACTTGGTCAGATTGTTCACCTTGATCATGGGTGGATCAGATCCTCTTCAGAGACCGCGGCTCACCGGACGATCATCCATTTCCCGCAACCAGGAAGCCACCGGCCGGCTGGTCAGCACCGTCGGGCGTTCCGGTCGGGGGCGTCTGCCGTAAGTTATTGTGTGTCAATAGTTGGCGAGGGTCGCCATCCCCTGTTTCACACCTGACTACGCCCCCGGGCCGGCCATGGTTCGCGCGGCCCGCACCCGGGCAGCAGCCCCGCCACAACTGGCAAACCGTTGCGGCCCTGGCGAATCGGGCACAACCGCCTGCCATTGGGCAGGTTGGAATATCACATGCCGGGTCGGGTGTCAAGAGGGGCGGGGCCGACCAGACGGAGCGCGGTATGGCCCATTTCCCTGCCTGCGCGGGCAGGTCCAGCAATTCACCTGCCGTCCGAAGAAGGCAGGTCAAGTCGCCGGGATCAGCAGATGCAGGGCCCGCGGCTGGACGGCGATGTCCAGGGGCAGGTGGCCGGCGAATTCGCCGTCAATCTCCACGGGGACCTTCCTTTGTGCGGCGATCCGGACCCTAGTGACGCGCGCGTGCCAGACGTCCGGGTGCTTGATGTGCCGACGAGCGAGCGTTCGCAGCGAATGCCCGATGAGTTGCAGGTGGTTCCGACAGCCCATCGCGACCACGTCCAGCAGGCCGTCATCGGGAACCGCGTCGCGGACGACCTGTAGGCCGAGGGAGTACCGGGACATGTTGCCGACGAACACCATCCCGCGGCCTCGCCAGGCGCGGGGACCCTCGGGCGTGTCGGCGGTCACTTCCAGGTCGGGCCAGCGATGTTCCCAGAAGGTCCGCCACAGCGGGCCGGCGTAGGTCAGGTGAGTGATGTGCCCCACGCGCAGCCTCGTGAGCCGCTCGACCACCTCGGCGTCGAATCCCACGCCCGCGACAACGACGAACGATCGCCCGTTGGCCGTCCCCAGATCGATGACGGAGCGGTTGCCGGCTCGAACGGTAGCCAATGTGTGTTCCGGATCGGCCCGAAAGCCGAGCGACTTGGCGACCAGATTCTCCGTGCCGACGGGCCAGATCAGCATGGGGCAGTCGGTGCCGGCCAGGCCACCGGCGATCTCGCAGACGGTTCCGTCGCCCCCGACGGCCAGAGCAGCGTCGGCCCGCCCGGCGGCCGCTCGGCGGGCCCAGGGCCCGGCCTGACCCGCCCGGCGGGTGACCCAGCGGTCTACCCGCCAGCCGGCGGCCGCCATGGCCCTGAACAGTTCGCCAAGCCGGTCTCGACAGCCCGCCCCGGAGATCGGATTGATGATGGCCACGACACGCATAGACAGGCGGTACTATAACCTACATCGCAATTCGTCGATGCGGTATACCAGCCCCGACGTGGGACCGGAAAAAGGTGTCAGATCATGCCTCGATGTCGAGGTTGCGGCCTTCGTCGCCGTCGGGGGGCGGGTTCTGGTCGGCGGGTTGATCGGGCTCCTGCTGCTGCTCGGAGAATGGCCGACCCTGGCTGCCGGTGCCCTCGGCGTCGCTGTAGACCTGGGTGTCATTGTCGGTGGTTTCGACGATCGAGCCCTTCTCGTCGATGATCGTCTTCTGCTGGCGGAGGTCGACGGCGGCCGAGGCCCGCTCGATATCGCGGACCGCGGCCGCCTGGCGCTGGGTCAGGTGGCTTTGAAGAATCGGGCCGACCAGGTTGGGGGGCAGCGTGGACATCGCCCGAGTCGCTCCTGCACGCGGTGCGACCGGCACCCTCCATGATGCCGACACCGATTCATCGGCCCCCGGGCAGGATCTTCTTGACCGGATCGGCAGACCAGGGGGCGAATATCAGTGCTGAAAACGCGGGAGCCGAAAGGGAAGGAAAAAACGAGACTGTAGCATCATTACAGAGTATTCCTGTTGATCTGTGACCAGTTTGGCCGACAACTCCCATGAGGATGACTCATGGAGGATGTCGCCATGGCCGGGCCAGGAAGGTACGTTCCGGATGTGACCGAGGGCAT
>DATIKE010000479.1:0-6893 GCA_035477895.1 Phycisphaerae bacterium
TTCTGTTCGCCGGCCGGGGTTGCGGGTCGTCTTCGCCGGGCTCGACGATCACCGACTTCGCTGTACAATAGTCCGTGGGTTAATCGTTTCCAGCCAAGGCAGAACAGGACATCACCGATGGACTCGATACCAACCAGAGGCGGATCGCTGCACGGCCGCCTGCTCGTGCTGCTGGCAGGCATGGCGACGTGGATGGCGGGGTGCGCCGAACCCACCATTCGTCCGAGCCTGTCGCTGCTGCCCCCGGGCCGCCCGCAGACCTACACGGACGGCGACTGGGCCGAGGTACTGGTCAAGCACGTTCGCGAGGGACTGATCGACTACGACGGCCTGCTCATGAACCGCGAGCCGCTGGAGCGGTACTACGCCCTGCTCAGCGAGACCGGGCCGACGCGGACGCCGGACCAGTTCGCCTCGCGTTCGGCCGTCACCGCCTACTGGATCAACGCATACAACGCCCTGGTGCTGCGCGCGGCGATGGAGCGATACCCGGTCCGCACGATGTACGACCTGGCGCTTCCGCGGCTGGAGTTTGACTACACGTTCCGGGTGGACGGAAAGATCCACAACCTCGCGGCAATCGAGGCCCGGATGCTGGAGGACAGCGCGCAGGACGCGCGGACGCTGCTGGCGACCAGCCGGGCGGCGGTCGGCACGCCGCGCCTGATGAGCGAGCCGTACCGGGCGGACACGCTGGAGAGCCAGCTCACCCAGGCGGCGGCGGACGCCCTCGACAACCCGAACCTGCTGCGGATCGACCACGCCACCAAGACGATCCTCGTGTGGCAGATCGTGTTGAACCACGAGAGCGACTTCCTGGCCTACTGGCGGGTGCGCCGCCGCGTAAGCAGTATTTACCTCTACAACGTGCTCCTGGACATGGCGTCCCCGGCCAGGCGAAGGACGCTGCAGAGCGCGGTCGGCTACCGTTTGCGCGAAATTCCGTTCGAGCGGCGGATCAACGCCTGGACCCGCTCGACCCAGCAGACCGTCCCCTGATTCTCATGATTCTCGTGAACCAATGGTTCCATTTGACGCGCAACACATCGATTTCATCCGGTCGGCGGCCGGCAGCGATCGCTATGCCGAGTACCTGAAACGGATCCTGACCGAACTGGTGGACATCAACACCGCTCCGGGGCCGGACCCGGCGGCCAACGCCGCCCGCGAGCAGGCGATGCTCGACCTGATCGAGCGGGAAATCCGAGAGATAACCGACGGCCAGGCGGCCTGCGAGCGCCCGCCGGTCGATCCGGCCATCGCGGCCGAGGCGGCGTATTCGTTTCCCGGCTACGCGGCGGACGCGTGCGGGCACGTCCTGCCGCCGGAGACGATCTACGCGGGGCGGACAAATTTTCTGGCCTTCGTGCCGGGCGGCGACGGCTCCACAGACCCGGCCGCGATTCTTCACGCCCACACGGACGTGGTCTCGCCGTGGTTCCCCTCGCGGGTCGAGGGCGGTCGGGTTTATGGCCGGGGGGCCGCCGATGACAAGGCCCAGATAGCGATCCTGCTCGCCCAGTTGCGGCTGCTGCGCGAATTGGCGGAGCACACCGGCCGGCAGCCACGCCGGGGGTTCGTTATTCAGCTCGCGCTCGACGAGGAGATCGGGGGCAACGGCTCGGTATCCCTGGCCCGCGACCCACGATTCGCCGGCCTGCCGGTGCTCATGCTGGACGCCACCGATCTGGTGCCCTACTGCGCCCACCGCGGAGCGGTCTACTATCGATGCCGGATCTCGGCCAGCAGCCACCCGCGCACGACCGCCCTGGAGATTTTCCCGTATGTGGTCATGGAACTGGAGGCCGAGGGACGCCGCATCGAGGCCGAGACGAACTGCCCCCTGTTCACGCAGGCCCACGTGCAGATCAACCAGGGCATACTCGGGCCATTCGGCACTCATTCGGGCAGCGTGTGCGACCATGTAGCATTTCAGATTACCGCCGGCTCGCCGGCCGGTGCCCACCGGCTTCAGGGACTTGTCGAGGAAAAAGTCCACGAGGCCCTGGAGGACTACTTCTGCCTCTACCGGGACAAGAATCGAGAGACTGATCCGGCCACCGGCCGGCCCAAGGTGTTGAGACACTTCGAGTTGCAGAGCAGCCCGGAGACCGGCCCGGGCGACCTGCGGCTGGACGTGTGGGGCAAGGGCGGGCATATGGCGGCGGTGAAGGAGTGCGACAACGCGATCACCAAGGCTGCTTACCTGCTGGCCGGCACCCTTCAGGCATTCAGTACCCGTTGCGAAACATGCGTCCACATCCGGTTCGCAAACTCGCACGACGGCCGACACCGGCGGCAGGTGGTACTCGAGGGCGGGCTGGGCTTCACCCCATCGCATCAGATGCCCGCCTTACAGCAGCGGTTGGCGATGGCCGCCCGACGAGGGGTCATGAAATACTGTCGGTTGCGCAACCTGCCGTTCGAGGAGAGCATGATCCGCACCACGTTCGAGCGGCTGCACAACGACGCTTATGCCGACTCGCCCGAGTCGGCACCAATGCAGGCATTCAAGGCGGCGTTCGATGCTCTCGGCGAGCCCTGGCCTGAGCCGATGGCCTGGCAGACAAGCTGCGACGCCCGCATCTACCACCATCACGGCCATCCGGTCGCGATCATCGGGGCGGGCAAGCTCGAAGCCTGCCACAGCGACGCCGAATATGTGGACATCCCTGACGTGCAGAAATGCCTGGCCATCACAACCCTGGCCACCTGGGCGCTGACGGGGTGACCTACTTCAAGGATGAGGCGCTATTCCACACCCGCGGGGCTGGCCAACCGTCGATCCTGCCGGTATTCTGACTCCGAGCGATTGATGAATAACGAGGTTTGACGGCGGCACCGCAAGGACCGGCAATCAGCGAGGTGGACTTCTGTGGTCAGATTGCCTCGGCCGCCAATTCCCTTGTCAGCCGGAATCGCGGCGCCTTTCCCTTCCACGAAGCTCGCGTGGAGGGCTTTGGGACGGGCACGAGCCGTCGAAAACGCAAGGACCTTCGTTTCGTCGACCTCCACGGCAAAGTGGTGCTTTGCGGCGAAGTGACAGAAATCCGTAGGGGCATAACGAGCGGCTGCGACGCCTTCTTCATGCCCAAGGATATCACCGCCGATCTTCTGGCCAGGCATGAGGGCGATCGTGACTTTCGGCGGCATGCCGGCGGGGCGCCGCGGAAGGAGGTGGCGTCGGGCAAGTTGCGGATCGTCGCAGCCGGCGACGGCAGCGTCCATCCCATCGAAGCCCGCTACCTGGCCCCCGAAGTCCACAGCCTGATGAAGGTGGATCGTCCGGTGGTCCGCGCGGCCGACCTGGACCGTGTGGTCCTGCTGGTCGCCGAGCCGATGAACGCACTGAAAAGCAAGGCCCCGTGGGTCTGGCGCTACCTCCGCTACGGGATGACGCAAACCTTCCCGTCCGGCAAATCCAAGCCCGTCCCGGCGCCCAAGCGGTCCACCTGCGCCGCCCGAAACCCCTGGTATGACCTGACCGCCCTGGTACGTCCAGGGATTGCCTTCTGGCCGATGGCACAGCAATACCGTCACATCATTGCCGGGAATCCCGAGCAACTCATCTGCAACCACAACCTTTTCGACATATCTCCGGCCGATCTTTCAGCACAGGAATGCAAGGCTCTCGTCGCGATCTTGAACTCGACACTCGTTGGTCTGTTCAAGACTTTTTACGGCCGTTTCGCGGGGACGGAAGGCAACCTCAAGACCGAAGTGGTGGACGTGAACCTCCTGGAAGTGCCGGACCCGCGCGGCGTGCCGGCCAAGGTGGCCAAGCGGCTGAGCGTCGCCCTTGCGAGCATGAGTCGGCGGGAAGTGGGCAGGTTGATCGAAGAACAGTTGATGGAATGCCACAGCCCGGAACGGGCTCGGAGAATCGCGGCCGGGCCGTTGGTCCTGGCCGACGAACTCCGGCAGGTCGACCGCCGGGAGTTGGATGACGCCGTCTTCGAGCTGTTGGGGGTTTCCGACCCGCGAGAGCGCGACAAACTGGTTGATCGACTCCACGAGGCAACGGCTCGGCATTTCCGGGACATCCGGGTGGTCGAGATCGAGAAGATGCAGCAGCGGGCCAAGTCGGACAATCGGCGATTCAGCGTCCAGGATCTGGCCGCGGACATCTGGGACGCCGCCGAGCTCGAGGACGCCACACCCCTGGCCGAGTGGATCGCCCATCGCCCGGAATCGGATGAGGCCGCAATCATTCCAGAATCCCGGCCTGCCGTTATTTCGCCCTCGCCGATGTTTGACCCCAATGCCGTGTACTTCGGCAAGGATCGAAGCGACCACATGGACTGCCAATCCCGCGGGCAGGCGGAACTCATCGTTCGGCTGGCCAACCTGGGGATCAGCGGCGAGGTGAAGCTGCCGGCTGATAACGCACCGGCCATGCAGTTGCTGGATCGCGTGAATGTCCGCATCGAAAAGGCAAAGGCCCGGTTCGCCGAGCTGGCTGAGAGCAGAACGGGCGACGAGCGCATCCAGAAGCAGCTTTTGGAAGTCCTGGAACGCTGGTTCGTCCTGGGGCGCGATGCGGCCAAACCGGACGAGCCGGGCATAACGTAAGGCACTTCCCAAGGGAGTTGTTCACGAAGGTAACCTTATTGACTCCTGCTCGTGGCCGGCTGGGGGTCGCACAGAGGCTGCACCTCGAAGAGTTCCTCGACCCGCCTGCCTGCCAGCTCTCGGGACATCTCTTCGAGGCGGGCCGGGCTCATGCGATCGAGGAAGGCCTTCAGCGCCGGTAGAGGCTTATAGAGCATCCCGGCGGCGGCCTGACCGTCGCGGGCCGGGCGGACCACCGCAATGGCCGGCCAGGCGTCGCCGAACCGGGCCGGCTCCCACGCCAGACGAAGGTTGCACTTGCCCATGGTCGCGCCGCTGGAGGCCTGCAAACCATCGAGAACGCACGTGAACGGCGGGCGATGCTTGTCGGTCGGCATCGAACAGGTGACGTCGATGAGCCAGTGCCCCCGCGTGTTCAGCCGCCGCAGCGCGTCGTCGCCGACCATCGAGCCGACGACCAGCCAGGGGCCCAGGTGGCCGTGGAACTCGCCCGCCTTGACCAGCCAGGGCGGGTCGGAGGGTTGCCGCCGATAGAAGTCCATGTCGTCCCCCGCGGAGGCCATCACCAGCGCCGCCGCCATCATGAAAACCCCGCTCCCAATCCACCGCGTCGCCGACGCGCGCCGGCGAAATCTTCCATGATGGCGACGATGATAGCGGATCGCTTCGGGACAATCACCACGCGGGTCGGTAGCGGGTCGCAACACGGGGATTACTCCATTGAATGAAGCCTTGTTTCCGGGTTCGGACAATCGGGATCACGCCGTCGCCGCGCAGCCCGTTGGCGAAGCTGTACCAGGTGCGTTTGGGGAACGGCACACGATAAATGTCGCAGGCGGTGACGGACGCGCCGAACGGATCGCCGCCCGGCCCGACGCTCCACAGCGCGTATTCCACCGGGCCGGTTTTGATATTGCTCTGGCGGAAGTCCTCGCTCGGGTTGCTGTCGACCCGATCGTTCGGAAAGTGCTTCGGCAGCCAGAGAGTGATCGAAGAGTCCGGCGTGCCGTTGTTCCACCCGACGTAGCGGGCGTACTTGTAGGTCTGCCCGGGGTTGAACAGGTCCTCGCCCAGGCCGCCGATGTACCGAGAGTCCAGCTCGGGCGGCAGCCGGTTATACGCCTCGCCGACCACCCCCCCGCCGAAACAGAACGACGACGCCCACGGAAAGTCCCGCCAGGTCTGGTGATAGGTCTCCAGCCCGAGCGCGACCTGGTACAGCTCCGCGCGGACCTTGGCGACCTTGGCCTGCAGGCGGGCCCGGACCAGCGACGGCACGAGGATCGCCACCAGCAACGCGACGACCGCCACGACGACCAGCAGCTCGATCATCGTGAACGCGCGGTCGTACCGCGGACAGACTCCACACGCCCAGGGCACGGGGGCAACCCTGGAACAGATATCGGCCGCCAACAAAGCCCCCGGCAAGCCTGCCGGGGGCTTTCGCGAATCCGCCGAATATGTCCTTGGGACGCACGTCATTTCCGATGGTTCCGTTTACGGACAAGCCGTGCTCAAAGTCCGCCCCAGGTTCGTCCGCACGACGATCAGGTCGAGTGAGCCGATCGCCCCGTCGGCCCTGACATCGTACCGGAAGTTGGCGGCGGTGACGGGCCGGCCCAGCCGGGCTCGCACGCCGATCAGGTCAAGCGAGCTGACCTGGCGATCGCCGGTCACGTCGCCGCGCAGTACGCCGAAACAAAGCGACTGAGTGGCCGCCGCCCCGTTGGCGACCGAGATGATGCCCGGAAAACTGATAGTCAGGTTCGCGGCGTTGGCCACGCCGCTCAGCGTGACACTCAACTCGCCGTCGTTGACGGCCAGGCCCGTAACGCTGCCGCTGCTGACCGTCACATCGGAGGCGTCGAGCCCGCCGAAGCCGGTCACCGGCCGGTCAAACCTGACGACCAACAGCGAGGGGCCGGCCTGGCGCGTCTCCATGACCCCAGGCATCGAGACATCAATGTCGAACGCGCCGGCCGACCCGTGTGTCATCCGCGACACGGCCGTCACCAGGAACGGAGTGCCCGGCGGGAGAATATGTTCCATGCGTTTGACCCAGAGGCGGTAGTGATCCATTCGCGAGGCGGCGATATTCAGCGGCCGAGGCTCCTGATCGAACAGGGCGACCACGTCGAACGCCCCCACCGGCGGAGAGTACGAGTTGAAGTCCCCCACCGCCGACAGCATCATCGGCAGGGAATCCGTTCCGTCGGCGACCGTGACCTGTTCGCCGGCCTGCCAGGTCTGCGGCGTCGCGATCGTCAGGTTGTTCATACGCACCCAACGGGACTGATAGTATTCGCCGCCCGTCGAGCGGG